>CALXBZ010000010.1 GCA_944386665.1 uncultured Clostridia bacterium
TTTTATCTTCACTTACATTGCCAAATATATCAAAATCTTTTTCTTCAATTTTATCTATGTCTTTTCTGTAATCAGCCTTAAGTGCTTCTAATAAATTTGATAACTTTTCCTCATCTGATTTTAATAATTTTGTTTTTGACACTATGTTAATTCCGTCTAATACAAAATTAGAAGCAAATAAAGCATCTTGAGCTTTGTGAGTTAATTTTTCTCTTTGTTGTGTATCTATTTTATTGGCTAAGCTTTCAATATCTTCTTCATAGTCAAAAGTTTTTTTGAGCATATTTTTGCCATTTACTTCTTCCTGCGTTTCACCTTCTTGTAACATTTTTGACTCATCTTTGTTTGCATATTTCCAGAATTCAAATATACTTTTTTTGTGCTTGTCTATTTCCTCAAGAAATTCAGTGGCATTTTTTATTTTCTTTTCAAGATTCTCTACTTTGTTCTGTAATGATTTTAAATCTAATTTTAAATTTTTATTTTCTTTTCTGTTGTCCTCTAGTTCTTTTCCAATTTTGATTATGTCTTCTACTGTATATTTTTTTGTTTCCATTTCTTCATCATTGTAATGAGTATTTACTTCTTTATCTTGCTCTAAAATTTCTTTTAGTCTTTCTTTATTTGCCGAATGCTCTATATCTTCTCTTTTTTTACTTTTCTTGCCTTTGAAAAAATATTTAATTCTTCCAACAAAAGTTTTTTTACATTCTAAGAAAGTCACTATCTCTCTTTCTTTTCTTAGATATTCTTGTTTTTGTTCTTCTTCTTTCTTTTGTAAATCTTTTATATCTGCTTTTACTTCTTTTGTATCATTTTTTATATTATCATTTTCTTTAATTTTTGCAATTGCCTCTTCTTTTAAAAATTCTAGTAAAGAATCATATTCAATTTTTTTGTCTTTATAATAAAAATCAATTCCTCCATCTTCACTAATTTTAATTTTAAAATTATATTCATTTTGTAAATCATAAGCTAATATAAATAACGCTTTTATTAATTTATACTTTTTTATTGCCTCTTTTTTATCTTTAAGCACTATTCTATATTTGCTAGTAATTTTATCATATATGACTGTTTCGCCAACTATTTGCAAAAATGTTTGCCCTTCTTGGTCTGTAATTTCATATATTGATGCCCAGTTTTTTGTAAAATACCACAAATAATTTTCTAAGTCATCAATCTCGGATTTTTTTAATATTGCTTCTGAATATTCTTCATTACTAATTGGTATAAATATTTTTTCTTCTTTTTTGCTTCTACTCTTATTTTCTGCAATTTTTCTTTTTAGTAAATAAAACATAGGTGAATTATCTGTTTCGTTTGTAGATGCAAGCATAAAATATTTATTTGCATAATCAGAATAAAATATTTGCCATTTAAAATTGTTAGAGAATTTTACATCAAAAGGAATTTCTTTTTGAAATTCTTTTTGTTCTTTTTCTATATTTTCAATATCATTCATTCTTGTCTGATTAATCATTTTTAAAAAGTATGCATATTTTTCAATATCTTCATTTGTCTCTGGTTTCATATATGTAAATAATGGACTTGCTAATTTGTATCTTTCTGTTAAATCGTCTAGCCTATCTTTTGGAGTAATTAGTATTTCTATATCTTTTACATTTATGTATTTATACACTTTATATGTTGTTTCATCATATACTTTTGGAACTCTGTAATTGAGTGGCTCGAATTCTTTTAAAAATTCTGGCACTTTTTCTAATTCAAAGCCTATATAATCTACTTTTTCTCTTAGCATATTTAAGTTTTCTGTGTTTCCTTTTACAACTTTTCTTGGCATTTGTTTTCCTCCAATTTATTCTGCAACCTTTAATAGGTATTTTTTATTCGACGTTTAGTATATCATAATATATTACTTATTTCTATATTTGTACAATAAAAAAATAGCATAAATTTATGCTATTTTTTACTGTTCTTCATCTAATATTATTTTCCTTTTTGCTTAATTTTATTATTTTTTTATATGTCCCGCGTAAAAATAAATGTATTAATATTATCTTGCAAAAGTTTTTATTTCTTCATCTATATTATTAACAAAGTCTGCAAGTTTCATTGCTCCCATGTCTCCATCTTTTCTATTACGAACTCCTACTTCTCCTGCTTCTTGTTCTTTTTCTCCAACAACTAGCATATAAGGAACTTTTTGAAGCTGTGCCTCACGAATTTTGTATCCTATTTTTTCTGCTCTATCGTCTATTTCTACTCTTACATCTTTTTCTAACAAAGCTTCTTTTACTTTATTTGCATATTCTAAGTATTTGTCTGATATTGGTAATATCTTTACTTGTGTTGGTGCAAGCCATGTTGGGAACGCTCCTTTTGTTTCTTCTATTAAAAATGCCATAAATCTATCGAATGTTCCAAGTATTGCTCTATGAATAACAACTGGTCTATGTTCTTTTCCATCTTCTCCAATATATTCTAATTCAAATCTTTCTGGTAATAAGAAGTCTAATTGACATGTAGAAACAGTTACATCATGTCCTATTGCAGATTTTAACTGAACATCTAATTTTGGACCATAGAAAGCTGCTTCTCCTTCTGCCTCGTAGAAATCCAATCCTAATTCTGTTAATATTTCACGAAGTTCACTTTCTGCATTTTCCCACATTTGGTCATCATCAAAATATTTGTGCTTATCATTTTTATCTCTTAAAGATAATCTAAATTTGTAATCTTTAAATCCAAAATCTTCATATACATCAAGTATTAATTTAACTACTTTTGCGACCTCATCTTTTATTTGATCTGGTCTTACGAATAAGTGTGCATCATTTTGGCACATTTCTCTAACTCTTTCGATTCCGCAAACTGTTCCACTATCTTCATATCTAAAGTCGTGAGCTAATTCTCCTATTCTGATTGGTAAGTCTTTATATGAACGCATTTTGCTTTTGAATATTAGCATGTGATGTGGGCAATTCATTGGTCTTAATACTAATTCTTCATTTTCCATTTTCATTACTGGGAACATATCTTCTTTATAATGATCCCAGTGTCCTGATGTTTTGTATAAATCTACATTTGCAAGTGATGGTGTATATACATGTTTGTATCCCATTTTTATTTCTTTGTCCTGAATATATCTTTCTAATAATCTTCTTACAGTTGCACCATTTGGTAAATACATTGGAAGTCCTGAACCAACTAGTTTATGAGTCATAAATAATTCTAAGTCTTTTCCTAGTTTTCTATGATCTCTTTCTTTTGCTTCTTCTAATTTAGCAAGATGTTCTTCTAGAAGACTAGCTTTTGGGAAAGAAACTGCGTAAATTCTTTGAAGCATTTTATTATGCTCATCGCCTTTCCAATAAGCTCCTGAAGTAGATAAAAGCTTTACACTCTTTACTTTTCCAGTGCTCATTAGATGAGGTCCTGCACAAAGATCTGTAAATTCTCCTTGTTTATAGAAAGAAATAACTTCACCTTCTGGTAGGTCTTCTATTAATTCTACCTTATAATTTTCTCCTGCTTCTTTCATTAATTTAATAGCTTCATTTCTTGGAAGTTCAAATCTTTCTATAGGTAAATCCTCTTTAATTATTTTTTTCATTTCTTCTTCTATTTTTTCAAAGTCTTCCTCAGAAAATCTGTATTCTGTGTCAAAATCATAATAGAAACCTGCCTCTATAGCTGGTCCAATAGCTAGCTGAACATTGTCATTTTTGTGTAATCTTTTAATAGCCTGTGCCATTATGTGTGATGTTGTATGCCAATAAGCTTTTTTTCCATCTTCATCATCAAAAGTTAAAATCTCTAATTTACAATCTTTATCTAATTTGTGTCTTAAGTCTACAACTTCTCCATCAACTTTTCCTGCCATAGCAACTCTTGCTAATCCTTCACTAATTCCTCTGGCAATTTCTAAAACAGATAATCCATTCTCTACTTCTTTTTTGCTTCCGTCTTTCAATTCAATGCTTATCATAAAATTCTCCTCCTTATATTTATATTGTCCGTTTAGGGACAGTTTGTACGATTGGGGACTGTCCCCCAACGAACATTTATAGCGAAACAAAAACTCCTAAATGCGTTTTTGATTCACATTTAGGAGTGTATTTATTATACACGGTTCCATCCTAATTTTTAACTTAATTTTATAAGCAAGCTTACGCCAGTTAATTATTTAAATATTTTACATTTAAAGTATTTACTCTGTGGGGTAGTTTTTCAAATATGTTTTCCACTATTAGCTCTCAGCCTGTGACTAATATTCTCTTTTGGTAACCTTTACTTTACTTTGTCCCATTGCTATTCTTTATTAACATGTTTTTATAATACACCTTTTTTGATATTATGTCAATATTTAAATAGTAATTATTACTAATTTTAACCCTTTATATCTTATTTTTCATATCCTGGCTTTTTTAATAATTTAAACATGTTCTTTTTGTATTTTTCTACTCCTGGCTGATTGAATGGATTTACTCCTAAAATTCTTCCTGACATAGCACACGCTAGTTCAAAGAAATATATTAATTGACCTAAAGTTTCTTCATTTAATTCCTGCATTGTTATTAAAATATTAGGTACATCTCCATCAACATGAGCCTGTATAGTTCCTTCCATAGCCTTTTTATTTACAAAATCTAATGATTTTCCCACTAAATAATTTAGTCCATCTAAATTGTCTTCATCTATATTAATTAAAATGTTGTTATCTGCTTTTTCTATTCTAATTACTGTTTCAAATAGGTTTCTTCTACCTTCTTGAATATATTGGCCAAGTGAATGTAAATCTGTAGTAAAATCCGCTCCTGTTGGAAAAATACCTTTTTCGTCTTTTCCTTCACTTTCACCATATAACTGTTTCCACCACTCTATCATGTAGTGCATTTTAGGTTCATAATTTGCTAATATTTCTATGTTTTTATCCTCTTTGTATAATATGTTTCTTGCAACTGCATATTGATAACATTCATTATATTTTAAGTCTTCATCACAGTATTTATCTTGAGCAAATCTTGCCCCTTTCATAAGTTTATCTATATCTACTCCTGCCACGGCTATTGGTAAAAGTCCCACAGCAGTTAACACAGAATATCTTCCTCCAACATTTTCTGGAATTACGAACGTTTCGTATTTTTCTCTAGTTGCTAACTGTTTTAATGCTCCTCTCTCTTTATCGGTAGTAACATATATTCTGTTTCTTGCTTCCTCTAAATCGTATTTTGCCTCTAGTAATTCCCTGAATATTCTAAAAGCAATAGCTGGTTCTGTTGTTGTTCCAGATTTTGATATTACGTTTATTGAAAAATCTTTATTTCCTATTAGCTCTATTACATCATTTATATAGTTAGGGCTTAAATTGTTCCCAACATATATTATTTGAGGAGTTTTTCTAATACCTTTTTCTTGTAAATTATAAAATGTATTTGTTAAGGCTTCTATTACTGCTCTTGCACCTAAATATGAACCACCTATTCCAATTACTAATAGTATGTCTGAATTTTTTTGTATTTTTTGAGCACATTCTTTAATTTTTTTAAATTCTTTCTTATTGTATTTGGTTGGAAGCTCTAACCACCCTAGAAACTCGTTTTCATCGTTTTTTTTCTCATGCAATTCTTGATGAATAGCAGCAACTTCTTTGCTATATTTTAGTATTTCACTTTCTTTTATTCCTACGTTTTTTAAATCTAATTTTAAACCAACCATACTTTTCTCTCCTTTGTTTAATTATCGTATTAATAATATATTAAAAAATTTCTTATTGCAAGAGTTTTGGTTATATTTATACCTCTTTAGAATATACTGTTATTATGCACGAGTAATTACGATATGTTTATGGACAAAGGAGAAAAGTTATGTTTAATGTAACTGTAATTAATATTAAAGGATTATTTAAATTTCTATTTATCATTGTAGCTTTTTTTTTACTAATATTTTGTATTAATCTATTACTTAAGAACTTAGACTTTATTAAAGTTTCAACAAACATATTGAATCAATCAATCCCTGGAATTTCTGAATTGAACAATTCTAATTTTTTTATAGCAGAAACTTCATACATTGAGTCTAAAAATCCATTACAACTTTTACTTAATTATCAGCTTCCTGTTATTTCATCTATTGAGCTTGCTTCTAATCCGCCTTCAGATTCACCTCTTGAAGAAACACCTCCAGAAACAGTTCCTCCTGTTGAACAAGCTGAAACAAATTTAGAGATTCAAGTATTAGATAGCATTGTTCCTAATAAATATACAGATGAATATAACGGTGTTGTAATAAAAAACGAAACGGATTATGCTTTAACAGAAGATATTTTAAGTTGCGATACTCTTGATATAAATAAATCTGATATTATGCTTTTCCATACTCATACCTGTGAAAGTTATACTCCTACCGAAGCTTACCCTTATGAGGCTAGTGGAACTTTTAGAACTACAGATTTAAATTTTTCTGTTTCTAGAGTTGGAGATTCTCTTTCGGAACAGTTATCATCTTATGGATACAATGTTATACATGACAAAACTTATCATGATTATCCTGCATATTCTGGTTCTTATGGTAGATCTATGGCTACTATTGAAAACCTGCTTGTTTCTCATCCTAATACAGATATTATAATTGACTTACATAGAGACGCTATTGGAGATACTTCTTATGCTCCATCTATAAAAATTGGAGATGAAGTAGTTTCTCAGTTAATGTTTGTAATCGGTACTGATGGTGGTGGACTGGAACATCCTAATTGGCAAAAGAATTTAAAATTTGCAGTTAAAGTTCAAGAAAAAGCCAATGAGTTATATCCTGGTTTGTTTAGGCCTATATTACTTAGAAATAGTAGATATAATCAGCAACTTGGTAATGCAGCTTGTATAATCGAAGTTGGTGCTACTGGAAATACTTTAGAACAGTCTATGGGTAGTATGAAATATTTGGCAAAAGTACTGGACGAAGTATTACATTAATATTCAATTGCTTTTAATTTATATAAAACAAAGTGAACCCGATATACTCGGATTCACTTTGCTTAAAATGCGTTTTCTGGCTACATTATTATTTTAATTTATCATTTTATATTATTAATTCTGCAATTTTTTCTGCATTAAATTCTATTTCTGTTTCTTCTCCTGTTTTCATATTTTTTAGCTTTATTTTTTTACACTCTATTTCGTTATCTCCTATGACTATAACATAAGGTATCTCTAATTTATCTGCATATTTCATTTTTGCTTTAAGCTTTTTATCGCTTAAATATATTTCTGTATTTATCCCTAAGTTTCTTAATTCCATTGCTAACTTTAATGGCATAGTTTTGTTTTCTGTCATTGGAATTATTATAATATTTGATATTGATTTTTTATCTGCTTTTATTAAATTTAATTCATTTAGTTTAAAGAACAATCTTGTTAGCCCTATTGAAATTCCTACTCCTGGTAATTTCTTATCAGTATAGTTTTCTGCTAAGTTTTCATATCTTCCTCCAGAGCAAATACTTCCCAATTCTCTATATTCATTCAAAAATGTTTCATATACAGTTCCGGTATAATAATCCAATCCTCTAGCTATTGTTAAATCCACAGTAAAATTATTTTCTGGAACTCCAAATAATCTAATGTTTTTAACAACTTCTTCAAGTTCTTCTACACCTTTTAAAAATATTTCATTTTCAATTTTTAGATTTTTTAATTTTTCAATTTTTTCATCTATAGTTCCTTCAATCTTTATAAATTCTATAATTGTATTTATTGTATTTGTCGGAATATCTATTTTCAATAATTCTTCTTTTACCGCTTCTTCTCCAATTTTATCTAGTTTATCTATAATTCTCATAATAGCAACAGAATTTTCTTTTTGTCCAATACTTTCGTACAATCCATTTAGTATTTTTCTATTATTAATTTTTATTGTAAAATTCTCAAATCCTAATTTTTTAATCGTTGAATATATAACAGCAGGAAGCTCTGCATCGTTAATTATATCTAGCTCTCCATCTCCAATTATATCAATATCACATTGATAAAATTCTCTATATCTTCCTTTTTGAGCTCTTTCCCCTCTATACACTTTACCTATTTGATATCTTCTAAAAGGGAAACTCAAATTTCCATAATTTTTAGCTACATATTTTGCAAGTGGTACAGTTAGATCAAATCTTAAAGACAAATCTGTATCACCCTTTGTAAATCTATATATTTGCTTTTCTGTTTCCCCTCCTGCTTTTGCAAGTAACACTTCTGAAAACTCTATTATAGGTGTATCTATTGGTAAAAAGCCAAATGTTTTATATGAATTTTCTATTTTTTGCTTCATCTGATCAAATAGAATTTGCTCATTTGGCAACAATTCCATAAAACCAGGTAATGTTCTTGGTTCCGTCTTTCCCATGCTCTCCTCCTTTTGTCCACTTAGGGACAGTTTGTACGTTTTGGGACTGTCCCCAAACGTACTATAGTTCTTGTCTTGGTTTTAGTTCTAAGTAAATTGATTTTTCTTCTTTTATTACTGTTGATTTTCCATGTCCAGGATAGACAATTGTCTCATTTGGTAATACTAATAACTTGTTCGTTATCGAATCTATAATTTTTTCGAAAGAACTAGTTGGCAAATCTGTTCTTCCCCATGTTCCTCTAAACAATGTATCTCCGGAAAATAGTAATTCTTCTTTTTGGCAATATAGTGAACTTCCTCCTTTGGTGTGTCCTGGAGTATGAATAACTTTGAATTCTAATTCTCCTATGTGTATTAAATCTCCATCATCTACTCTCGAATCTGGTTCTAGTTCTATATCGCCCATATTTATGCACAAGCTCAAATTAATGTTTTCATCATTTAACCCTTCTGCATCGTCTCTGTGAATTAATATTTTTCCGCCTTTTTTATTCTTAACCTTAGTTACTGCTCCTATATGGTCACCATGGCAATGTGTTAAATAAATATATTTAACTTTTGCCTCTAGTATATCTAGCATCTCGATTATTTTATCTGCTTCACCACCTGGATCAATAACCATAGTTTCTTTTGTTTTTTCATCTTCTACTATATAGCAATTAGTATCATCACCAAGTGATGTTTGTACTTTTAATCTTTTTAATATCATTTGTATATACTTCCTTTATTTATTTCTCTTTACTTCATATACGCTATCTACTTTTCTTATGGCTTTTAGAACATTGTTTAGTTGAGATATATTACTTACTTCTATTGTTATTTCTGTTAAAACAATTCTTTCTTTAGAAACTTTAGAACTTATTGCTATAATAGGTGCTTTTTCAGCCGTAACAGTAGCTATAATATCCGCTAGCAATCCATTTCTATCATTTGAATATACAATAATATCTACATTATAATTTGATGGTTTGTCTGTATACCAAGATACATCTATCATTCTATTTTCTTCTGATAATAAGTCATTGATATTTTTGCAATCTTTTCTATGTACTGATACTCCTCTACCTTTTGTGATATATCCTACAATTTCATCTCCTGGTACTGGATTACAGCATCTTGATAATTTAACTAAACAATTATCTATTCCCTTTACAATTACACCGCTTGATGATGGTTTATTATGATTTTTTTCTCTAGACAATTCTTCTATTTTCGCTTCTATATTTTCTTCTTTATGAACTTTTCTATATTCTTCTAGAACTTTTGAAACTATCTTATTTGCAGTTATTGTTCCAAACCCAACACTTGCAAACATATCGTCTATGCCATTAAATTTGTATCTGTCTATTGCTGCATCTATGAACTCTGGTCTGAACAATTCTGGATAGCTCATTCCTATTTTTTTAACTTCTCTTTCTAATGCATCTTTTCCCTTAGCAATATTTTCTGCTCTTTCATGTTTTTTAAACCATTGCTGTATACGAGTTTTAGCTGTACTACTTTTTATAAATTTAAGCCAATCTCTACTTGGTCCTTTTGATTTGTCTGAAGTTAATATTTCTACTATATCACCATTTTTTAACTTCGTTACAATAGGCATCATTTTACTGTTTATTTTGCAACCTGTCATGTGGTTTCCAATCTCTTCGTGAATACTATAAGCAAAGTCTATAGGCGTTGCTCCCTTTGGTAATACTTGAATTTTTCCTTTTGGAGTAAATACATATACCTCGTCTTCAAATAATTCTGTTTTTAAAGTGTTTAAGAATTCTTGAGGATCTTGCATATCCTTTTGCCATTCCAATGTTTGTCTAAGCCAAGATAATTTATCTTCGCTTACAGTCACATTTGCTTTTTTGCCTCCAAAGAAACTTGCTTCTTTATATGCCCAATGTGCAGCAATACCATATTCTGCTATTCTATGCATATCCCATGTACGTATTTGTACTTCAAATGGAGTTCCTTTAGGACCTATTAATGTTGTATGCAAAGATTGATACATATTAGGTTTCGGTACAGAAATATAATCTTTAAATCTTCCTGGCATTGGATTATACAATTCGTGCACAACTCCTAGTGCTGCGTAGCAATCTTTTACAGAATTTACAATTATTCTTAATGCAAACAAATCATATATTTGGTCAAGTGTTTTATTGTCTCTTTGCATTTTTCTATAAATACTATATAAATGCTTTGCTCTTCCTGTTATTTCTGCTTCTATTCTTTGTTTTTTTAAATCAACCTTGATTTCCTCCATAATTTGGTCTATAAACTTTAATCTTTCTTCTCTTTTTTTATCTATACCTTCTACTAATTCTCTATAATCTTCAGGATATAAATATTTAAAAGATAAATCCTCTAGTTCCCATTTTAAAGAGTACATACCTAATCTATTTGCAAGAGGTGCATACAAGTCCATTGTTTCTCTAGCATTTGCAATTTGACGGTCTCTAGCTAAGTATTTTAATGTTCTCATATTATGCAATCTATCAGCTAATTTTATTAAAATTACTCTAATATCTTTTCCCATTGCCAAGAACATTTTTCTATAATTTTCTACCTGTTCTTCTTGCTCACTTGTATAGTTTAGCTTTCCAAGCTTTGTAACACCGTCAACCATTTCAGCTATTTCTGGCGAAAATTCCTTTGATAGGTCTTGCAAAGTTATTGGAGTGTCCTCCACCACATCATGTAAAAGTGCAGCACAAATAGTGCTCTCATCCAAGCCAAGAGTAGCTAGTATATATGCAACTTGAAGTGGGTGAATTATGTATGGTTCCCCAGATTTTCGTAATTGATTACCATGCTGGGCATTTGCAAAATCATATGCTTTTCTTATTGTTTTTAAATTTGCTCTTCTATTTAGTTTCTTTGTAGTTTCCAATATATCATCTATGGTATGATTTATCTTCTCTGACATATTATCATCTCCTTTTGTATATTTGAGTATTCCCCTCAAACATACATATTTATCTAATTTAGGCTGTGTCTAATATCTTTTAAATTTATTTGAATTGTTTCCATTCCTTTATAATTATTAATTTCTAAGTTTCCTACAACATCTACCTTTGTTCCAATAGGGTATTCTGATGATAAATTTCCTAGGTTAAATCCTATTATATCTATGAATTTGTTTTCATCTTTAAGTGACATTTTCAGATGTTTTCCTTCCGAAAGAGCTCTTATAGAAGAAATCTTTACATTACTTATTTGAAATAACGGCATTTTGTTTCCTTCTCCAAATGGTTCTAATAACTCTAAGTCTTTTATGTCTTTTATACTTATATCTTGAAGTTGAATTTTTTCATCTATTTTTATTACAGGTACAATTGAAGATACATCCATTGCTGTAGCATAGTCTTCCAGTTCTTTTTTTAATTTTTCAAAATTATCTTTTTCAATTGTTATTCCTACAGCCATGCTGTGTCCACCAAATTGTTTTATATATGTATTACATTTTTCTAATGCTTCATGTAAATCAAAACCTTGAACACTTCTACCAGAACCTTTTGCCAAATTATCTTCAAAGCATAAAAGAATACTAGGTTTAAAATACATATCTGTTATCTTAGAAGATACTATTCCTATTACACCGTGATGCCAATTTTCCTTTCCTAAAATTATACAAGGAAGTTTTTGTTCCTCTGGTCTCTGCATCATTTCTTGTACTTCGTTAAATATTCTTTTTTCTATTTCTTGCCTTTCTAGATTGTATTTATTTAAATTTTCAGTTATTTTTTTGGCTTCTTCTATACTATTTGTTAAAAATAATTCAAGCGCCTCTTTTTCATGCCCCATTCTTCCACAAGCATTTATTCTTGGAGCAACTCCAAAAGATATAGTGTTTGAATCAATTTTTTGATATCCAATACTATCTAGTAATACTTTTAAGCCTATATTTCTTGTTTGCTTTACAAGTCTAAGTCCTAATTTTGATATTGTTCTATTTTCGTCTACTAATGGAACTATATCTGATATTGTTCCTACGCAAACTAAATCTAAATATTTTAAATATTCCTCTTCTCTTATTCCTAATCTTGTTGCTATCGCTTGTATTAATTTAAAAGCAACTCCTACTCCCGCTAGTCCATTAAAAGGATATTTATTATCTTTTCTCTTACAATCAACAACTGCTAAAGCTTTTGGTAGCTTTTCTGCAGGCTCATGATGGTCTGTTACAACAGTTTCAACTCCTAATGAGCTTGCAAGTTCTATTTCTTTATTCCCTGTAATACCACAATCAACTGTAATAATTAATGTATGCTCTGTTTTGGCAATTTCTCTTATTGCTTCTTCATTTAATCCATACCCTTCATTTAATCTGTTAGGTATGTATACATCTGTTTTCAAGCCTCTTTCTTCTAAAAATCTTTTTAGAATTGTACTACTTGTAATGCCGTCAACATCATAATCTCCATATATTGCTACTTTTTCATTTTGCTTTATTGCTTTAATAATTCTGTTTACAGCAATTTCCATGTCTGGCATTAAGAATGGATCATGAAAATCAGTTCTTCTTGGATGTAAGAAAACTTCTATTTCATTGCTGTCTGTTAATCCTTTATTCACAATAATACTTGCAACTAATCTGCTTACATTGAACTCATTTGATATTCGGTTTATCAATATATCATTTGCTTCATTTACTTCCCATTTCTTATTCAATTTTTCTCTACCTACTTAAAATAATTTTCCTTACCATTTTATAACAAAAACCACAAAAAAACAAGCATTTGGCTAAATTTATGCTTGT
This sequence comes from uncultured Clostridia bacterium, assembly GCA_944386665.1. Taxonomy (GTDB): domain Bacteria; phylum Bacillota; class Clostridia; order TANB77; family CAG-508; genus CAG-245. The sequence goes on from CALXBZ010000010.1 coordinate 13,115, forward strand.
TTTCAGTCTTCTTATTCTTCATCTTCTACCGATGCTCTTGGTCTCATTAATGGATATAATACAACATCTCTTATATTATCACTATTGGTTAAGAATTGTAAAAATCTATCAACTCCAAGTCCCCAACCAGAAATTGGTGGCATTCCAAATTCCATTGCTTTAATATATTCATTATCAATACTCATTGCTTCTTCATCGCCGTTTGCTTTTAATTTGCTTTGTTCTAATAGTCTTCTTTCTTGTTCTACTGAATCAACAAGTTCTGAATATCCATTTATTATTTCTTGTCCATTTACAACCAATTGGAATCTATCAGTTAATTCTGGATGTTCATCATTACTTCTAGCAAGAGGAGATAAATCTATTGGATGTTCTGTTAAATATGTTGGGTTAATAATCTTTGGTCTACTTACCTTTTTATATAAAGTATCTATTAAATTTCCTCTGCCTAAACTTTCTATGTTTTCTGCATCAAGTTTAATTCCTTTTGTTTTAATTTCAGCAAGTAAGCTTTCTGCTGTTTCAAATTTATTTATGTCTATTCCACAATCTTTTAATATTAAATCTCTAAATGAAACAATTGGCCATTCTCCACCAAAGTCAATTTCTTGTTCTCCTATTTTTATGTGCAAATTTCCATTATATAACTTACTTAAAATATATGTTATCATTTCTTTCAAAAATTTCATATTATCTTTGTAGCACCAGTATGCACTATATCCTTCTACCATAGTAAAGTCTTGTAAATGGTTTGCATCCATTCCTTCATTTCTAAAGTCTCTAGCTATTTCATATACATTTGAAAATCCACCGATTATTAATTTTTTAAGTGTTAATTCTGGTGATATTCTTAAATAAACATCCATATCTAATGCATTGTGATGTGTTATAAAAGGCTTGGCTGTAGCACCAGAAGCTGTGTTTTGTAGAACTGGTGTATCTACTTCTAAGAAATTGTGATTGTCTAAGAACTCTCTCATTAATCTTATAAATTTTGTTCTTAATATAAATCTCTTTTTAGTTTCTTCATTCATTATTAAGTCTAAATGTCTTTCTCTATATACAGCTTCTACGTCTGTTATTCCATGGAATTTTTCTGGTAATGGACGTAGTGCCTTGCCTAAGAAAGTATATTCATAAACTTGTAAACTTTTTTCTCCTGCTTGAGTAGTAAATATATCTCCCTTTACTCCTATAAAATCGCCTATATCAATTGTTTCGTGTAAAAATTTATATTTTTCTTCCCCTAAGTCATCTCTTTTTATACATAGTTGAAGATGTCCTTCTAAATCTTGTAAATCTATAAAGCTTATTTTTCCAAGTTTTCTTTTAGACATTACTCTTCCTGCTATTGATACATTTTGTGTTCCATCTTCTAGATTTCTTGCTTCTATTATAAAATGAGTTCTTTCATACCTTTCTGGGTGTACATTTATTCCATTGTCTTTTAGTTTTTGCTCTTTCTCTTTACGAACTTGCATTAATTCGTTTATGTCTGCCATGCTATCCCTCCTAATTTTCTCTTTAAATTATGTAACCATTATATTGCAAAAAGCCTTGTATGTCAAGGCTTTTATTATTTGCTTATTTAGTTATCCATTTTATTAAATTCATATTTGCCGAATCTAATAGCATATCATTTTTTGGCATTACTCTGAATGTGTATCCATAGTTTCCACCAGTTGTAAGTTTTACTGTTGCTTCATATTCATATTCTTTCTTTTCGTCATCCTCTCCAATTAGTTGCATTGGAATTATTTCTATATTATCCACAACTCCATTTTCAGATATCTGTCCATAATATACTTGTGCTTCAATTGATTCTTTTGTTATATTTGGAAGATAAACTTTGCATCTTACAGTAATGTTATTTCCTGCATCCACCGTTATATTATCTAAGTTTCCTTTTTCTTGTTTAATAGTAATGTTGTTCCAATTTGAATATAAGTTATTTTTCCATGTATTATATTCTGCAACTGTTGACAAATCAGAAAAATATTTATTATACAATTGGCAAAGTGGCATATAGAATTTATTTGTATAATCTATAAGCATTCTCGATGTGCTGTATCTTCCTGCATTTGACATGATAGAGTTTTTCATTATTTCTATCCATTTTTTTGATAATCCATTTTCTTCTTTATTATAATATGTTGGAATTATTTTGTTTTCTAACGTTTGATATATGCTTTCACTATCTGCATTATCTTGTTCGTCATAAGAAGAATATTCTGCATTTGTTCCTATTGTCCATCCGTTTTTTTGGTTATATCCTTCGGCCCACCATCCATCTAAAATACTAAAGTTTATAACACCATTTATAGCAACTTTTTGTCCTGATGTTCCTGATGCTTCCATTGGTCTTCTTGGAGTGTTCAACCATACATCAACACCACTAACTAAATATTTAGAAATTGCAATATTGTAATTTTCTAATAAGAATAGTTTTCCTCTAAATTGTGGTTTCATAGATAGTTCATGAATATATTTTATTAAATCTTTTCCGCCATTGTCTGATGGATGTGCTTTACCAGCAAATATTATTTGAACAGGTTTTCCTGCTTCATTTAATATTTGTGTTATTCTCTCTAAATCTCTAAATATTAATGTTGCTCTTTTATATGTAGCAAATCTTCTAGAAAATCCTATTGTTAAAGCATTTGGATCTAATTTTGAAGTTATATCATTTATGTCTTTATAATGGTATCCTTCTCTTTTTAGTCTAGCTGTTACATTTTCTTTTACTAATTTTAATAATTTTACTTTTCTTTCCATATGAGCATTCCATAATTCTTCATCTGGAATATCTGCTATTCTTTCCCATGTACTATCATTTTGAATATCATCCTGCCAATAAGGTTTTAAATATTGATTATACAACCTCTTCATATTTGGTGCAAGCCATGTACATGTATGTATTCCGTTTGTTACATAGTCTATTGGGGATTCATTTGGAGCTATATTAGGCCATACTTCTCCAAAAAGTTCTCTTGATACAGCTCCATGAAGTTTACTTACTCCATTTTTCTTTCCAGAGTATTTAAGGGCTAATATTCCCATGTTAAATCCAGCTTTTGACATATCTGCATTTGGAGCCATTCCCAATCTAAAAAATTCTTCTTTTGTTATCGAAAATCTCTTCCAATAATCTTTAAAATATTCTTCTACCAATGGTAATGGGAATATATCGTTTCCTGCTGGCACTGGAGTATGCGTTGTAAATATTGTTTTTGCAGATACTATTTCTTCTGCCAAGTCAAATGTTACTTGCTTTTCTTTTATTATATTTTTCATTAATTCTAGTATTAAGAATGCTGAATGTCCTTCATTCATGTGGTATACAGTTGGGTTTAATCCTAGTACTTTTAATAAGCTGGTTCCAGCCATTCCAAGTACAATTTCTTGTTGTATTCTTGTTTCTTGATTTCCACCATATAAATTTGCAGTGATACCTCTATACTCAGGAATATTTGCATCTATATCAGAATCCATTAAATATAATTTAACTCTTCCTACATTTATTTGCCAAACTTTTAAATATAACTTTTTCTTTGGCATATTTACATACACTAATAAGTCTTTACCTTCTACATCTTTAACAGGGTGAATAGGCAAAGTATCTATGTCATTTTCTCTATATTCTTCAATTTGTTGTCCATAACCATTTATAATTTGATGGAAAAATCCTTTTTTGTATAGAAGTCCTACAGCTACAAGTGGAATACCTAAATCGCTTGCAGACTTTAAGTGATCTCCTGATAAAATTCCAAGTCCACCAGAGTAGATAGACAATATTTGATCTAATCCATATTCTGCTGAAAAATATGCAATTAAATCATTTTTATTATCTGGATAATTTCTTTTAAACCATGTATTTTTGCTATTCATGTAATCCGAAAAATTACTTGCTATTTTATCATACTGTTTTAAGAACTCTGGATTATTTGCTACTTTTTCTAATCTTTCTTGTGAAACTAATTTTAAAAATTTTACTGGATTTTTTCCAACATTCTCCCACAAGTCTCCATCTATTTCTTTAAATAATTTTAAGAAATCCGTATTCCAAGCCCACCAAAGATTACCTGCTATTTCAGACAACTTATTTATTCTTTCTGGTAATTGTGGCGTTACTGTTATCTTATTAAATACGTACATTTAAAATTCCTCCTTCGTAATTCTCAAAATTCATCTCATTGTTTAATATTATTTCAATCTATATTATCTATTAACAAATACATTTTGTCAAATATTTTTAATAATATTTTTATATTATTTTTTCTTTATTTTATTGCTTTATATATTCTCTAAATTTCTTAATAAAAATGTCACTTTATATTCATTTTTTTGTTTTATTATGTGTTATAATATATTTAACAAAATATTTATATTCAGAAAGGTACAAATGTATGAAAATTTTTAAAAGAATAATTTTATTAATATTAATCGTACTCATAATTATTGGTAGTGTTTGCTATATAAATGGTAAAAAACTTTATGACGAAAAATTGTCAGAAATTAGTTTAGAGAAAAAAATTGAATCTATAAAATCAGATGAAAATTTTGTTCCTTTATCTTTTTTGCCAGAATATTATAAAAATTCAGTAATCGCTGTTGAAGATCATAGATATTATAAACATGGTGCTATAGATGTAATAGCTCTTTGCCGAGCTGTAGTTAGTAACATTAAGCAAAAGGACTTTAAAGAAGGCGGAAGCACTATAACTCAACAGACTGCAAAAAATATGTATTTTATTACAGCAGATGATGTTGTTAGCCGAAAAGTTGCTGAAGCAATTTTAAGCTTTGAATTAGAACGTAAATATTCAAAGGATGACATTTTAGAATTTTATATCAATACTATCTATTTTGGAGATGGTTATTATGGTATAAAAGAAGCATGTGAAGGGTATTTGCATAAATCTCCTAAAAACATGACTTTATATGATGCAACTATGTTAGCAGGTATTCCTAATGCTCCTAGCGTATATGCACCAACTGTTAATTTTAATTTAACTAAGAGCAGACAAAAAAAAGTAGTTTCTTCTATGCTTGAATATGAGTATATAAATCAAGAACAAGCAAATGAATTGTATTCGAAAATTGACACTGCTACTTACCCTGAATAAATTTTAAGTAAAAAATACCAAAAAGCATTATGCCTCTTGGTATTTTATTTTATTAAATATTATATTTTTCTTGTTTCTTGTATTTTGTATGTAAATATTTATGAGCTGTTTCACTTCCCGGATTTTCGAAAAATTCTTTGTATATTGTTTTTATTGTAGGATTTTCATGTGATTTTCTAATTACACTTCTCTCATCTATTGTGTACAAAGCTTCTGCTCTTAGTTTTCTTACATCAACTATGCTTCTTGTTTTAGAATTTTTTATAGGCTGTCCTCCTCCCATTACACATCCTCCTGGACAAGCCATTATTTCTACAAAGTCATAATCTGCCTTACCATTTTTTATTTCGTTCATTATTTTTCTTGCATTTCTTAATCCTGAAGCAACTACAACTCTTATCTCTTTTCCAGATATGTTAACTGACGCTCTCTTTATCCCTGCGCTACCACGTACTTTGGTATATTCGAACTGTCCTAAATTCTTTCCTTCTATAGTATCTGCTGCTGTTCTTAATGCAGCTTCCATTACTCCTCCTGTTGTTCCAAATATTGCAGCAGCTCCTGATGCTTCACCCATTGGATCATCAAAAATTGAGTCTTCTAATGAAGTATATTCAATATTGCCTTGCTTAATCATTCTGGCAAGTTCACGAGTTGTAATAACTGCATCAACATCGCGAAGTCCATCTTGTTCCATTTCTTCACGAGTGCATTCATATTTTTTTGCAATACATGGCATTACAGAAACAGTATATATTTTTGATGCTTCAATATTAAATTTTTTAGCATAATAAGATTTTATAACTGCTCCAAACATTTGATGTGGAGATTTACAACTTGACAAATGTGCTAATTGTTCAGGATAATTCTTCTCTGCAAATCGAACCCATGCTGGGCAACAAGATGTAATCATTGGTAATACTCCACCATTTGATATTCTATCTACAAATTCATTAGCTTCTTCCATTATTGTAAAATCTGCTCCTGTATTTGTATCAAATACTTTGTCAAATCCTAACTTTTTAAGTGCTGTTACCATTTTACCTACTGTATTTTCACCTATTGGCATACCAAATTCTTCTCCTAATGCAACCCTAACAGCTGGCGCTGTTTGAACTATTGTATACACGTCAGGGTCTTTCAATTTTCTCCATACTTTTGCAGTATCATCTTGTTCATGCAAAGCACCAGTTGGACAAGCTTCTATACATTGTCCACAATACGTACAATCTACATCAGCCAAACTATTGTCTCCTGCCGTGGATACACAAGATTCAAACCCTCTATTTATGCAGTCTATTGCTCCAATATTTTGAATGTTTTTACAAGCTCCTACACATCTTCTACATAAAACGCATTTATTAAAGTCTCTAACAATTGCAGGAGATTTATCGTCAACTTTATGTTTAGTCCTTTCTCCTTCGTATTCTATATTTAGTACATTGAATTTTATAGCTAATGCTTGAAGTTCGCAATTACCATTTCTTGTACAAGTTAAACAATCTTTTGCATGATTAGATATTATTAAATCTAAAACCATTCTTCTTGCTTCCATTACAGCAGGTGTATGTGTATGAACAACCATTCCCTCTTCTACTTTTTGAATGCAAGAAGTTGCAAAACCTTTCCTTCCTTCTACCTCCACAATGCACATTCTACAGTCTCCAATTTGGTTAATTTCTTTCAAATAGCAAAGAGTTGGAATATCTATATTTGCTTGTCTTGCCGCTTCTAATATAGTAATACCTTCTGGTACACTTATTTCTTTATCATCAATCTTTAAATTTATCATAAATCCTCCTTGTTCACTTAGGGACACTTTGTTCGTTTCGGGACTGTCCCCAAACTAACATCCTATTGCTTTGAATGGACATTTCTGCATACAACTTCTACATTTTATACATTTGCTTTGGTCTATTGTGTGCACTTTCCCTGGTTCTCCTGTTATTGCTCCAACTGGGCAAACTTTTTTACAAATGTCACAACCTCTACATTTTTCTTCGTCTATTTTTATTTTTGCTAAAGCTTTACATTCCATAGACTTGCATTCATATGCTGTAACATGTTGTCTATATTCTTCTCTAAAATATTTCATTGTACTAATTACTGGATTTGGTGCTGTTTGTCCTAATCCACAAATTGCTGACCTTTTTATATTAAATGCTAGCTTCTCTAATTTATATAAGTCTTCTTCTGTTCCATTTCCGTCACACATTCTTTCAAGTATTTCTAGCATCCTTTTTGTTCCAATTCTACAAGGAGTACATTTTCCGCAGCTCTCACTCACAGTGAAATCCAAATAAAATTTTGCTATGTTTACCATACATTTAGTGTCGTCCATTACTATAAGGCCACCAGAACCCATCATAGAACCAATCTGTGCTAAGCTCTCATAATCTATTTTTGTATCTAAATGTTCTTTTGGTATGCACCCTCCTGAAGGTCCTCCTGTTTGAGCAGCTTTAAATTCTCTTCCATTTGGTATTCCTCCTCCAATATCGTAAATGATTTCTCTTAATGTTGTTCCCATTGGTACTTCTACAAGCCCAACATTATTTACATTTCCTCCTAAAGCAAATACTTTAGTTCCTTTTGAAGTTTCTGTTCCAATTGAAGAGTACCAGTCCGCTCCATTTAAAATTATTCTAGTTATATTTGCATATGTTTCAACATTGTTAATTAGTGTTGGTTTATACCATAAACCATATTTTGCAGGGTATGGTGGTTTTACTCTTGGCTGACCACGTTTTCCTTCTATGGATTCTATTAATGCTGTTTCCTCTCCACAAACAAAGGCTCCTGCTCCAAGTTTAATTTCTACTTCAAAACTAAAATCTGTCCCAAATATGTTTTTTCCAAGCAAACCATATTCTCTTTCTTGCTCTATTGCAATTTGTAACCTCTTAACTGCAATTGGATATTCTGCTCTTACATAAATAAACCCTTTGCTTGCTCCAATTGCATATCCAGCTATTGCCATCGCCTCTATAACAGAATGTGGATCTCCCTCTAAAATGCTTCTATCCATAAAAGCTCCTGGGTCTCCTTCATCTGCATTACAGATTACGTACTTTTGCTCAGAATTTTCTGCTTTAACAAAGCTCCATTTCTTCCCTGTTGGAAATCCAGCACCTCCTCGTCCTCTTAGTCCAGATTTTGAAATTTCTTCTATAACTTCATCTTGAGACATTGTTGTAATTACTTTTTCTAATGCTTTAAATCCGTCAAAGGCTATGTATTCATCTATATCTTCTGGATTTATAACTCCACAATTTTTAAGAGCTATTCTCATTTGCTTTTTATAAAATGGAAGTTCATCTAATCTATTAACAACCGCTCCATTCAACTCTTTGCAAAGTAGTCTTTCCACAATTTTCCCACCAAGTATGTGGGTATTTATAATCTCTTCACAATCTTCTGGCTTAACCATTGAATAAAAAGTATCTTCTGGTCTAATTATTACTATTGGGCCTTTAGAGCATAGTCCAAAACATCCAGTTTTTATTACTCTAACATTTTCTATATTCTTTTCTTCTATTAGTCTTCTAAAATTTTCTAATATTTCTGGTGACTTTGATGATGTGCATCCAGTTCCTTGGCACACTAATATGTGCTTTTCTATTGAGTCAGAATTTATATTAACACGCAAATCTAATTCTTTTCTTTTTTCTTTGCGAATATTATCTATATCTTCAATCGTTTTTCCCATTTAATAAATTCCTTTCTAAAAAATAATAATTATTAAGATAAAAAGTATAATCAAGTTGCAATTTTTTATTCTTTTGCCATGTACATATCTAAAACTTCATCTATTTTTTTTACAGTTGCTTTTCCATAAACTTCATCATTAATCGTAAATACTGGAGCCAATCCACAAGCACCTACACATCTAGTTGTATCTAATGAAAATTTTCCATCTTGTGTCGTTTGTCCTTCTTCTATTCCAAGCTTTGCTTTGGCTCTTTCTAAAATTTCTCTCGATCCTTTTACAAAGCATGCTGTGCCTAAACAAACTGACACATTATATTTTCCTTTTGGAACAAGCGTAAATCTTGAATAAAATGTTATTACCCCATAAATTTCTGCAAGAGCTATATTTAGATAATTTGATATTTCAATTTGTGCTACTTTTGGAATATATCCATATTTTACTTGTACTTCATTCAATATTGTTATTAAATTATCTTTTGTTTGTGTATATTTTTCTAAAATTTCATTAATTTCTTTTTTTATTTTTTCTTCTGCACAATTGATATTTTTTGTATTTTCTTCCACTTTAATTTCCTCCTTTTTATTTATATTCTTTTCTTTATAATTCATGTTCGTTGTTTTCTAAAAAAAATAACGAATTATGATTTTTTTAGTTAAAGCATTTTGCTAAAAAATCTATAATTCGTAATAAATTTATGCTATTTAAAAAATCTGACTTTATTATATCAAAATCAACATTTTTATACAAGTTTTTTATAAAATTAATTTATTGCAATTTGTTGTTAATCAATTACATTCTATATAATTGTGTTAATCTACTGTTGTTTTTGTTCTTCCTTTTCCTACAACATTTTCTTGCAAAGAACGCCACGTGTTACATCCAATTATTCCATCAACACTCAGTCCTCTACTTTCCTGGTATCTTCTTACTGCATTATAAGTTCCGGGATCCAAATATTCCGTCTAATCCTCTCGTTTCATATCCCAAAGTGTTTAAATCATCTTGTGCTATTAATACATATACACTTAATGATCCTCTTCTTAGCATAGGATATCCTCCTCCTGAACATGCTGGTGGACTTTGTCTTCTATCAAAATGCACCCACGTTGGAGATATAGATACTGGCTCCACATAACTCCACAATCCGGAATTTTGTGCACTTGTTCTTAATTTTGCTCTTTCACTATTAGTCCATATTTGTCCTACATCAAACGCAGTTCCTGCATAATGTTGTGATTGTGTCTACACAGTTGAACCACTTTTGATTATCGTGCAAAAGATAATTGCCAAAATGCAATTCTTTTTTGCACTTATATTTTCTATTAATTTTTTATCATATTAGCTTATCTATATCTATTTTTAATTCAAATTTTACAGATTTATCGTGATAAATATAAATTTTATCAATTATCATATTTAGTATTGCTTTATCTGGTACTTCCGCTTCTATAATTTGATTAAAATAGTCTATTGTGTGTTTCAATTTTTCTTGCTTTATTTCTAAATCTTCATTTTTCAACTCTTGTAATTTCTTTTTTGTCTTTTCTATTTCTTTATACTTTTCCTCTTCTAAACTTCTATATGTATTTTCTATAAATTCTCTTTCATCTTCTAAAGAACTTACTATTTCTTTTATTCTCTGTGAAATTAAAACTTTATATTCTGCTTCCAAATTCTTTAAATTGTTTTGTTGTTCTTCAAGATTTTTCTTTTTGCTAGATTTATATTCGTTAAGCTTTAAATTATTTATTTCTGAAATATAATTAT
>CALXBZ010000011.1 GCA_944386665.1 uncultured Clostridia bacterium
TGGTGACCCCGACGGGAATCGAACCCATGTCTCCGCCGTGAAAGGGCGATGTCTTAACCGCTTGACCACGGGGCCAAATATGTTGACCTCTAGGATTTAAGCAAATTAAATCCTAGAGATTGGTGAGCCATCGCGGACTCGAACCGCGGACAACTTGATTAAAAGTCAAGTGCTCTACCACCTGAGCTAATGACCCAAATATCTTTGGTCAACGCATGTTTTATTTTACACTATTTTATCAGCTTTGTCAACGGTTTTTTTCAAATTTTTTATGAATTTTTTTTCGATTTTAGCTTTTTACATTTTATAGTTAACTAATAATATATTTCTTTGTTTCTTATAAAACTGTAAATTTCAAATATTTTACGCATTTAGCTTTTCTAATATTTCTTCTACATTAATTCCATGTACCATGCAAGCTTCCTCTAATGTTTCAGCTTGAGATGCAGGACAACCTATGCAATGCATACCTGCCTCTAATAGTACTTCTACCTTTTCTGGAGCTTTTTCCACAATTTCTCCTATTTTTGTACTTTTTTCTATTTTCATAATTTTGCCTCCTTTTTATATTTTTAAATTTTATCATATTTTTATTTAAAAGTATAGACAAAATCAAAATTTTATAGTATTATGGAAAAAAATTGGAAGGAGTGATTTGTTTAAAAATTTATTTATTCTTAATTTTATTATTATTTCGTATGTTTATTGTATTATATTATATCTATTCATATTTTTCATTATATATTTTTAATTCAAAACAGGGGTCTATGTTGAAAATAAAAAAATCACAGAAAAGAGGCGATTAATTTCATACATATTTTTAAATATTTGTCATCTATTTTGTTAGCTATGGCATTATCAATTGTTCTTTTACTTTTTGAAGTCTATTTATTTTTAGATATTTTAACTAGTAATAATATTATTCTTAATCTCGGCTTTAAATTTCTTAATTTTTCTATTGATGCACCTTTAGTTTGGCTAAATATCAAATATTTATTTATCTTATTTTCTCTAATTTCAAAATTTATTTATCTGCATTTAATTTTAGATACATTCTTCAATTCAGATTCAATAAAAAAAATTAAAAATCCTAATTTAGACAGTAATCAACTTAAAATAGTTCTAGGAAAAAATTCAGAATCAAATGAAACAATCGTATTACCAGAAAAAGGTCTTTATCAAAATATCCTCATAACAGGTGCTATAGGTTCGGGAAAAACTAGTAGTGCAATGTATCCCATAACACAACAATTGATATCTTATAAAGCTAATTCTGCACACGAAAAATTAGGAATGCTTATTTTAGATGTAAAAGGTAATTATTACAATCAAGTTTTCCAATATGCCAAATTATATGGTCGTGAAGAAGATGTTATTACAATTGAGATATCTGGTAAATATACTTATAACCCCTTGGATAATCCAAGTTTAAAGCCTTCTGTAATAGCAAACAGATTAAAAACTATACTATTATTATTTTCACCAAATAATACAGAAGATTACTGGCTTGATAAGGCAGAAACTGCCATGACAGAAGCAATAAAATTATGTAGATTATTTAACAATAATTATGTCACATTTCAAGAAATTCATAATTTAATTACAAACTTTGATTACTATTCTGATAAAGTTTCTATCTTACGTCAACATTTTCTTGAAAATAAACTTAATGAGCTTCAAATATATGATTTGCTTTCTGCACTAAAATTTTTTGAGAAAGAATTTTTTTCATTAGATAATAGAACCTCTAGCATATTAAAATCTGAAATAACAAGAATAACTAACTGTTTTATATCTGATGCAGATATATCTTCAACCTTTTGTCCACTAAAGAAGAATAACAATTTCCTTGGATTTAATAATGTAATTAACTCCGGAAAGATAGTCGTTTTAAATATGAATATAAATGAATATAGAAATTTATCAAAAATAATCGCAACTTACTTAAAGTTAGACTTTCAAACTGAAGTTTTACGTCAATTATCTAACATTAGTAATTCTATTCGTCCTGTTGCATTTATCTCAGATGAATATAGCGAATACGTTTCTGCGACAGATGCTAATTTTTTCTCTCAAAGTAGAGAATCCAAATGTATTAATGTTGTAGCAACACAAAGCTATACCTCCCTATTAAACGCTTTAAATAATAAATATTCCGTCGAAGTTATCATTCAAAATTTAGTTAATAAATTATGGTTCCGTTCAGATGATACATTCACAATTGAAGATGCTCAAAAACAATTACGGAAAAATTGATATAGAAAAAACATCAAAAACAATTTCTGAAAGTGCTAAAGAAACATCTTACAATATTTTTACCCATTCTCTACAATCTAGAAACGCTAATATTTCCGAGAGCATTAGTACCTATATGCAACATGATTTCATTTTCGATACAAACTTTTTTTCTCAAAACTTACATACTTTTGAATGTTTATCCTTTTTGTCAGATGGCAATAAAATTTTACCACCACAAAAGCTAAAGATGTTTCCATACTTTAAGTAAAAATTATTTTAAATTAAGTATTTATAATTACAAAACCAAAAGAAAGGATTGATATTTTTTATGAACAAAAAATTACTTACTTTAATATTAGCTATTATTTTATTATTTTATTTTTTTCCAAATATTGCTTTTGCAGCAGATCCGAAGTTAGTGACTAAGCTTAATTCTGCATTTTCTAAAATAGAAGATTGGCTTATAAAACTCTCTACTCCAGCGGCTGCTGTAGCTGTTGGCACAGGCATTTTCATGAAAAAGTTTAGCTTCGGCGATGAAGAAAAAATTCGAACCGGAAAGAAAATAATTAGAGGCTCACTATTTTCATATGCCTTTATACTTGCTATTGATTTGATTTTATCAGCTATAAAAAGCTTAATCTAAAGGAGTGGATATATTGCAAATTGATTATTCTCAAATAATAATAGAAACTATAAATACTCTTTTTTCAAATTTATTCAATTCTCTAGACAAAAATTTATATTCGCTATTAGATACGGTAGTATTTATCGATGATTCAATCATCTCAGATGTGTTTTTTAATAACATTTTTAATACAAAATATGGTTTACCTTTTATTACTAATTCAATGCTATTAGGAATATTTATATATTACTGTTTTAAGCTATATTTGTCACCGTTTTCAGGAAATTATGTTGAAAAACCTTATCAGTTTCTTACAAAAATATTAATTATCACAATTTGTATTAACTTCTCTCAGTTTATTTGTAAAGAATTTCTAAATATTAATTACATATTTACAGATTTACTTCGTTCTCTTGGATCTGAAATATCAGGTTCAGAAGTATCTTTTAGTACATTAATTTCAAAATCAATATATATTGATTTTGACACAGAAATATACAATATTTTCTCCTTTAATGGTTTATTAAAAAGCTTCTTCTCAATTGGCCTTATAAATTTATTGTTATCTTATTCTGTTAGATACATATTAATTAAAGTTCTTATTTTACTATTTCCTTTTGCATTATTATCATTATCTACAAATTCCACATCTTGGCTTTTTAAATCTTGGTTTCGCGCATTTTTTTCTTTAATATTTGCCCAAATTTTCATAACATTAATTTTAACCCTACTATTTTCCCTAAACGTAAAATCAAATGATTTATTTTCTCAAATTTCTTATATTTGTACAATATTTATATTAACAAAAGCTAATTCTTATATAAAGGAATTGCTGGGAGGTATGTCCACAAATATAAGCACAAATTTTTTTAATTTAAAATATCTTTTCAATTAAGAAAATCTTAGAAAGGAGAATATGTTCTATTTAAGTTACCAATAGTACATGAAAATTATTATGATATTTATTTTTCCAAAGAACTATAATCTACATAGCAAATTTTTAGGTATTATAGATTATTTTTCGCTTTTTTTTAATATCTTATGGCAAATCTTTATATTTTGCTTAATTAGTTTAATTTTTAATAGCATTACTATAAAAATTTCTTTATTTCTTATCTTTTGTTTACCAGTTTTGCTTTTAAGTTTTACCGGTGTTAACAATGAAAATATATTTTATACATTTTTTTATTTATTGAAATTTCTTTTTAACCCTAAACTTTATTTTTTTAATAAAATTTAGAAGATTACAGTTATACAAGTAAGCTACATTAATTAAATTATTTAAGTAGTTAAATAAGTGTATTTTTTAAATTAAAATTTTATTATAGTAATATTTTAGAATTTCTATTTTTATTGTAAAAATTTAAAAAAGATGTTATAATTTGTTTAATTGTGAGGTGAAATTATGAAATTAGAACAATCGGAAAATTCATTATTATTTTCTACTACTAGTATTCCTGATGTATTTTTTACAGAATACTTTGCACAAGCTAGTAGTGATTCAATAAAAGTATTCTTATATCTTTATTTTCTTTCTAAATATGGAAAAGAAATAAAAATAAACGACTTATCAAAAAAGTTAAATTTACCTTTAAAGATTATTCAGGATTCAGTAAAATACTGGGAAGAATTAGGTCTTTTAATCAGAAAAAGCTCTGGTTACGAATTTACAAATATGCAAGAATTAGAACTTCACAAATTATACAATCCAAAAATAACACAGTCAGCAGAGCATCTAAAAAATACAGCAAAAAATCAATATCGAGCTAAAGCAATAGAAACCATAAACAATGAATTTTTTCAAGGAGTTATGTCTCCTTCTTGGTATAGTGATATTGACCTTTGGTTTAGTAAATATTCTTTTGATGAAGAAGTTATGGTTTCCCTTTTTAGGTATTGTTTTAATCGCTCTGCCTTACATAGAAATTATATACAGGCAGTTGCAGAAGCATGGTCTGAAAATAATATAAAAACATATGAAGATTTGGATAAATATTATGCTCAACAAGAAGCTCTTGCTAAAACAGCAAAGTCCATTTCAAAAAAATTAGGCCTAAATAGGCAATTATCTCAATACGAAGAAGCATATGTAGATAAATGGATAAATGATTATGGTTATAATATGAATATTATTGAAATTGCACTAAAAAAGACAACATCTAAGGCAAACCCTAATTTTGATTATATAAACAAAATACTTTCGGATTGGCATGAAAGATCATTAAAAACTCCAGAAGCAATTGAAAAATTCCTAGCAGATATGAAACAGAAAAGCAAAGATATAAAAAATATTGAAAAAAAGACTGGTTATACCAATTATTCTCAAAGGTCATATACTAACTTGTCTGATTTATATGCCAATGCCCCTGATTCTACCAATTAGAAGGACGTGATGAAAATGGATAATTCCACATTAAAGCAATTATTAACTGAATATTCCTCAAAAAGAAATAAAAAAATTTCTGAAGCCAAGGATAGAAAAGAGCAAATTTACAGCAAAAATCCTCGTTTGCAAGAAATTGATGACGAGCTAAGTTCTTATGCAATTCAAACTGCAAAGTCTGTTTTGCAAACAAATAACAAAAATTTATTAAATGAGTTAAATTTCAAAAAAGAAACACTATTGAAAGAAAAAGAAGAAATTTATAAAGATTTAAATATAGATTCTTCATACTTTTATCCACATTTTGAGTGCAATATGTGTAAAGATACTGGTTACATTACAGAAAACTACAGATCAAAAATGTGTAATTGCCTGAAACAACGAATATTTGACATAGAATATAATAAAATTAATAGCTTTGACATTTCCAAATATAGCTTTGCGGATTTTTCAACAGACCTTTATTCGTCAGAAGCAAACGTTGAAAAATACAATTCACCAGTTTCGCCAAAGGCAAATATAGAAATCATTAAAAAAATTGCTAATAACTTTATAAAAAATTTTGATAACCCAAAAGAAAAAAATTTATTATTTACAGGCAATACAGGATTAGGAAAAACATTTTTGTCTAATTGTATTGCAAATGAATTATTAAAAGAAAACAAAACTGTACTTTATCAAACTGCACCCATCATGCTAGATTCAATTATTGAATATAGATTGCGGAAAATCAACAAACTTTGATATCTTAAAAAACTTACTTACAGTTGATCTTCTCGTAATCGACGATTTGGGTACAGAGAGCATGAATAGCATGAAGTTTTCAGAATTATTCACTCTTATTAACACAAGATTATTAAATCAAAATAGTAAAATAACAAAAACTATTATTTCTACTAATTTAAGTTTGAATAACTTAGCTGAAACTTATGGTGAGAGAATCATTTCTCGCTTTATTGGAAATTACAATATTTGCTATTTCTTTGGAGATGATATTAGATTAAAGACAAGATAAATGCTAGAATACTCTAGCATTTTTTTATATAAAAAAGTATCAGGAACATATCCTGATACTTTGGCGGAACAGAGAGGATTTGAACCTCCGCGGCCCTTACGAACCCTAGCAGTTTAGCAAACTGCCCCCTTCAGCCTCTTGGGTACTGCTCCTTATATTACTTATAAAAAAATGGCGGAGAGGGTGGGATTCGAACCCACGGTAGGCTACAAACCTACGCCAATTTTCAAGACTGGTGCCATAAACCAACTCGACCACCTCTCCATGTCATCTCATGACAAGTTATATAATACCATAAACTAATTACTCTTGTCAATAAAAATCATACATTTTATTTAAATTATTACTATTAAATACTATTTCTATAAACATTTATGAAGGTTATTATTTCATTTACGAGCTATAATATATATTTCATTTAAACATGAAACTATAGCTAGTAAAAAAGAATAATAACCTTCAAAAGCAAATTAATAATATTTATATTTTATCTAATCATTATTAAATAGATGTTTCTTCCTTAATTCATTGCTTTATCTAATGCTTCTTTTTCCTCTTTAGATAATGCATATTCTGATTTTCCTTTCACAATTGGTTTTGCATATATGTTTGATGTATCTCTACCATATATTCCATTCAGAACTACACCTGTATTATGGTCGTTTAATATGGCTAAAGCAAAACTGAGATCACTTCCAGTATCTTTGTATGCATTATATCTTATCATGCCAATTTTCTTTAAATTTAGCTTTGCTTCTTCATCTAACTTTCTACAATATTTCTCTATTTCTGCATTTTCTTCTTTTATTTCTTCTACGCTTTTAACATATCCTCTTAGCATTTCGTTTATGTCATTGCCTTTTCCCAATTTAGTCATAAAATCAGAATAATTTTTCCTTAATTTTGTTAATTTTATCGAATTTAATATATATATTACTACCAATAAAACATTAATTACTAATATTACAATATTAAATACATTAAACTCAAAATTTGCAACCATTTATATAATTCCTTTCTATTTAATTAAGCCGAGAATCCTCTCTAAGTCATCATTTGAATTATATTCGATAACTATCTTTCCTTTTCTTTTTCCCGCCTCTAATTTTACTTTCGTGCCAAAGAAACCTTGAAAAGAATTTTCTATGTCTCTATATATAGCTTGATATTTTTGCGCTTTTTCTACATCCCTTTTTGGTAATTGCTTGTCATTGTTTATTTTTCTTGCTAATTCATCGTATTTATCTCCGAAATCAACAATTCCTTGAGCTAACTTAAGTTGTTTTTCTGGGTCTTGAACCTTCATTAATTCCCTACATTGTCTTTCACTAAAGTTATATTCTAATACCATGTCTATTACCTTTGGAGATAAGTTTAGTATTCTTACATTATTAGTCAAACCACTTCTGCTCATTCCAAGCTTGTCTGCTAATTCTTGTTGAGTCATTCCATAATCATCTAATAGTCTTCTTAATCCTCTTGCCTTTTCTATTGGATTTAGGTTTTCTCTTTGTATATTTTCTATAAGAGCTATCTCTCTATTTTCTTGTTCTGTTTTAGTTCTTACTAAGCATGGAATTTCAGTAAGTCCTGCTTTTTTACTAGCTCTCCATCTTCTTTCTCCGGCTATAATTTGATAGTATTCATCTTTAGGAGTTACAATTATTGGTTGAATAACCCCATATTGTTTTATAGATGCAGCCAATTCATTTAGTTTTTCATCATCAAATTTTTTTCTAGGTTGTTCTCTATTAGGCTCTATTTGAGTTATTTTTAATAATTGTACAACCTCTCCTTCTGCGATATCTTCGTTTTTCATATTGTCACTAAATAATGCATCTAAACCTTTTCCTAATCCTGTTTTTTTAGCCATATCCTATTTTTCTCCTTTCTTCATATGCTTTGCAGTTCTTTGCTCATCTTCATTTGCTCTCAAAAATTCCTTTGCAAATTTTTCATAACTTTTTGCACCTTTTGACCTTGGGTCATATATTGTTATTGGCATACCATAACTTGGTGCTTCACTAAGTTTTACATTTCTTGGAATAACATTCTTGTACACTTTATCTTCAAAATATCTTTTTACTTCTTTTACTACTTGATTTGATAAATTTGTTCTTGCATCATACATTGTAAGCAATGCACCTTCTATCTTTATGTCCTTATTCATATGCTTTTTTACCAATTCAATAGTATTTAATAGTTGTCCAAGTCCTTCCAATGCATAATATTCACATTGAACTGGAATCAATACACTATTAGAAGCAGTAAATGCATTTAAAGTGACTAATCCTAAAGATGGAGGACAGTCAATAATTATAAAATCGTATTTATTCCTTATATTTTCTAATTTTGTTTTTAATCTATATTCCCTATCTTTCATTGATACTAATTGAACTTCTGCACCAGCTAAATTTATGTTTGATGGGCATAAGTCTAAATTTTTTATTTGAGTTTTTTGTAAAGTATTTTCTACTTCTATATCTTCAATTAATACATCATAAACAGAGAACTTTTGTTCTTTATTTATCCCCAAACCACTGGTTCCATTGCCTTGTGGGTCTGCATCTATAAGCAAAACTTTTTTTCCTTTTTTTGCTAAAATAGTACTTAAATTAATTGCTGTTGTAGTTTTTCCCACTCCACCTTTTTGGTTTGCTATTGATATTACTTTTCCCAATTTTATCCCTCCTATGTGTATAAAAATAACATATTAATAATATATGAATATTACTAATATGTCAATAAAAAATATTAATTTTTATTATAATTTTTTAAAATGGTTTTTTCTCTATAGTGGCTGTTTTGTAGGCATACCCGCCTTCCTAGGATATTTGTCTGATGTACTTTTTATCTTTTCTATTATAATTATGTTTCTTTCAATTTTTCCATTATCTAATTTTATATTTTCTTTCTCTATATATTTTCCACCTAGTATATTTATAGCATTCTCTGCTATCTCAATTTCTTCTGATGTATTAGGTCCTTTCATACAAATGCATAGACCTCCAATCTTGACAAATGGTAACAAATATTCAACAAGTACATTCATTGGAGCAACTGCTCTAGACACAGCAACATCATACATTTCTCTACATTGCTTTTGTCTGGCAACATCTTCAGCCCTTCCATGAATATTTTTTATGTTGGTAATTCCTAGTTGTTGCTTAACTTCATCTAAGAATTTAACACGTTTATTGAGTGAATCCAACAATGTTATATCACTATTGCAATTAATTGCTAAAGGTATTCCTGGGAAACCAGCGCCGGTTCCAACATCAATTACTTTTTTATTATTTTCTACATATTTTAAAATTGTTAATGAATCTATAAAATGTTTCTCAATAATTTCATTTTCATCTGTTATTGCAGTTAAATTAATTTTTTCATTCCATTCTAGAAGGCTTTTCATATATTTGTATAGTTTATCAATCTTTTCATCTGGAATATTAAGTTCAATTTCCTTTTCTTTTTCTTTAAAAACATTTTCGAATTCGTTATAATTCATATTTTTTCTATTTCCTTTCACTATTTATCTTAAACATATTATTTTGGAAAGTGACTTCACTTTATTTTTACTTTTTTTTCAATTGTTCTAGATAAATTAACAATACTGATATATCAGCTGGTGAAACTCCTGATATTCTAGAAGCTTGTCCTACAGAAGTAGGCTTTGCTTTATTTAGTTTCTGTCTTGCCTCTATTCTAAGCCCCTTTAATTCAGAATAGTCAATATCAGTAGGTAGCTTCTTACTTTCAAGTTTTTTAAATTTTTCCACTTGTGCTTCTTCTAGTTTAATATATCCTTCATATTTTACTTGTATTTCTACTTCTTGTGCTTCTTCTTTCGTTAATTCTGGCATATTATTATCTATTTCCTTTAAATACTCATATTTTATTTCTGTTCTTTTTAATAAATCTGCTATTTTTATTCCTACTTTTATGTTTGAAGAACCATATTTAGTTAAAAAATTATTTACATTTTCATTCGGCTTAATAGTCGTTTTCTTTAATCTCTCAATTTCTTCAAATATATGTTCTTTTTTCTCTAAAAATCGTTTATATCTTTCTTCAGATATTAATCCAATTTCGTGTCCTATGTCTAATAGTCTTAAATCCGCATTATCTTGTCTTAATAAAAGCCTATATTCAGCCCTTGAAGTCATCATTCTGTATGGTTCATTAGTTCCTTTTGTTACAATATCATCGATTAAAACTCCGATATAGGCCTGCGATCTATCAAGAATAATTGGATCTTTTCCTTGTAATTTTCTTGCAGCATTAATTCCCGCAATAATTCCCTGTGCTGCAGCTTCTTCATAACCAGAAGTACCGTTTATTTGCCCCGCCATAAACATTCCATCAATTTCTTTATATTCTAATGATAATTTTAGCATTGAAGGGTCAATGCAATCATATTCAATAGCATAAGCAGGCCTTGTAAATTCTACATTTTCAAGTCCTGGTAATGTTCTGTACATTGCTATTTGTACATCCTCTGGAAGTGATGAACTCATTCCTTGAACATACATTTCATCTGTATCCCTTCCTAGTGGTTCAATAAATACTTGGTGCCTTTCTTTATCTGCAAATCTTACAACTTTATCTTCAATAGAAGGACAATATCTAGGCCCTGTTCCTTTGATTTCTCCTCCGTATAGGGGTGACCTATGTAAATTATTTCTTATAATCTCATGTGTTTTTGCATTTGTATATGTTAAATAACATGGTAATTGTTCTTGATTACTATCAATCTTATCATCGAATGAAAAAGCCTCTATATCTTTATCTCCATTTTGAATCTCCATTTTAGAGAAATCTATTGAATTTTTATTAACTCTAGCAGGTGTTCCTGTCTTAAATCTAATTAATTTTATATTAAGTTTTTCTAACATATTTGATAGTTTATTAGATGGAAATACTCCGTCTGGGCCACCTTCAAAAGAATGTTCTCCTATAAATATCTTTCCTCTTAGGTATGTTCCTGTGCATAAAATAACTTCTTTTACTTTATAAACTGCACCTACATTAGTTTCTACACTAACAACTTTTCCTTCTTCTACTCCTATATCTACTATTTCTGCTTGTTTTAAATATAGGTTTTCTTGTCTTTCCAGTATATGCTTCATTTCAACTTGGTATTTTTTTCTATCTGCCTGTGCTCTCAATGAATATACAGCTGGTCCTTTTGATGTATTTAGCATTCTCATTTGCACAAAAGTTTTATCAATGTTCTTCCCCATTTCCCCACCTAAGCAGTCAATTTCTCTTACTAAATGTCCTTTAGAGCTTCCCCCTATATGTGGATTACATGGCATATTTGCTATGGCTTCCAAGCTTATTGAAAATATTAGTGTTTTCATTCCCATTCTTGCTGCCGCAAGAGCAGCTTCACAACCTGCATGTCCTGCTCCAATTACAGCAATATCATATTCTCCTGCATCATATTTCATATTTTTTCCCTTTCTTACTCTTTATATTTATATTGATTTTAATAACCAAATTGCTTTTACAATTTTTCTTTTATCTCTACGATTACTTTTATTCGCTATAGCGAATTTAATTTTATGATCATTCGCTTTCGCGAAAACTGTAAACTTTTGTTTTATTTGTCTTTTTGTCAAGTCTGTAATTTATAATCGGTGCCATTACCGTCATTTTAGATTTATTTTGTCTTTTAGACATTGAATTATGTAGATTCAAAGGTTTTTATTTTTGTCGACATTTTTCGACATTTTATTATTTTCCTAAACAAAATTTCTTAAAAATTTCATTTATTATATCTTCAGAAACATTTTCTCCTGTTATTTCAGATAGCTCCTCAAGAATATTTTTTAAGCAAATGGCTGTAATATCTAGTGGCATTAGTTTTTGTGTGCTATTTCTTGCTTCATTTACTGCTTCTATAGCAAGCATTATATGTTGTTTTTGTCTGTTATTAGTAATAATCTCACTATTATCACATTCTAATTCACTCAAGTTAAACATTTTTTCTATTTTCTCATAAAGTTCCTCAATTCCTTTTTCCTTGATTGTAGAAAATTCTATAGCATCTTTTTTTATTTCAGTGCTTCCTTTTATGAAGTTTTTATTTAAATCTACTTTGTTTATTAAAATTATTGTTTTCTTTTTTTCAATTAATTTTAGTATTTCCCTATCTTGGTCATCAAACGGACGAGAATCGTCAAATATAGCAATTATCAGTTCAGCATTACTTATATTATCAATACTTCTTTTTACGCCTATTTGTTCAACCTCGTCGTTTGTTTTTCGTATTCCTGCTGTGTCTATAATTTTTAACGGTATTCCTTTAATATTTATATATTCTTCTATGGTGTCTCTAGTAGTTCCTTCTATATCACTTACAATTGCTCTATTCTCTCCAAGCATCAAATTTAATAATGAAGATTTTCCTACATTTGGCTTTCCAACAATAGCTGTTTTTATTCCCTCTTTTAGAATTTTTCCATTTTCAAAATTATTTTTTAATTTATTTAACTTATTTTCAACTTTTATTAGTGTATTATTTATTTTTTCGTTTGTAGTTTCTTCTATATCGTATTCTGGATAATCAATTGATGCTTCTATATCTACCATAACATCTAATATGTCTTGTTTTATCTCATTAATTTTTCTCGATAAGCTTCCCTCTAGATGCTTTTGAGCTACTTTTGTTTCCTTTTCCGTTTTTGCATTAATAATATCAATAACAGCTTCAGCTTGAGATAAATCTATTCTTCCATTTAAAAACGCTCTTTTTGTAAATTCTCCAGGCTCTGCAAGTATTGCTCCATTTTTTAAGCATTCTTGTAGTATTTGATTTTCTACTACAATTCCTCCATGAGAGTTTATTTCGCACATATTTTCCTTAGTATAGCTTTTAGGAGCTATAAAATATGAAACCAAAACTTCATCAATAATTTCTTTATTTTCACTTTTAACAATGTGTCCATATTTTATAGTATATCCCTTCACTTCATCACTATTTTTAGGCACAAAAATTTTATTTAATACTTCAAAACAATTATCTCCACTTAGTCTTATTATTCCGATTCCACCATTTCCTGGCGCAGTTGATATTGCTGCAATTGTACTCATTCTTTATTTTCTCCTTTTAATTATAATTACTCCTATTGAAAAAATTTCGTTGTTCTAATTATATAAACAAACTAGAAACCACAATTATTTTCAACACTTAAAAATAGTCAAAGCTAGACAGTAGTATTATTTTACTAAAATCCGAACTTTGACTTCCGATTTATATTAAATTATTTTTTTGTTATTACAATTCTTCTTTTATCATTTTCTCCTATGCTATATGTTGTTACAAACTCATTATTTTGCAATTCTGTATGTATAATTTTTCTTTCGTATGCAGTCATAGGCTCTAATGTTATAGCTTTACCTGTTTTCTTAACTGTTTTTGCTACTTTTTCTGCTAACTCTTCTAATGTCTTTTTTCTAGTATTTTTATAATTTCCTATATCCAATATAACCTTAGCACTACATTCTTTGTTTTTACTTGCTATAGTTGATAATATATTTTGAAGAGCATTTAACGCCTCTCCCCTATATCCTATTAATTTTGTTGAATTTTCTCCTTCTATTGTTACATATATTGTTAAGTCTTTAACTTCAACTCTATATGTTATTTTTTCTGAGATCTCGTTTAAAAATTCCTTTAAAAATCCTTCAATTTCTAATTTAGCTAAATTTATATCTTCTTCACTTAATTCCTTTTTTTCAATAGTTTTTTCTTTGTGTTCGCTTATTTTAATATCTTCTTTAAGTGTCAATTCTACTTTTACTATATGCGGATCTAAAATATTAAAAAAGCTTTTCTTTTTTTCTTCAATAATTTTAATATCTACTTGATTTTTCGAAACTTTTAGTTCTTTTAGTCCCTTTTCTATAGCCTCTGTTGAAGTCTTTCCTTCGGAAATAATAGATTTAGGCATTTTCATTTTCCTCCTTGTTCTTAATTATCTTATCAATTACAAGTCTTTCTATTATAATTAAAATATTGCTTATTAACCAATATAGCGCTAATCCTAATGGTGCAATGAAAGCAATAGATATAGACATAATTGGTATCATATAATTCATACTATTTGTCATTTCTTGCATTGCCTCTAGGCTTTCTTCCTTCTTGTCTTCTTCTGGATCATTTTCCCTAGAACCTGTTTTTTCTTCTATTTGTGGTAATTTTTCTTTTTTCTTCTTATTATTTGTAATTTTTATTGATATAAAAGATGTTATTACATACAACAATGGTATTATGTATACTGTATAATCTTTTATATTTTGATTTGGAACCTTGCTTAAATCTAGTCCAAAGAAATCCATATTAATATTTACGGCTTCGTTAGCATCAGCTTTTCTTTGTATTACTTGTATTTCCGGATAAGCAGCCACTTTTCCATCTTCATTTTTTATTTCTTCTATATATCCATTTATTACTTCAGGCTCAACTTTTTTCATATAAGTTAATGGCTTACTTACTAGCCAGAACACGGAAAGAATTATTACTATTTGCAATATGGAACTTAAACAACCACTAAAAGGATTCATTTTCTCTTTTTTATATAAATTTATTGTTTCTTGATTTAATTTCTCTGGATTATTTTTATATTTTCTTTGAATTTCTCTCATCATTTCTTGCATTTTTTCCGACTTTTTCATCGCTTTCTGCTGAGATATTGTTACTGGTATTAATATTATTCTTAAAATTACTGAAAATACAATAATTGCAATTCCATAATTATTAAATATATTATATAGAAAATCTAGTAAATAGCCAAATAAATTTGCTATTGCTCCCATATTCTACCTCCAATCAATTTAAAGGATCATAACCGCCTTTAGAAAAAGGATTACATTTTATTATCCTTTTGATTCCTTTAGCAATACCTAATACACATCCATATTTACTAATGGCCTGCTTTGTATATTCCGAACAAGATGGATAGTACTTGCAATGAACACCATTATTAGCCAATATCGGAGATATGTACTTTTGGTAAAATTCTATTATTGTGATTAATATTTTTCTAAAAAATAAGCTAGTCTTCTTCAACTAAATTGGCCTCTTTAAAAATATCTTTAATTTCTTTATTTATCTCTTGAAAGTTAGCATTTTCAACAGGTTCTTTCTTATTCCAAAGAAATACTATGTTGTAACCTTTTTTCAAATTTTTTTCTTCTTTGTAAAAAGCTTCTCTTATAAGCCTTTTTATTCTATTTCTCTTTACAGCATTGCACAATTTTGTACTAATAGCAATTCCTATAATATTTTTATTCTGATTGTTTTTTGAAAAATAAATAATCACTTGTTTTCTTACAAAGTAATGTCCTTTTTTTATAACATTTTTAAATTCGTAATTTTTTTTCAATGTATTAATTTTTTTCATATTTTTCACTCATCTTTAATTACGTATCAATGTATTTTTTACATTGATACGCATGTATTACAAAAAAGCCACTATATTTTTTAGTGGCTTTCTGCTTAAATTACGCACTTAATTTTACTCTTCCTTTTGCACGTCTAGCTTTTATTACATTTCTTCCAGCTCTTGTACTCATTCTTTTCATAAAACCATGTTCTTTTTTGTTTTGTTTCTTTTTTGGTTGATATGTTCTCTTCATTTTGCACCTCCAATGTTTATCTTATTTTTATTTGATAATTTCCTTCATAAGTATTTTTTATTATATACCAGTTTTTAGTGTTATGTCAATACTTTCCAACAAAAATAAATATTTTTATTTTTATTCCAGTTTTATATTGACTATTTAGCTTATTTTTTGATATTATATACAAAAATAAACGGTAATAAAGACTTTTATGTTTTTTTGCTTGTAATTTTACTAAAAAACATAGCGGAATAGCTACTTGCCGGGTTATCCACAGTTTGTGGATAACTATGTGGATAACTATGTGAATAATTTTAATTCCTATATCTATTTTAGGATTTTGGAAGGACGAACATTAATGCAAAACGAACTAAATGATTTATTAACAAAAGCAAAAGAACTTTTAAAAGAAGAGACTACAAAAATTTCATATGAAACTTGGATAAAAGTATTAGAGATTCAAAGCGAAGATAACGGTCATATTGTATTATTAACATCTACAGATTTTCAGAAGAATGTCGTTTCATCAAAATATCTGGATTTGTTAACTAATACATTTAATTATTTGACTAACAAAGATTGTACTGTTTCTATTGTATCTAGAGAAGAACTTGAAGCAGAGTCAAATAATCCTGAAATAGCCGAAAAAGTGAGCATTGAAGCTCCTATTAATTATGCAACAACAAATTTAAACCCTAAATATACTTTTGCTACTTTTGTTGTTGGAAATAATAATAGATTTGCACATGCAGCAGCATTGGCAGTTGCAGAAGCTCCAGCAGCATCTTATAATCCACTATACTTATATGGTGGAGTTGGTTTGGGAAAAACTCACTTAATGCACGCAATAGGTAACGAAATATTACGAAATAATAAAAATTCAAAAATATTGTACGTTACATCAGAAAACTTTACAAATCAACTAATAAATGCTATTAAGGATAATACAAACGACCAATTTAGAAATAAATATAGAAGTATAGACGTTCTATTAATAGATGATATTCAATTTATTGCTGGAAAAGAAAGAATACAAGAGGAATTTTTCCACACATTTAACACTTTATATGAAAGTGGTAAACAAATAATTCTTTCTAGTGATAAGCCCCCAAAAGATATACAATTATTAGAAGATAGATTAAAATCAAGATTTGAATGGGGAATTATGGCTGATATATCTAATCCAGACTATGAAACTCGTTTGGCTATTCTTAGAAAAAAAGCTCAATTAGACAATATATTAATAGATGACGAAATTTTATCAGCAATAGCAACCAGAATAGATTCTAATATTAGAGAATTAGAAGGAACACTAAATAAATTAATTGCAACGGCATCTTTAACTAATAAACAAATAACAATGGAAATGACTGAAAAAGCAATAAATGACATTGTTTCGCAAAAAGAAAAAGTAATTTCTTCTGATTTTATTCAAGAAACAGTAGGAAAATATTTCAACATAAATCCAAAAGATTTAAAAGGATCTAAAAGATCAAATGATATTACATTTCCTCGACAAATTGCAATGTATTTATGTAGAAATGTTGCCAATATGTCTTTACCACAAATAGGAAGAGATTTTGGAAAAAGGGACCATACCACAGTAATGCATGCTTGCAATAAAATAGAAAAAGAAATAAAAGAAAATTCTAACACAAAATTAATTGTGGAAAGTGTGAAAAACATTTTGTTAGATTCAAAATAGTTGAAAAATAAATACTTACTCAAAATATTATAAATTAATGTTTGTAAAATTTATGTTTGATACGAAGACTTAAAAATCTTCTTACGGAATAGCTGTATTAGTTATTCACACCCACATGTTAATAACTTGTTGATAAACTGTTGATAACTTTAAAATCCACATATGTAAAATTTTTCTGTGGACAACTCTCAATTTTATCCACTAAATTATCAACATAAAAATTACTAGGGATTTAAATAATTAACATAGTTTTCCACACAATCCACAACACCTATTACTACTACTACTAAATATATTTATATTATATTATAATAAAGGAGACGAAGCAAAATGAAATTAATTTGTGAAAAGGATAAAATCCTTAAAGCACTTAATTCCGTAACAAAAGCGGTTGCTGTAAGAACAACAATGCCTATATTGGAAGGAATTTTAATTCAAACAAATGATAATGAGATAAAATTAACAACTTATGATTTAGAAATTGGTATAGAATATATTATTAATGATTGTAAAATAGAAGAACAAGGAGCAACAGTTGTTAATGCAATAATGTTTACTGAAATTATTAGAAGATTACCAGATACAGAAATAAAAATTGAAGTAAACGACAAAGGATTACTTGTTATAGAATGTGAAGGTTCTTTATATAAATTGGCAACTATGAACCCTGATGAGTTTCCTGAATTACCAAAAATCAGTATAGAAAATTCAATAGAGATAGAACAAAATATATTAAAAGAAATGATTAGAAAAACAATATTTGCTGTAAGTACTGAAGAAAATAGACCTATATTTACAGGATGTTTATTTGAAATAGCAAATAATAAATTAAATGTAGTTGCTGTCGATGGATTTAGATTAGCATGGAAAAGTAGATTTTTACAAAATAAAGTAAATAATTTTTCTGCTGTAATTCCAGGCAGAACATTAAATGAAATTAATAAAATATTAGTAGATTCTTTTGATATGATAAAAATAGGAGTAGCAAAAAATCAAGTTTTATTTGAAATGGAAAACTGTAAAATTGTTACTAGATTACTAGATGGAGAATTTTTAAATTATTCAAGTGTAATTCCTGAAAACTGGGAAACAAGAATAAGAGTAAATAAATCAATTATACAAGACTGTTTTGAAAGAGTTAGTTTAATTTCTGCGTCAAGTATAGAAAAAGAAAAGAAATATCCAGTTAAAGTAACAGTAGACATTGGAAAAGTAACTATTTCTTGTACAAATCAAACTGGAGATGCGAAAGAAGAAATATATGTAGCTTCAGAAGGAAAAAATTTAGAGGCAGGATTTAATCCTAAATATTTCTTAGATGCATTAAGAAATATAGATGATGAAGAAATTTTTGTTGACTTTGGTACAAGTATATCTCCATGTATCATTAGACCAGTAGATGAAGATGGAGACTATACATATATGATATTACCAATAAAATTAAAAGACTAGGAATGGAGAAAAATAAAAAGTTTTCCACAATAGAGGCACAATATGTTAATAACTGAACTAGAATTAGAGAAATTTAGGAATTATGAAAAGCAAAAAATAGAATTTAGTAATAATATTAACATTTTTTATGGAGATAATGCACAAGGAAAAACAAATATTATTGAAGCAATTTTTATAACTGCTTTTGGTAAATCCTTTAGAACAAGTAAGGAAAGAGAGCTAATAAAATACAAAGAAGATTTCTTAAATATAAGTTTAAAATATAAAAACAAAGACAGAGAAGGCAACATAAAAGTACAAATTGCAGATAAGAAAAATATTTTTGTAAATGGTTTAAAAATAAAAAAATTAAGTGAACTATTGGGAAATATAAATATTGTATTATTTACGCCAGATGATATAAATATATTAAAAAATGGTCCAGCAGAAAGAAGAAGATTTTTAGACATGATGATAGGACAAATTAGACCTAATTATGTTTATAATTTAAATATGTACTTAAAAGTATTAGAACAACGAAATAATTATTTAAAACAACTAAAAAATGAAGATACAAATACAGAACTATTAGATATCTGGGACGAAAAATTAGCTCAATATGCAAACAAAATTTGTTTATATAGACTAGAATTTATAAATAAAATAACGAAAAAAATAGAAAACATTCATAATAAAATAACAGAAAACAAAGAAAAAATAAAAATAGAATATGTAACAGACTGTGAGAATAAAGAGAGTCTTTTAGCCAAAATAAAAGAAAGAAGAAAAGTTGACATAATTAAAGGATATACTACAAAAGGAGTTCACAGAGATGACTTTAATATTTATATAAATGATAATTTAGTAAATATTTATGGTTCACAAGGACAACATAGAACCTCTGTATTATCTTTAAAAATGTGTGAATTAGAAATAATAAAGGAAGAAATAGGAGAAAGTCCAATTTTATTATTAGATGACTTTATGTCAGAGTTAGACTCAAAAAGAAGAAAAAACTTTTTAGATAATATTGGAAATACACAGGTAATAATTACATGTACAGATGAAATAAAAGAAAAATTTATTAATAAAAGAATTTTCTATGTGTATAATGGAAAAATTAATAAAAAATAATTAAGAACGAAAGGGTGTTAAGTAATGGAAAAATATAACCATGAATATAATGCGGAGCAAATACAAGTTTTAGAAGGGTTAGAAGCAGTTAGAAAAAGACCTGGTATGTATATTGGAAGTGTCTCTATTAGAGGATTGCACCACTTAGTATATGAAATAGTAGATAACTGCGTTGATGAAGCTTTAGCAGGATATTGTACTCATATTCATATTATTATAGAAAAAGGAAATATTATTTCTGTAGAGGATAATGGAAGAGGAATTCCAGTAGACATACATCCTAAAACAAAAATTTCAGCAGCAGAAACAGTTTATACAGTTTTACATGCTGGTGGAAAATTTGGTGGAGATAGTGGATATAAAGTTTCTGGAGGTCTTCATGGAGTTGGAGCTTCAGTAGTTAACGCTTTATCAGAATGGACAGAAGTTACCATTCAAAGAGATGGTGGAATTCATTTTATGAAATTCCATAAAGGCAAAACAGTAGAAAAATTAACCAAAATAGGAGAATCTAAAAAAACTGGTACAAAAGTAAGATTTTTAGCTGATGGAACTATTTTTGAAACACTACAATACGATTTTGAAACATTAGAAGAAAGATTTAGAGAAATAGCATTTCTAAATAAAGGGCTTCATATAACGATAGAAGATCAAAGAGATGATGAAAACTTAAAGAAAAGTGAATTCTGCTTTGAGGGAGGATTGATTTCTTTTGTAGAATATTTAAATCAAAATAAAGAAAAAATACACCCAACACCTATATACATAGAAAAAGATGGAGAAGTACCTGTAGAAATATCATTACAATACACAACAGCTTATTCTGAAAATATTTATACCTTTGTTAATAACATTAACACAATAGAAGGTGGAACACATCTGGAAGGATTCAAAAGAGGTTTAACAAAAGTATTTAATGATTATGCAAGAAGTCACAACATTTTAAAGGAAAAAGATTCTAATTTGTTAGGCGAAGATATAAGAGAAGGAATGACTGCAGTTATATCTGTTAAGGTAAAAGAACCTCAATTTGAAGGACAAACAAAAACAAAATTAGGAAATAGTAATGTAACAGGAATTGTTCAATCTATGGTGGTTGATGTATTAGCGCCATTTTTAGAAGAAAATCCATCAATAGCAAAATCTATTCTTGAAAAATGTATAAGTGCATCTAGAGCAAGAGAAGCTGCAAGGAAAGCAAGAGAACTGGTAAGAAGAAAGAATTCTTTAGAATCAACTACATTACCGGGAAAACTTGCAGACTGCAGTGAAAAAGATGCTTCTCAATGTGAAGTATATATTGTAGAGGGAGACTCTGCAGGAGGAAGCGCAAAACAGGGAAGAGATAGAAGATTTCAAGCAATTTTACCTTTGTGGGGAAAAATGCTAAATGTTGAGAAAGCAAGAGCAGATAAAATATATAATAATGAAAAATTACAACCTGTTATATTAGCGGTAGGAGCAGGCATTGGAGCTGATTTTGACATAAATAAAATTAGATATGGAAAAGTAATAATAATGGCCGATGCTGATGTCGACGGTGCTCACATTAGAACATTACTATTAACATTTTTCTTTAGATATATGAGACCATTAATTGAAAATGGAAATGTATATTTAGCTCAACCACCTTTATACAAACTTTCAAAAAAAGGATTTAAAGATGTATATTGTTATACAGATGAAGAAATGGCAGAACAGTTACAAGAAATGGGCAGAGATAATGTAAATATACAAAGATATAAAGGTCTTGGAGAAATGAATCCAGAACAATTATGGGAAACAACAATGAATCCTCAAACGAGAACTATGATAAAAGTAACTATGGAAGATGCAATGAAAGCAGATGCTATATTTAACGTTTTAATGGGAGAAGAAATTGGCCCAAGAAAAGAATTTATTGAGAAAAATGCAAAATCAGTAAAAAACTTAGATGTATAATGAGCACTTGCAAAAAATGTGATGGAATATAAAATATTTACTGAATGAAGAAGAAAAAAAATTAATTTAAAAATTATAATAGCCTATAAGAAATATCTTATAGGCTATTATCTTAAAGTCAATATTAATTGTAGTTAAAACTAATATATTTAAATTATAACCTAATATATATTACTATATAAATAAGCTATTTCATCAAAATATTAATTAATCACTAGAATATAAATCCACCGTTAACAGCCATTTTCATCCATTAAGGACTAATAATAACCATTAAAAGATAGAGATATACTCATAACATAGAATATATTAACTATAATTTAACCATACACAAATAAAGAAAAAAGTATAGCTTACATACAATTAATATACTCATATCGCTGACATATATATGTCTTTGAGTAAAATATACAATACTCTAAAAAGAATTTTATATATTTTTGTTTAACTAATATTAACTTTACAATAGTATTATTTACAAAATAAAAAAATATATTCAAAAATATTAAAAAATAAAAAATAAATAATAAATTAATAAATAATTATTTAAAAATAAAATAAATTTAATTAATAAAAAAAATTAAAAAAATAAAATAATAATTTAATTAAAAAAATATATTTTAAAATAATAAAAAATAAGATTGATAAATATAAGAAAATATTTAAGAATAACAAATAAATAAAAAATAAATAGTAAAAAAATAAAATAATCAATAAAAAACAAATTAAAATAAGTAAGAAATAAAATAAATTAGAAGAAAAAATAAATAAAAGATAAAATAAGTAAATAAATGAAAAAGAATAATTTAGAAAAGAAACATTAAAATTATGAATCAAGACAAACAAAAGTAAGTAAGAAAATATAAGGGAAATCAGCAAAAGCAGAAAACAGGTGCTAAAATATGAAAGAAACAAAATAGTATACATAATACAGAATAATAATGAAGTAAGTCAAAATTGTACATAATATAATAAATATAAATTAATATAGAATTATTTTAAAAAATATAAATAAAATAAATTCAATCAATAAAAATAGAATTAAAAAATATAAAAAAATAGTTTAATTAAAAATATTTTAAAATAATTAGAAAGTAAATTAATAAAAATAAAAAATAATTTTAAACAATTAATAAATAAAAAATAAATTAATAGATAATTAATTGAAAAACAAAAATAAAATAAATTTAATTAATAAAAAAAGAATTAAAAAATAAAATAATAATTTAATTAAAAAAATATT
>CALXBZ010000012.1 GCA_944386665.1 uncultured Clostridia bacterium
AAATATAGAAGATGCCTTAAAAAGGTTTAAAAGACAATGCGCAAGAAACGGAGTTTTACAAGAGGTTAGAAAGAGAAAACATTATGAAAAACCTAGTGTAAAAAGAAAGAAAAAATCAGAGGCAGCTAGAAAAAGAAAGTTTTAATTGTTACATAAAAAAAGAGGCGTTTTCAAAATATATAAATATTTTGAAAGCGTTTTTGCATTTTAAAGCAGATAAAATATAAAAAAGTGGGAACAATGTAAAAAGTGACATACAATAATAATGAAAGGAGAATATATAATGACCCTTAATACAATAAAAATAGAAGAGGGAATAAAAATCCATAAAATAAATACCAATAAATTTAAAACAAATTTATTGGCAATATACTTGACAACTCAACTAAGTAGAGAAAATATAACAGAAAACGCACTTATTTTATCTATATTAAAAAGAGGAACAGAAAATCTAAAAACTCAAGAAGACATAAATATAAAGTTAGAGGAACTTTATGGTGCAGAATTTAATTGTGGAATCGATAAATTAGGAAATGATAGTGTATTTAAGTTTTATATTGAATCACTAAACGATAAATTTATATATAAAAAAGAAAATGTTTTAGAAGAAAGTATAAATACGCTATTTGATATAGTATTTAATCCGTTAAAAGAAAACAACGGATTTAAAGAAGAGTACTTTAAAAGTGAAAAAGAAAATCTAAAACAAATAATAAAATCAAGAAAAGACAATAAAGGAACATATGCATACACGAGATGCATTGAAGAAATGTACAAGAATGAGCCATATGGATTGTACATGTATGGATATGAAGAAGACTTAGACGAAATAACAAACGACGCGTTATATAAAGAATATTTAAATGTAATTAAAAATTGCAAAATAGATATATTTATATCAGGTAATTTCTCAGAAGATTCAAATGTAGAATCTTTAATTTCTAACAATATAAAAGAAAAAAATTTAAAACCTCGTGATGTACAAAATTTGTATTTGACAAATCAGATAAAAAAACCTGTGAAAGAAAAAATTGTCAAAGAAAATATGGACGTATCACAAGGAAAGTTGGTAATAGGTTTAGATGTTACAAATACCAACCAAGAAGAAAAAAATATTGCAGCTGTTTACAATACGATTCTTGGGGGCGGAGTAAATTCTAAATTATTTCAAAATGTAAGAGAAAAAGCTAGTTTAGCATACAGCGCCGGTTCATTATATATAAAAAACAAAAACAGTATTATTATAAAGAGTGGAATTGAGGCTTTAAATTATGATAAAGCGTTAGATATAATAAAGCAACAATTGGAAGATATGAGAAATGGAAAATTTTCACAAAAAGATATAGACAATGCAAAGCAATTAATGAAAGCGAGTCTTAAATCTATACAAGATGAACAAGACTCTGCAATATCATACTATTTTGGAAAGGAAATGGAACAAGAGAAAATAGATATTCCAGCTTATATAGAACAAATTGAACATGTGACAAAAGAACAAATTATAGAAATTGCAAATAAGATTTCAATTAATACTATATATTTTTTGAGCAAATAGAACATATTTCAAAATTATTAAAACATAAAAGTAATAATATTTAAGGGAAAATATAGGAGAGAAACTGTAAATAATAACATTAGAAAAAATTTATAATGGTTTATAGGTAAAACCAAATTAAAAACCTAAATATATATGATGCAAGGAAAATTAAATGGAGAGAATAGAGAATAGTAATGTTAAAGAAGAATGTTATTTGGAAAGGCTAAATAATGGACTACAAGTAATAATTATTCCGAAAAAAGATATTCAGAAGAAATACATTATTTGGGCTACAAAATTTGGTTCTATAGACAATACTTTCATAGACAGTGTTACAGGTGAAAAAAATGAAATTCCAGATGGTGTAGCACACTTCCTGGAACACAAAATGTTTGAACAAAAAGATGGAACAGACAGCTTATATACCTTAATGGCTTTGGGAATAGATGCAAATGCATATACAACAAATGATCATACAGCATATTTGTTTGAATGCACTGAACACTTTTATGAGGGTTTAGATGAACTAATGAACTATGTGCAAAATCCATACTTTACAGACGAGAATGTTGAAAAAGAAAAAGGAATAATTGGTCAAGAAATAGGAATGTATGACGATGATCCAGGTTGGCAATTATACGTTAATGCAATGGATTGCCTATATGAAAATAATCCTATTAAAATCGATATTGCTGGCACAGTAAAATCTATATCAAAAATAACACCAGAAATACTATACAAATGCTATAATACCTTTTATCACCCAAGCAATATGGTATTTGTGGCGGTTGGAGATTTTGAACCTGAAAAACTTTTAAAAGAAATAAAAGTAAGAATAAAAGATAATAAAAGTAAAAATCAAATAAAAAGAATATATCCTGAAGAAAAACAAGAAATTAATAAAAAATACGTAGAAAAACAAATGGAAGTAAGTCTTCCATTATTTATGATTGGATTTAAAGATCAACTTAAAGGAAGATATCATGAAGTGGTAAAAAGACATATTGCCATAGAAATAATATTAAATATGCTAGTAGGAAAGAGTTCAAATTTGTACAGTAACTTATATAAAGAGGGTTCTGTACTTGGAGGGCTAGACATGGAATATGAATTTGGACACGAATATGCACACGTTTTGATAGCAGGACAATCAAAAACTCCTAAAATAGTATATGAAAAAATTCTTCAAAAATTAGAAGAGATGAGAAAAAATGATATCAACAAAGAAGATTTTGAAAGAATAAAGAAGAAAATATATGGAGATTACACAGTGGAATATAACAACGTAGCTGACATTGGCAGAATGTTTGCATCTGATTATGTAAAAGGAATTAATAGTTTTGAATATATGAACAAATTTGAAGAAATAGACACAAACTATTTAAAAGAAATTTTAAATCAATTATTTGTAGAAGACAACATGGTTATGTCTGTAATAAAAGGGAAATAATGTATTCTGTACATTATTAATAAACTTATTGTTACAAATAGTAACAAATTAAAAAAGACTATTGTTAAATTATCACATTTTCAATAGTCTTTTTTGTCGCTTTATAATATTTTAGATAAATATATATAGAAAAAATATTAAAAAGGAAAAATAGATGATAATTAAGGAGAAAAATGACAAAAGAAAAAGTACGAAAAGCCTTGAAAGAACTTGACTACGATAAATTAATGTGATATTTTGAAACAAATATAATATATAGCACAAAAAAAGGAGAAAAGCTATGTTAAATGAAAAAATTTGTGACCTTAGAGAAAAACTTAATGAAAGTATAATAAAAGGAGAAAATTATAGCATAATATATCAATTGAGTATAGAATTAGACGAATTAATAGCTCAATATTATAGAAAGAAAAAATAAACAATAATATTATCAACAAGATATAGAATGTTCATTATGAATTTTGATTTTTTATGATATAAATTGAAATAAATTATAAAAAAAATAGTTGACTTCCATATTTTAATTATTATATAATTAAATAAAATATGACGAAAAAGGGAAAATAATATGGGAAAAGTTATAAAAAAAGCGAGTATAATATTGATTATTTTAGCTTTGTTATGTACAATTGCAAATACATTTACATATGCTCAAAGCGGTTTGCCAGATATAGGGGGGTATGAACCAGGAACTGAAGAGGTTCCTACAACTGTTACAAATGTAATCGGAACGATTGCTGGTATTATACAAACAATTGGAATAGTTCTTTCTGTTGCTATATTAATTGCCCTAGGAATAAAATATATGGTAGGAAGTGCTGAATCCAAAGCCGAATATAAGAAAACAATGATTCCATACTTAATAGGAACTGTTTTAATTGCAGCAACTGGAACAATAGTCAGACTAATTAATGATCTAACGCAAAATGTAATAGAATAAAAAATAGTTGAAATAATAGAAAAAATGTTATATAATAGTATAAGTAGGAGTAATATGCGTATGGGAAAATATAGAAAAATAATAAATATAATACTAATACTTATTTTAATATATGTATTAACTCCAAATGTACTTGCTGGTGACGGAGGAGGTAGTACAACAGGTGATATAGTTGGAAGCGCCGATGGATTTCTTGAAACAGGAAAAGGAGAAAGCTCACCAATCAGTGAAGATGCATTGAAAAAAGGATCCGGAACACTATATAATGTACTACTTATAATAGGTATAGGAGTTGCTTTAATATGGGGATTAATCCTAGGAATACAATTTGTAACAGGCAGCTTAGAAGAAAAGGCAAATATAAAGAATGGACTAACAGCCTACATATTTGGATGCGTTATTATATTTGGAGCATTTGGAATATGGAAATTAGTACTTTCTTTATTAGAACAATTTGCATAAACAATGTTATTAATATTCTCGCAAATGAGTGAGAAAAAAATATATAACATAAAGATAAGGAGGAATAATATGAAAAAGACAGTAAGAATAATATCAACAATATTATTAGCTATAATGTTAGTGACAACAATTGCAGGAACAGCATTAGCTGCAATTGATGTAGGCGGAACAATAACAAATATGGAACAAGCAACTGGTGGCGATGATGGAAAAATTTCAACACTTGGTGGAAATATTGTTAACATATTACAAGTTGTTGGAATTGTAGTTGCAGTTATAGTAATACTAGTAATTGGTATTAAATATATGATTGGTAGTGCAGAAGAAAAAGCTGAATACAAGAAAACAATGATACCATATGTAGTTGGTGCATTATTAGTATTTGCTGGTACATCAATAGTAAAAGTTGTATATTCATTGGCTACATCAGCTAAAAATGGATTGAACTAATATTACAAAAATATTACATAAATATTGCAATAAAATTAAAAGTGCATTTGTATGCACTTTTTTTCTTTTTTTTTGTTACATTTTATAATATTATATGCTATAATTAAAATTACAAAAGTATGATATAACGGAGGAAAAAGTATGGGAACATATAATTTGCCTAGAAATGTAAAAGGCGAAGGCAGAATATTGTTTATCTTTACCACCAAAAGCTTAATATATAGTGCTATTGGAGGAGCGGTAGGATTAATATTTTATTTTATTTTTGCGGCGATGCAACTTGGTTTTGTAGGTATATTGAGCGTACTCATATGCGCGGTAATTGGATTTGGAATTGGAAGACTTAAAGTTCCAAATATCGGAATTATTAAAGCAACCAAAGTGGTCTCGGGAGAAAATTTAGATGATGTAATAATGAGAGCAATAAAATTCAAACAAAAGAAAAATAAAATTTACATCTATGATGATAAGGAGGAAAAAACAGATGACAGATAATACACAAATATTAACAGTTATATTATACATAATGTTAGGAGTAATGTTTGTACTAGCCATTGCTTTGGCATTTGTATATATGAATATGAAAGTAAAAGAAAAACAGAAAAAAGACGAAGAAAACAAAAAAAATGCTATAGATGGAAATGAACCAAAAAAATCTACTAAAGTATTTAATGTGGGATCTATATTTGATTTTATGGAATTTGACAAAATAGAAGATAACATGATAATACAGAAAAAAGGCCTTAGATACATTATGGTTATTGAATGTCAAGGTATTAACTATGACTTAATGTCACAAGCTGAAAAAGTAGGAGTTGAGGAAGGATTTATACAATTCTTAAATACACTATCTCATCCAGTTCAAATATATACTCAAACAAGAAAAATTAATCTAGAAAGTAGTATACAAACATATAAATTAGAAGTAGACAAAATAGAGCAAGAATACAACAAACAAAAAATGAGATATCAAAGTATTATGGCTTCTCCAAGTGCCTCAGAAGCACAAAAGAAACAAGCTTTATATGAATTTACAAAAGATAAAAACTTATATGAATATGGAAAAGATATTATATACAATACAGAAAAAATGAGCTTAAACAGAAATATTTTGAATAAAAAATATTATGTAGTAGTTCCATATTTCTCAGAAGAATTAGGCCAAAGTGACTTTGACAAAGACGAAATAAGAGAAATGGCTTTCTCTGAATTGTATACAAGGTCTCAAGCAATTATAAGAACTTTAGCAGTATCAGGAGTAGTTGGTAGAGTTTTATCATCAACAGAATTGGCAGACTTATTATACTTTGCATACAACAGAGATGAAGCAGAAGTATTTGGAGTTGATAAAGCAATAAAAGCTGGATACAATGACTTATATTCTACTGCACAAGATTATATTGATAAGAAAATGGAAATGCTAGATGAACAAATTCAGACAGAAGCTATGAATCTAGCAAGTGAAAAGGTCGCAGAAGTACAATCTGAGAAACAAAAAGAATACCAAAGAAAAGTTGAAACAGAAGATGACATAATTAATAATCTGGCACAATTGATTATTCAAGAGAATGAAGCAATGCTTGGAAGAGATGTCGCAACAAAAGCAAAAGAAAAAATTAGAAAGGAGAGAAAATCAAATGTTCAAGAAAAAACAACAGAATCAAAATAATGACTTTCAAATACCAAGAAACGATTATGCAAGCGACGAGCCAATAAGAATATTGCATAAAAAGACTATAAAGGAATTGATCGCACCTTCTGGAATAGATGCGAGTAACATTGATCATCTTGTAATATCATCTAATGTTAAAAGATATGCTAGAAGCTTCTTTGTTTCAGCACTTCCTAGAATGTGTACATTCCCAGAACTTTTTAGAGATATGTATTTATTTGGTGATATCAATACATCAATTTATATTAGCCCAATACAAGAATCTAGATCACAGAATGAATTAAATAGAACAATAAATGAACTAGAAACAGAAAGGATTGTAGCAGCAGATAGAGGAAACATAAATAGAGAAAGTAATCTAACACAAAAAAGATTAGAGGCAGAAGCACTAAGAGACGAAATTGCCGCAGGTTTTAATAAACTATATGAAGCATCTATTGTTTCTACGCTATTTGCATATAGCTTAGAAGATTTAGACAAACTTACCAAATTACTATCAACAGAAATGTCTAAATCATTGGTTGGAATAAAAAGTGCATGGGGAATGCAAGAAGAAGCATTTCAATCTAATTTGCCTTTAGCAAAAGATAAAATTAAAAAAACACATACATTTGACCGTAGATCTATGGGAACAGTATTTCCATTCACAACATCAGAGGTAGGACATTCAACTGGAATTCCTTTAGGATTTAACAAACAAACTGGTGTGCCAATACTATTTGATAATTTCCATAACTCACTTACAAATTATAACATGGTTATATTTGCTAAGTCTGGTGCCGGAAAATCAGTAACAATGAAAACTTTAATATCTAGATCTGCCGTTCTTATGGGAATACAAAGTTTGGCACTAGATGCAGAAGGTGAGTATAGCATAGTTGCAGAAAGTTTAGGAGGAATAAATGTTGTACTAAGCCCAAACTCAAAAACAGTTATAAATGTTTTTGATATAGAAACAGAAATTGTAAGGGATGAAATAACAGGAAGAGAAAGAGCTGTACTAAATGTTGAAAATAAGGTAGAGGACGTTACACAAGCTTTACTTACAATGGCAAGAGGTAGTACAAGAAGCCAAGATATAAATGAAGTTACAAAGCAGATTATAGCAGAATCTGTTGCACAAGAATATGCTGCACATGGAATAACAAATGATCCATTAAGTTTATATGAAAGCTCAAGCCAAGGTTCTTCTGATATGCTTGGTAGAGCAAAAAAAATGATGCCAACAATAGGTTCTTGGTATAAACGTCTACAAAGAAATGCAGAAAACAATACTAATCAGGACTATAGATTCCATTATAGCTATTTATTAAAAGTTATGAAACAATACATAAGAGAATATGATGGACAGATGGCATATTTTGATGGGCAATCTACATTTGATTTATTAGATGGTACTTTATTCATTAATCTAGACATATCACAACTAGAGGAAAGATTTGCAAGACCACTTGCTCAACAAATATTACTATCTTGGATATGGGAAAAATATGTTAAAAAGAACAGTGAGGATAGAAGAAAAGCTGCTAAGAAGAGAGTACTAGTTGACGAGGCATGGATGTTATTACCATACCCAGAAGCAGTTGATTTCTTAAACACAATGGCAAGACGTGCGAGAAAAAGAAATGTATCTTTAGCAATTATTTCACAAAGATTCCAAGACTTTTATGAAAAACCAGAAGTGCAAGCTGTTT
The DNA here is from genome assembly GCA_944386665.1 of uncultured Clostridia bacterium. Taxonomy (GTDB): domain Bacteria; phylum Bacillota; class Clostridia; order TANB77; family CAG-508; genus CAG-245. The sequence continues at coordinate 8,206 of CALXBZ010000012.1, forward strand.
TAACATCTTCAGATACGAAATTATTGCTAGCACAAGACAAATCTGAAATTCAATACTTAAAAGAAGTATTTAAATTAAGTGAAGGAGAAGCAGGTTTCTTGATTACATGTAACAAAGGAGAAGGACTATTAAAGGTTGGCGGAGATACTGCTATATTGCAAATTACTCCAACAGCCAAAGAGTTTGAGTTTGTTGAAACTAACTTAAATAAAATGGTTGAAAATGCCAAAAGGCAACAACAATAAAGGAGTATAGAATGAGACAATTAAACATTAAACGAAGAATTCGAGATATATGCATAATATGCCTTATAATATTCATACTATTGACAACAATAATGAATGCCAGTGTATTAGCAGCAGGAGCTATGGATTCGGATCCAGGTGTAGATTTAAATGGCGGTTCTACTACAGGTACTAATATCACATCTATAAGCGATGCTATATCTCAAGGAGTATCTGTAGATGCGATTAAAGCTCAAATAAAAGAAGCAACAGGAAAAAATGATGCAGAAGTTAACAAAATATATAGCGCAGCTACACAAGACACCACAAAAATTCAAGTAAAATTTACAAAACAAGGAACAACTGGAAATATAGTTTTAAATGATGTTATTGTAAAATTTACAGACGATGAAATGCAGGCTATAATGGATGGAACATATTCACCAAATCTAGGAACACAACAAGATCCTGTACATAATCAAAGTGAAAAAAATGGACTTGAAGGTGAAAACCAAGGAGATATTGGAGGCGTATTATTTGGACCAATTGCTTGGCTATTGCAAGGAATTGGTGATGTAGGTAATAATATGATTCAAAGATTACTTACTGGAGATAAAAGTAGTGTTTTCTATTCTACAGGATGGTTAGGACTTGATGATTCCGATGTAAAAGAGGCTGTTAATAGAAATCCAACTGTAGGTGATTTACCAAATGTTAATGTAGTAAAAGACTATGTTAAATCACTTTTTGGAAGCTATGGGGTACCAGAAATTAGAATTACACCAGCAGAAATATTTGCGGGAAATGTTGCAGCATTAGATGCTAACTTTTTTGCGACAGATGAAGATGTAAGCGAAAAACTAGGAGGAGAAGAACATTCAATAGTAGTAGCGCTAAAACCATTTATTGCTAGATGGTATGTTGCATTAAGGAACATAGCTATAGTAGGACTACTTTCTGTTCTACTTTACATAGGAATTAGAATAATTATTAGTTCAAGTGCTGGGGATAAAGCTAAGTATAAACAAATATTTATTGATTGGGTTGTAGCATTATGTTTAATATTCTTTATGCATTATATAATGGCATTTACAATGACAATGAGTGAAACTGTTACAGATGTTTTGAAAGATCCAGCAAATAGCCAAACCAAGGGAACAATAAAACAAGTTAATATAGTATTTACAAATACAAGTGGAAGTCCAGATGGTATGTCGTTTTCTAGTAATTTTACAGGCGTTGCTAGACTAAAAGCAGACTATCAAGATTCTGTTCTAAAGATGGGGTATTCAATTTTATATGTTGGACTTACTATATACACAGTATATTTTGCAATTGTATATTTAAAGAGGTTATTAATGCTTGCATTTTTTACGATGATTGCGCCTCTTGTTGCACTAACGTATCCATTAGACAAAATAAAAGATGGGAAGGCACAAGCATTTAACTATTGGTTTAAAGAATATATGTTTTATGCATTATTGCAACCAATGCATATGGTATTATATACAGTACTTGTATCATCAGCTATATCAATAGCAGCAGATAACTTGTTGTATGCTATTGTGGCTTTAGCTTTTATAGTACCTGCAGAGAAAATTTTAAAGCAAATGTTTGGAATCAAAGGACAAACGGAATCATCTATTGCAGGATTTGCAGGAGGAGCATTAGCTGCTCAAGCATTTAATTCATTAAAACATCTAGGACAAGGAAAAGGTTCTCAAACAGGTGGGGCAAAACAAACCCCTGGTATAAGAACAGCAAGCAATCCTAATAGCCCAGATGAAATGACAACATTAGCAAACAATGCAATGGAATTAAATGGCCTACCAAGTACAGCAGGAGTGAATGCGACGGCAGATACATTGGCAGCAGGCACTGCAGGAGCAATTGGAGGAGCAGTAGCTGCAAGTTCTGTTGATAGAAATGATACTACAGCAGAAGAACCTGTAGCTCAATTGCCAAATGATATGCAAACAGGACCTAATATGCCTTTGGAAGGTATGCAGGCAGGCAGTACGAATCCTAGTCAAGCTAATACAAGAGGAAATTCACCACAAATTCAAGCTAGCGGAATAAGAACTAAATTAGATGATAATAAAGGAAATAAATTTAAGGCATATAAACAACAACTAGCAAACAATTTTAAAAAGGCTGTTAATAAAAGATATGTTGCAGCTGGTGGTTGGAAGGGAATTGCAAAAGATGCTGCTGTTGGATTAGGAAAAGGCTATATAAAAGCAGCGGGAGCAATTGCTGGAGCATCATTAGGAGCTGGAATTGGTGTTGTAGGAGGAGATCTTGAAGACGTAGCGAAAGGTGGAGCAGCGGGACTGGTAGCAGGAGCCTATACAGGTGGTAGAGCAAATAAAGCGATATCTAATGCTGGAAATTCTTCAGTAGGAAGATTTGTAGGAGAAGTTCGTTATGGTGACGATTATCAGAAACAACAATTTATAAAAGAATATATGGGAAATGCAGAGTATAAACAAAAAATAATGGATAAGAACCCAAATATAAGTGCAGATGAATTAGAAAAAACACAAAAAGCTCAAGCTGAAATGGCATATGATGCAAAATTAACGAGCTATTCTGATATAAAGGGTGCAGTTAAATTAGAAAAAGCTTTAGAAAAACAAGGCGTTGAAAACGCTCACGGTATGGCTGTGGCTACTGCGAAAATGGCTAAGAATTACGATAATAGTACATTCACTGACCAGAAAAAATTTGAAAATGCACAAAAACAATTACAAAAGAAATTAGAAAAGCAAATTAATGAGCAAATAGAAGAACGCTATAAGGGAAATAGTGCAGAAATAAATAAACGTAAGGCTAAATCAGCTGCACAGGCAGATGAACAGGCACGTAAAGTTTTAGAAAATATAAGTAAAATAAAAGGTATATAAAAATAAATAAAGCTAAAGGTGTATATACCTTTAGCTTTATTTAAAATATAGAAGAGGTTGAAAAACTCTATAAAAGAAAGGTAGATTAGTATGAAAGAAAATACTGAATTATCTAAAGAAGATAAAAGAGAAAAAATAGAACAACAGATGGTGAGAATATACAAAAGTTATCAAATTATACATGGAAATGCTGTTACAAAAATAACATACTATAACCAATTAATAATTTCGAATCAACAAAGTCAAATAATGTATGGACTAGAAGATACTTTTGCGGTTAACTTAGATTCTGGTGATAAAAAAGGAAAAGATAAAACAGCTATATATCAAAATGGAGTAGAAATCGCTATAATTGATGAAAATTCTAATATAACTTTTTCACAAGAGTATTTATTATCTATGAAGAAAATTAGTATATCGATATACATTGTATTACAAAAAATTAATGGACAACATTTTGAATTGCCGGATTTGCAAGAAAATAAAGAAGATTTACCACAAATAGTAAATGATGAAAAAGTTAGCAACTTTACGTTACAAAAAGAAGAACTAGATATAAAAAAAGCAGAAAGTGAAAAAAATAATTTGGGAGAGGCAACACAAGAGATAACAACAGAAGCAATGAAAGAACAGGAACCAGAGCAAAAAGATGAAGAAGCAAACATGAGGAAAATAGCACAGAAATCTGGCAGAACTATAGAAGATATTAAATCGTGTTCAACTATAGACCCAAAAGAAAAAATAACTGATGAAAAAAGTTTTGAAAATGTAATAAATGCTACTGGAAGATATACAAAAATATTTGTAGTTGCAGCTAATGAAAAAGTGCAGGGAAATTCTAGATTTGCATTTTGGGGAATTACTGCAGACGGACAAGTTGAGCAGATTCCTGGTCTAGAGGAAAGAAATGGAGTAAATACAGGAAAATCCATATATTCAATAAATAGAGATGGTTCAGAAGTAAAAGAACAACAAACGGCAGCTCTATTTACACTACCAAATCAAAGAGAAGGCTTTTCTGTTACAATTGGGCAATATGGAATTGTTGAAACAACATATATAAGAAGAAGCCCTACTGAAAATAAATTTATAGGAAGTAGTATAAATTCTAGTACTCAAAAACCAACTACAACAGAAGTACAAGAATTTATGAATGAAAGAAGAACAACAGACGATGAATTACAAGAAACAATAGATAGAACAGAACATCAATTAAATGAAACAGAAAAGACAAAACTTAACAATATAGACGATGATTTAAACAATGACCGTGCTATAGATTTAGATGCAAAAATTACATTGCATGATGGGACAGTAACAACTTTAAGAGATGAAGCAGAAAGACTAAATATATCTCCTGAAGAATATAAAAAAGAATTTGAACAGGCAAAAGGAGATTGCTTTTCAGATAAGATTGAACTTATAAGAGACACATATGAAGATAGAGGCGAAAGAACTTTAGAGAGCGACGCTTTGGACAGAATAAATAGACACGAATAAATCAAGAAGATATAGTTAATTTGGATTAACTATATCTTTTTTGTAATAATTTTAAAAGTTTAATATATTAATAAAATAATAGAGGTGTTATATGAAAAAAAATAAATTTTTAAAATTATGCTATATTTTCATTATTACAATTATTTTGAGTACAAATATGTCTATAGTTTATGCTGACGATGTTGATAATGAGGAATTTTTAGAAACACAAGATATCAACGAGGTTGTGGAAACAATATCTAACAACGTTACAGAAATGCCTAGTACAAATTCAAGAAAAACTGTAGTTTATGATAGGAAAAGTAAAACTGTGTTGTTTGGAAAAAATGAAGATACAAAATCTGCAATGGCATCTACAACAAAAATAATGACTGCAACAATTGTACTTGAAAACGCAAGTTTAAACGAAAAAGTTACTGTTAGTAGTAAAGCAGGTGGAACAGGCGGATCTAGATTAGGACTAAAAAAGGGTGATGAGGCAACTGTAAACGATTTGCTATATGGATTAATGCTAAGGTCTGGAAATGATGCTGCCGTTGCATTGGCAGAACATGTTGGAGGAAGCGTTTCTGAATTTGCAAATAAAATGAATAAAAAAGCAGAAGAGCTAGGATTGGTAAATACGCATTTTGTTACACCACATGGATTAGATAACAGTGAACATTATACAACAGCACACGAACTAGCCAAATTAACTGATTATGCTTTGGAAAACTCAAAATTTGCAGAAATAGTAGGAACTAAATTCACTACAATATATATCAACAACCAGCCAAGGCAAATATCAAATACAAATGAACTATTAGGAGTATTAAATGGAGTCGTAGGAGTAAAAACTGGGTTTACAAATAATGCGGGTAGATGTTTAGTAACAGAAACTAAAAGAGAAGATTTAGATATAATTACAGTTGTGCTAGGGGCTGACACTACAAAGTTCAGAACAAAAGACAGTATAGCGCTTATAGAATATACATATTCAAACTATAGAACAGTTGATTTAGAGGAAAAAATAATTGAACAATTCAATAATTGGAAAAATATAAACCAAGAACGTATTAAAATTACTCAATGTAAAGAAAAAAATCTACAACTTACTATAGGAGAAATAGAAATAAAAGAATTACCAATAAGAAAAGATGAAATTGACGATTTGCAATATGAAATAAATGCAATATCTACGATAGAAGCTCCAGTAAAACAATGGGAAAAATTTGGAGATATCACAGTAAAATTGAATAATGAAATAATACAAAGTGTCGAAATTATTAATACAACAGAAATAGATAGAATAACTTGGAAAGATTATTTTAAATATTTGATAAAGTTACAAACTACAACTATATTTTAAAACATAATATGGGCGCTAAAACCTACGGAAATAGTAAAAAAATGCAAATATTGCATTGACTTTGAAGGAACAATATGGTAAAATAATAAAGCTAGAATAAAAAATAGGAGGTGAAATTTAAGTGCCAACAATTAACCAATTAGTAAGAAAAGGAAGAACAACTACACAATCAAAATCAACATCACCAGCTCTTCAACATGGATATAATTCTATGAAAAAGAAAACAACAGATAGAAGATCTCCACAAAAAAGAGGTGTATGTACTGTAGTTAAAACTGTTACACCTAAGAAACCAAACTCAGCATTAAGAAAAGTTGCCAGAGTTAAACTTTCAAACGGATATGAAGTAACATCTTATATTCCAGGAATTGGACACAATTTACAAGAACATAGTGTTGTTCTTATAAGAGGAGGAAGAGTAAAAGATCTTCCAGGTGTTAGATACCACATTATAAGAGGTACTTTAGATACAGCAGGTGTAAAAGACAGAATGCAAGCAAGATCTAAGTATGGAGCTAAAAAACCAAAGAAATAGAAATTAAGCTTAGATAAAAAAGGTGCATATAACTACTTACTAATATTTAAGGCTCTTAAATTTAGAATAGATTATATAGCACTTAAACTAGAAAAGTTTGAGAATAATAGTATTAAACTTTTTAGAGTACCGAAGATACTAGGCAAATAAAGTAGTATCAATTTTATAAGGAGGGAAGAAAAGTGCCAAGAAAAGGATATATAGCAAAAAGAGAAGTTTTACCAGATCCAATTTATAATAGCAAAGTTGTTACAAAGTTAATAAACAATGTAATGCTTGATGGTAAAAAAACAGTTGCTCAAACAATCGTTTATGATGCATTTAACATAATAAAAGAAAAAGAGCAAAAAAATCCACTAGAAGTATTTGAAGAAGCACTTAATAACGTAATGCCAGTTCTAGAAGTTAAAGCTAGAAGAATTGGTGGTGCGACATACCAAGTACCATTAGAAATAAGACCAGAAAGAAGACAAACATTAGGACTAAGATGGTTAGTTACATATGCTAGAAAAAGACATGAAAAAACAATGTCTGAAAAATTAGCTGCAGAAATAATGGATGCAATTTCTGGAAATGGTGGAGCTTTCAAGAAGAAAGAAGATATGCATAAAATGGCTGAAGCTAATAAAGCTTTTGCTCATTACAAATTCTAAAAATAAAGAAAAAATATATATAGAAAGGAAGAAAAAAATATGGCCGGAAACGGAAGAGAATTTCCTTTAGAGAAAACAAGAAATATAGGAATCATGGCTCACATTGATGCAGGAAAAACTACAACAACAGAGAGAATACTTTTCTATACAGGAAGAACACACAAAATAGGTGAGGTTCATGATGGCGCAGCTACAATGGACTGGATGGTTCAGGAACAAGAAAGAGGTATAACAATTACTTCAGCAGCTACAACTTGTAACTGGTTGGGAAATAGAATAAACATAATTGATACACCAGGACACGTTGATTTTACTGTTGAAGTTGAAAGATCTTTAAGAGTTTTAGATAGTGCAATACTTGTACTAGCTGCAAAAGGAGGAGTTCAACCACAGTCTGAAACAGTTTGGAGACAAGCAGATAAATATAAAGTACCAAGAATGGCATATGTAAATAAAATGGATATAACAGGTGCTGATTTCTATGCTTGCGTTGACCAGATGAAAACAAGATTAAACGCTAATGCAATTCCAATTCAATTGCCAATTGGAGCAGAAGATAACTTCAAGGGAATTGTAGATTTAATCAAAATGAGAGCCTTCATACACAAAGATGATTTAGGAAAAGAAATTGAAGAATGTGATATTCCTGAAGAAATGAAGGCTGATGCTGAAAAATATAGAGCAGAAATGATTGAAGCTGCAGCAGAACAAGATGATGAATTAATGATGAAATATCTTGAAGGTGAAGAATTAACAGATAATGAAATTAAATTAGGATTAAGAAAAGGAACAATTGCTAACACAATAGTTCCAGTAACATGCGGTTCATCATATAAAAACAAAGGTGTTCAAGAGTTATTAAATGCAGTAGTAGACTTCTTACCATCACCAATAGATATACCTGCTATAAAAGGTATTGATGTAAATGGAAATGAAGTAGAAAGTGCAACAGATGACAAAGCCCCATTTGCAGCTTTAGCATTTAAGATAATGACAGACCCATATGTTGGAAAATTATGTTTCTTTAGAGTATATTCAGGAACTTGTACAACAGGTACAACAATCCTTAATGCTACAAAGGACAAAAAAGATAGAATTGGAAGAATTCTATTAATGCATGCAAATCATAGACAAGATATTGAAAAAGTATATGCTGGAGATATTGCAGCAGCAGTTGGGTTAAAAGATGTATCAACAGGTGATACATTATGTGATATAGATCATCCAGTAATACTAGAATCTATGGAATTCCCAGAGCCAGTTATAGATATAGCTATAGAGCCAAAAGATAAGGCAAATGGAGAAAAAATGGGAATAGCTTTAGCTAAACTTGCTGAAGAAGATCCAACATTCAAAACATGGACAGATCAAGAATCTGGACAAACAATCATTGCAGGTATGGGAGAACTTCACCTAGACATTATTGTTGACAGATTAAAAAGAGAATTTAAAGTTGAATGTACAGTAGGAAAACCACAAGTTTCTTACAAAGAAACAATTAGAAATAAAGTTAAAGTTCAAGGTAAATTTGTTCGTCAATCTGGTGGACACGGACAATACGGTGATGTATGGTTTGAGATGGAACCATTAGAGCCAGGTTCAGGTGTTCAATTTGAAAGCAAGATTGTTGGTGGAGCAGTTCCAAAAGAATTCATCAAACCAGTTGAAGAAGGAATGAGAGAAGCTGCAACAAGTGGTATTTTAGCTGGATACCCAGTTATAGACTTTAAAGCAACTTTAGTTGATGGATCATACCACGATGTTGACTCTTCAGAAATGGCTTTCAAAATTGCTGCATCAATGGCTTTCAAAGAAGGCTGTAAACAAGCAAAATCTGTTTTACTAGAACCTATAATGAGAGTTGAAGTAACAGTTCCAGAAGAATACATGGGAGATGTTATCGGAGACATAAATGCTAGACGCGGTAGAATGGAAGGAATGGAAGCAAGAAGCGGTAACCAAATAATAAGAGGATTTATTCCACTTTCAGAAATGTTTGGTTATGCAACAGATTTACGTTCTAAGACACAAGGAAGAGGAACATACTCAATGGAACCAAGCCATTATGAAGAAGTTCCAAAATCAGTATTAGAGCAAATAGTTGCTTCAAGAGCTAAAAAATCTGAATAATAAAAAGTATGGAATGTTAAAAATAAAACTGTAGTTGTACAATATAAACATTCCGTACATCTGTAATTTAATAAAAATACTTGCAATTTAACCAATTTTATAGTACAATGCAAGTGTTAAAAAGTTATTAATTTTAAAAAATAAAAAGCCAAAGTTATAAAAAATAACTGTAAAGGCTAAATTTAAAAGGAGGAAAATTAAATGGCAAAGGAAAAATTTGTAAGAACAAAGCCACACGTTAACATTGGTACAATAGGACACGTTGACCATGGTAAAACAACAACAACAGCTGCTATAACAAAATACTTAAGCTTATTAGGACAAGCAAAATTTGAAGCTTATGATGAAATTGATGGTGCTCCAGAAGAGAAAGCAAGAGGTATAACAATTAATACAGCTCACGTTGAATATGAAACTGCAAACAGACATTATGCTCACGTTGACTGCCCAGGACACGCAGACTACGTAAAGAACATGATTACAGGTGCAGCACAAATGGATGGAGCTATATTAGTAGTTTCAGCAGCTGATGGACCAATGCCTCAAACAAGAGAGCATATATTACTAGCTAGACAAGTTGGTGTTAAATATATCGTTGTTTACTTAAATAAATGCGATATGGTTGATGACCCAGAATTATTAGAATTAGTTGAAATGGAAGTTAGAGATTTATTATCAGAATACGAATATCCAGGAGATGAAATTCCAATTATAAAAGGATCTTCATTAAAAGTATTAGAAAGCACATCTACAGATCCAAATGCACCAGAATATCAATGCATGAAAGAATTATTAGATGCTGTTGACAGCTATATACCAACACCAGAAAGACCAGTTGACAAACCATTCTTAATGCCTATTGAAGACGTTATGACAATAACAGGACGTGGAACAGTTGTTACTGGTAGAGTTGAAAGAGGTCAAGTTAAGGTTCAAGACGAAGTTGAAATCGTTGGAATCAAACCTTCTACAAAAACAATCGTTACAGGTGTTGAAATGTTCAAGAAAACACTTGATCAAGCAGAAGCAGGAGATAACATAGGAGCACTATTAAGAGGTGTTCAAAGAACAGACGTTGAAAGAGGTCAAGTTCTTGCAAAACCTGGTTCAATACAACCACACACAAAATTCAAAGCACAAGTATACGTTTTAACTAAAGAAGAAGGTGGACGTCATACAGCATTCTTTAATGGATACAGACCACAATTCTACTTTAGAACAACAGACGTTACAGGTGTTATCGAATTAGAAGCTGGAACAGAAATGGTTATGCCAGGTGATCACGTTAACATGACAATTGAATTAATTACACCAATCGCTATAGAAAACGGATTAAAATTCGCTATTCGTGAAGGTGGAAGAACAGTAGGTTCAGGTGTTGTTTCTGATATAATTCAATAATAATTAAAAACAATAAACAATTTTAGCAAGGGCTACAATGTAGTACCTTGCTATTTTGCGTATAATAGTATTACGGATATATTGAATTTTTAATTACTAATCTATTTATAGATATAAAAATGAATTGACTTTTATCCTATTTAAGTATATACTTTAAGCGTAAATAATAAAGATGTAATAACAACAATTAAACAAATAGAATTTTATAGGAAGTCAAGTTTTATAACTTGCGAAAGGAAAAATAATAAATATGAAAAAAATAATAAATCTAAAATATATAGTAATTTGTATAGGAATATTAATGATGGCATTCACAAATAAAGCTCAAGCTTCTACAGGAAAAGTATCAACAGAAACATTAAATCTAAGAAGTGAGGCATCTACAAATTCGTCTATTGTAGAATTATTAAATTTTGGAGAAGAAATAGAGATTATATCAGAGGAAGGTAATTGGTATAAAATAAAGCACAAAGATAAAGAAGGGTATGTAAGTAAGGATTATGTAACAGTTGAGGAACCTACACCAACACCTAATAATGAAAATGAACAGCCAATAGAGGCAAACCAAGAAAGCAATTCTTCGGAACCAAATAGTGATGTAACAGCTAATACTACTATAAAACTAGATAAAGATGTAACTATAAAAATACTACCACTAATTAATTCAAATGACTTGGGTACTGCAAAAGCGGGAGAAGAAATAACTCTTATAACAACTGCAAATAATTGGATGTTTGTACAAACAAATGAAATTGCTGGATGGATAGTAAAAGACCAAACAGTAGGACAAACAATACAAAACGTAAACAATAACAATGATAACACTCAAGATGAGTCAGAGGGCAACAATTCAGAAAACAATGGTGAGAATAATAGTGCGAGTAACACAGAAAATACAGAAGAAAATGAAAAAAACTATTCAGAAAATGTAACAAAGTATGTTAGTGCTTCATCTGTGTATATGAGAGCTGAACCATCTACAAGTTCTGATATTGTAACATCATTAATAAAAAATACAGATGTTACAGTTACAGGAGAGTCTGGTGAATGGTATAAAGTTAAATTTAATGATTTTAATGGGTACATATATAAAGATTTATTATCAGATAACAAAATAGAAGAAACAAACAGGAGCAATTCAAATAGACCAAATACTACACAAGTAGAAAATGTGCAGGCAAATTCAAACGTTACATCAAATGTTGGAAATGAAATAGTTGAATATGCAAAACAATATTTAGGCTGCCCTTACGTATATGGTGGTTCTGGAAGTCAATCGTTTGACTGTTCTGGATTTACAATGTATGTATATAAACATTTTGGCTATTTGCTAAGTCATTCAGCAACGGCACAGTCAAAAATGGGGGAATATGTTGCTAAAGAAAATTTGCAACCAGGAGATTTAGTATTCTTCTTGGATTATGAAACAATGGACGGAATTGGACATTGTGGAATATACATTGGGGATGGAAATTTTATACATGCATCATCGGGAAGTGGATATTGTGTCAAGATATCAACATTACTATCAGGAAGCTATTATAACAGATATGCAACTGCAAGGAGGTTAATTTAAAACTCACATAAAACATAATTTATACGAATATGTATAGAGCAAAAACATCTAGTATTTATATAGTTGGAATAAATAATATAGGGCAATTAAAAAGGAGAAAGATGAAGAGACCACTTTTAATTGTTACTATAGCATACATAATAGGAATAATTATAGGGGTATACTTAAAAAAGAGTATACCTCTTGCTTTTATTACAATAATAATTGTTGGAATAATTGTAATTTTTATACCACTTACAAAATTAATAAAAAATAAATGTATAATTAAGATTATCTTAATCAGTACAATAATTGTTCTAATTTCTTATAGTAGAGTTCAATACATAAATAATAAATACCAAGAAATGTATGGCTTAAATCAAAAAATTATAGAGGTTGTTGGAACTATCTGCGACCAAGTAAAAGAAACTAATTATAAATATGCTGTTACTATAAGATTAGATGAAAAACATAAAAATATAAAATTAATAGTATATATAGATAAACAAGTTGATTTACAAAAATTAAAATATGGAAATCAAATATCTATAGCAGGAAAATATAGTGCGCCGGTTGGTAGAAGAAATTATAAAGGATACAATTATAGAGAATATTTACAGACTAAAGGAATATATGGAACGCTTGAAGCGGACAAGAAAATCTCTGTTATAAAAACTAAAAATTTAAATATAATTAATAGTCTAATAAATAAATTATCATGCAAATTTAAGAACAATTTGGACAAGCTACTCTCAGAAAAAGTATCAGGATTAGCAAAAGGAATATTGTTAGGAGATAGCTATAGTATAGATGAGAATGTAAAAGAGAACTTTCAAAAATGTAACTTATCGCACATGCTTGCTGTTTCAGGAGCTCACCTATCATATTTAATATTGGGAATTAATGCAGTCTTAAATAAAAAAATTTTAGGAATAAAACAACGCAAAATTATATGTATAATAATTATTATTATATATATGATTATTACAAATATGAGTCCATCTGTAGTAAGAGCAGGTATATCTACAATTATAGCAATTTGCTCTACTTTTATTTATAGAAAACAAGATACATATACAACGATGGCAATTGCTTTACTATTGACATTAATAAATAATCCGTTCACTTTATTCAATATAGGATTACAACTTTCATATTTAGCTACTCTGAGTATTGTAATTTTTTATTCCAAGATTAGCAAATATAATAAAAAGGAAAAAATTCAAAAATATATTTTAGACAATATAATGTTAACTTTAAGTGCCAATATATTAATATTACCATTAATAGTTTACAATTTTAATATAATACCGTTAAACTCAATTTTATCAAATTTTATTGTGGGACCAATACTAGGAATTTGCATAATATTAGGATTTATTACATTAGTTGTTTCTTTGGTAGGAATGCCGTTTGCAATGATTTTTGCAATGGTTTTAAATCTATTACTTGATTTAGTGATTATAATTACTAATGCAATTTCTAAAATACCATTTGGAAATTACATAGTTGTAACGCCACATGTAATAACCATAATAGTATTTTACGCACTAATTCTTTTGTATTTGACAAATTTTAAAAATGTGAATAATAGAAAACAAACAGAAAGTGAAAATTGCGAAAAAAATAATAAAAAACTCACAAAGAATAGTGCAAAAATATTGATAATATGTATTGTAATAATATTTGCAGCTAATCAATTGATAAGTTTTATAAATGTAAACAATCTACTAAAAATAAATTTCATTGATGTTGGACAAGGGGATAGCTGTTTAATAAGTACTCCAAAAGGAAAGAAAATATTGATTGATGGAGGAGGCAATAAAAATTCAGACAAATATGATGTTGGAGAAAAAGTGCTATTACCATATTTACTAGATAGAAGAATAAAAACACTTGATTATATAATGATTTCGCACTTTGATGATGACCACATACGGACGGGTTATTTGCTATAATGAAAGAATTAAAAGTAAAAAATGTAATTATTGGGAAACAGTTTAAAAATTCTAGTAATTATCAAAAACTCTTGAAAATAGCAAAGCAAAAGAAAATAAATATATCTATAGTAGAAGCAAATCAAAAAATAAGTATTGAAAAGAATATTTATTTTAATGTACTATGGCCAAATTCAAAAGATGCTATTACAGAAAATTCATTAAACAATAATTCTCTTGTATGTAAAATGGTATATAATAATTTTTCAATGCTATTTACAGGAGACATTGAAGCTATAGCGGAAAAAGCAATTATTAAAAAATACGATGGAACTGATTTATTAAACTCTACCATACTAAAAGTAGCACATCATCGGGTCAAAGTCATCATCAACAAAAGATTTTTTAAAAGAGGTAAAACCTAAAATAACAATCATAGGAGTTGGAGAAGGAAATAATTTTGGACATCCAAATGAAGGAGTAATACAAAGAATAAAAATGATGCGGTAGTAAAATACTAAGAACGGATTTAAATGGAGAAATTACAATAACAGTAAATGGAAAAGGAAAAATATCAATAAGCAAGATATTATAATGAAGTTAGTGTAAAATAAATGTAGGCAAAATATAAAAAAATTTTGTCTACATATTTTTAAAATATATTGAAAAAACATA
>CALXBZ010000013.1 GCA_944386665.1 uncultured Clostridia bacterium
CTTTTTTATATTTATACTTCTTTTAGCAGGAAGGAATTCAAATCCATCTGGTAATTTAGGTTTATTATTTGTGTGAGCTAAAATTGTTTGCTCTGTACTAAAGATGCACCCACAATATTTTTGCATATATAGTCCTAAATCGTGAGCTTTTTGGTGTCCTTGCCAAAAGCCTTTTCTAAAGTCTCTATATAAAAATTCTATTCCAAACTCTTTGCTTAAATCTTCCATATATTTTTTTATAAACTCATGTTTTTGATAAATGCTGTACAAAAGTGTAGTAGTAACCGCATCATATCCGTGCTCTTTCGCATATTCAAAAGTTTTTCTTAATCTTACGGGATAACAGTAATTTATACATCTTGCATTTAAGTTCTTTGCTGCTTCTTTGCAGAATTCATTCAATTCGTATTCCTCTTCAAAAATTGCTTTTATCTTTATACTTTCTGCATATTCTTTTAAGCAATCTCTTCTTGCCTTATATTCCGTATAAGGGTGAATATTCGGATTATACCAGTATAGAGTTGGTTCAATTCCTTCTTTTCTTAAAGTATCTATACAATATATACTACATGGTGCACAGCATGTATGCATTAATAGTTTCATCTTTACTCTCATTCCTTTTCTATAATATAAATTTGGGTTAAAAAGCATTATAATCATTTTCAACCCTTGCTATACTAATTAAATTTAATTAATAAAATGCTTTATATCAACACTAAATCTCTTTTCAATTTTTGTGCTTTTATTATTCCTAATCCTATAAATTCATTGTTTAGATAAATTTTATATACTCCATCTTCATAGTTTTGTTCTATTCCCACTCCGTTTAAGTACTTATTAAGAAATTTTTGTTCTAAGTCTATTTTATTTGCATTTTCAAAAATTTTTTCGATTGATATTATATTTGATAAATCGTTCTTTTTTATTTTTTCTTCCAGCTCTGCTATAGTTATTGAATCCTTTATATAGAATTCTCCTACTTGAGTTCTGTTTAAGTCTTTCATATATCCCACTGTTCCTAGTTTTTTAGCGATGTCTTCACACAAGCTTCTTATATATGTACCTTTTGAACAATTAACTTTAAATTGTATTTGCTTAGCTTCTTTATTAAATCCCATTAATTCTATTTTATATATTTTTATTCTTCTAGGCTCTATTGTTACTGTCTTTCCTTCTCTTGCATAATCATATAGTTTTTTTCCATTTATTTTTATTGCAGAATATATTGGTGGAATTTGCTCTTGTTCTCCTATAAATTCTGTTAATATATTTTCTATATATTCTGGTTTCCAAATCGTTTGAGAAACTTCTTTTTCTTCTATTACTTCTCCTTCTACATCTGCTGTTAAAGTCTTCTTACCTAGTTCTAAGATTACCTCATATTCTTTGTCATGATTTATTAGATATTTTGAGATTTTTGTTGCATCGCCTAATAATAGCGGTAAAACACCAGTAGCATTAGGGTCTAATGTACCAGTGTGTCCCACTTTTGATTTAGTTATTTTTTTCACAATACTTACTACATCATGAGAAGTATAATTTTTTTCTTTATTTATTAATACTATTCCATTCATATCTTATTTTAAATAACATCTTACTCTATTTAATATTTGATTTTTTATTTGTTCTATTCCGCCTTGCATATTGCTACAACCTGCTGCACGAAGGTGTCCTCCGCCTCCAAACATCATCGCTATTTCAGAAACATTTACATAGTTTTTTGAACGTAAAGAAGCTTTTATTCCTTTATCTGTTTCTCTTAAGAATACTGAAACTTCAACGCCTTCAATGTCTCTTCCTGTTTCTACTATTCCGTCATAGTCTCCATTTTTTGCATCAACCTTTTCTTCGTCTGCTTTTGTTATATATGTAAAGGCAATTTTGCCATCTTCTAAAAATTCTAATCTGTCTATTGCAATCTTGTGTAAATCAAATTTTGATTTTGTTTTACTTGCAAATACTTGACTATATACTTGAGACACTTTAATACCCTTTTCACAAAGGTCTGCTACAAATCTAAAAGTTTCTGCAGTTACACCTTCGTATCTAAATCCACCTGTGTCTGTAATTATTCCTGCTACAATACATGTTCCTATTTCTTTTGTTATGTCTATTTTAAAATAGTTAAACATTACTAGTAGAAGTTGTGCACATGCAGGAGCGTCTTGATTTACATAGTTGTAGTCAGCAAACATTGTATTACTGCTATGATGGTCTATCGAAACTTTAACTTTTGCATTATCAAAGTATTTTGCACAACCATTTAGCAATTTAATAGTACCACAATCTAGTGCTATTGCCAAGTCATATTCTTCAATATCTGACTCTTTTTTTACTTCTTCAATACCTGGAAGAAATTCAAATGTTTTTGGAAACTCTGGAATTATTGCATCAGCTTCTTTTCCTAGTTCTTTTAATGCTAGTTTCATTGCAAGAGCACTTCCTATTGCGTCTCCATCTGGATTTTCGTGTACTACTATAACTATTTTCTCTGCTTTATTTATTTCCTCTAAAATATTATCTAAAGTCATTTTTACCTCACTTCTAAGTTTTAATTTTTTTAGAATTTAGTCTTTTTTGTTGTCTAATTTTTCTTTTAATTCTTTATCTTTCTGGCTTATTTGTTTTAATATATTGTTAATTTTTTCTCCATGCTCTATATAATCGTCATATTCAAATACAAGTTCTGGAGTAATTCTTAAATTAACTGTTTTTGCTACTTGGGTTCTCATAAAACCTGCTGATTCCTTTAGTCCTTGCATAGTTTTTTCTACACTTTTTGAATTTAATAGACTAACATACACTTTGGCGTATTTTAAATCTGGTGTTACTTTTACTCTTGTAACACTAATCATTCCTGTAACATCAGGATTTTTTAATTCATAAGTTATTATATGGCTTATAGCCTTCATTAATTCTTCGTTAACTCTGCCAAGTCTGGCTTCATTTTTACTCATACCTTTTTTCTTCCCTTCTAATTAGCATCATGTTCTTGAGAAATTTGTTGAACTTTTGATTTTTTAGTTCTTTTTATTTCTTCCATTATAAATACTTCTATGATGTCACCCTCTTTAATATCGTTGTAATTTTCGATTTGAATACCACACTCAAATCCTTTTGCAACTTCTTTAACATCATCTTTAAATCTTTTTAGAGAAGCTAATTTTCCTTGATGTATAACAACATCTTCTCTTATTACTCTTACTCCAGCATTTCTTTCAACTTTACCGTCTTTTACATATCCTCCTGCAATTGTTCCTACATTTGATACTTTGAATGTTTGTCTTACTTCTACGTTTCCAATTACTTTTTCTTCATAAACTGGATCTAAAAGTCCATTCATTGCAGCTTCTACATCTTCTAATGCTTGGTATATTACAGAATATAGCTTAATTTCCACTTCTTGTTTTTCTGCAACTTCTTTTGCAATAGCATTTGGTCTAACATTAAATCCTATAATTATAGCTTTTGCAGCTTTTGCTAAATTTACATCTGACTCATTTATAGCTCCTGCATTTGAGTGGATAACTTTTACTTCAACTTCTTCATCAGATAGTTTTTCAAGAGATTGTTTTAATGCTTCTGCTGTTCCTTGAACATCAGCTTTTACTATAATATTTAATTGCTTCAAGTCTGCATGTTCCATTTGTTCAAATAAGTTTCCTAATGTAACTTTATTATATGCATTCATTGCAGCATCACGATTTTGTCTTTCTCTTCTTTCTATTAAGTGTTTAGCCATTTTTTCGTCTTTTACTTCATAGAAAGTGTCTCCTGCCTCTGGTACTTTTGTAAGTCCCATAAGTTCTACTGGTGTTGAAGGTCCAGCACTTTTTACGCGTCTTCCTTTGTCATCTTTCATTGCTCTAATTCTACCAATTGAAGTTCCAACAACTATTGTGTCTCCAACATCAAGAGTTCCTCTTTGTACTAAAACTGATGCAATAGGACCTTTTGATTTATCAAGTCTTGCTTCTATTACAACACCTTTAGCTTGCTTTTTTGGATTTGCTTTCAAATCTTGTAAATCTGATACTAGAAGTACCATTTCAAGTAATTGGTCTATGTTAATATGTTGTTTTGCAGATATTTCAACAAATACAGTATTTCCGCCCCATTCTTCTGGAACTAACTCATATTTCATTAATTCTTGTTTAACTTTTTCTGGATTTGCACCAGGTACATCAATTTTGTTTATTGCAACAATAATTGGAATTCCAGCTGCTTTTGCATGATTTATTGCTTCTACTGTTTGTGGCATTACTCCATCATCTGCTGCAACTATTAATATTGCAACGTCTGTAATTTGAGCTCCTCTAGCACGCATACTTGTAAATGCTTCATGTCCTGGAGTATCTAAGAATGTTATTTCTCTTCCATTTACTGTTACTTTATATGCACCAATATGTTGTGTAATTCCTCCAGCTTCGCCTTCTATTACATTTGTTTTTCTAATAGCATCTAGAAGTGATGTTTTTCCATGGTCAACGTGTCCCATTACAACAACAACTGGAGCTCTTTGAACTAAGTCTTCTTCCTTATCTTCTGACTCATCAAATAATATGTCTTCTTCCTTAACTTGCTCTTTCTTAGTAGCTGTTACTCCAAATTCTTCTGCTATTAAAAAGGCTGTATCAAAGTCTAATTCTTGGTTTATTGTGGCCATTATTCCTAATTCTAATAATTTTTTAATAACTTCTCCACTTGTTTTCTTTAAGTCTGCTGCTAAGTCTTTTACACTTATATTCTCTGGTATTGTTATTTCTGTTAATTTAAAGATTTTTTGTTTATTTCTTTCTTCGTTACCTTTTTGATTCTTACGTTTACCTTTTTTACCACGTTCTGTAGAAAGATCATAATAATCTAGCATTCCACCTTCTTGGTCTCCAAACATATTAGATAACTTATCAACTTGTTTTAGATTCTTTAATTTTCCTTCATCATATTCTTCTTGGTCACTAAATCTTCTATTTCTGTTTTTATTCTGTTGTTTTGTCTCATCATATTTATTATTTTTAGCTTTAAAGCTTGCTCTTGTAGAATAATCTCTTTGGTTTTCTTTTTCTACTATTTCATTTTCTAATATATCATTTATTTTCTTTTCTATTCTCTTATCATCTAAAGCTCTTCTATTAAATCCACCATTATTATTTCTATTAAATCCAGCGTTATTATTGTTTCTAGCAAATCCATTATTATCACGATTATTGTTTTTATTATTATTTCTATTATTATAACCGTTATGGTTATTATTAAATCTATTATTTGTTTTAAAATTATCTCTAGATTGATTATTATTTCTATTATCAAAATTATTATTCTTTGGTCTAACTTGTTGATTATTTTTAAATTCTCTATTATTAGTTTTGCTAGTTTCTTTGTTGTTCATATTATTTGTATTGTTTGTAGATACATTACTTCTCTGCTCTGTTTTGGTAGCAGTTACTACTTTTGCGTTTTCTTGATTTTGAGCATCTTTAACAGAAGTAGTTTCTTTTGCTGTAACTACTTTTTCTACTTTCTCTGTTTTTACAGGTTCAGGCTGTTGAATTTCTATTTGCTTTTTTTCTTCAACTTTTGGCTTTTCTTCTTTTTTGCCTAATCCAAATAGTTCATTTACTGTAAGTGGTTTATTAGGCTTATTTCTATAAACAATATTATAATCATTATTGTTTCTTCTTTTTACAAAACCTACATCTTTTCTATCTTCAACCTTTTTATCTTCTTTTTTTAATTCTTCATCATCATTTAATATTACTTCTCTTCTAATGATTACTGGAGTATCTTTTTTAGTATCTTTCTTATTTACAGTTTTATTCTCTTTTTTATTATCCTTATTATTTTTACTTTCATTGTTGTTGGTATTGTCTTTTACATCTTCTTTAACTTTATTATCATCACTATTTTTTGTGCTTTTTGAGTATGTTTTTCTTATATTATTTGCTTGTTCTTCGTCAATATTACTTAAATGGCTAGTAACCTCTACTCCAAGCATTTTTGCTTTTTCAAGTATTTCTTTGCTTGTTACTCCTAATTCTTTTGCAAGTTCATGAATTTTCATTTTACCCAACAATTCCACCCCCTATATTTTTGTTTGTTTTCATATCCTTTTTATTTTCTTTATTTATCAATAATTACACCTCTTAAGCTTTCATAAATTTCGTTGTTTATTTCTGTTTCAAAATTTTTATCTAACCTTTTTGATTTTATTGCCTTTTCTAGACATTCCACATTATTACATATATATGCTCCTCTGCCATTTGCCTTTCCTGTTTTGTCTATAAATATTTTTCCATCGTTTTGCTTTACAATTCTTATTAACTCTTTTTTAGGTTTTGCTTCTCCGCATCCTAAGCAAGTTCTTTGTGGTATTTTTTTCAAATGCTACACTCCCTTTTATTCTTCAGATTCCACTGTTTTTTTACTTTTTCTTGTTGTTTTTTTATTTTCAGTTTTTTCCGCTTCTTCTATCTTTTTATTTGTTTCCTCAGTAGTTTCTGTTACTATTTCAGTGTTTTCTTCAACGTTTTCATTATTTGTTGTTTCTTCATTACTTTCTGTTTCTTGTAATTGTCTTATCATTTCTCTAAATTGAGATTCACTTTTTATATCTATTTTCCAATTTGTTAATTTGGCAGCAAGTCTTGCATTTTGTCCAGATTTTCCTATTGCAAGTGATAATTGATCATCTGGAACAATTACTTGTGCAAATTTTTCTTCTTCTTTTATATCAACTGCCATAACTTGTGCAGGAAGTAGTGCTTCTGCAATATAAGTTGATGGATCTTCGTTCCATTCTATTACATCTATTTTTTCACCATTTAATTCATTAATTATGTTTTGAATACGAATTCCTTTTTGACCAACACAAGATCCTACTGGGTCTATATTTTCGTTTTGAGAATAAACAGCCAATTTACATCTCTTTCCAGGATCTCTTGAGATACTTTTTATTTCTATTAATCCTTCATATATTTCTGGGATTTCTAATTCAAATAATTTTCTTAAAAAGTCGTTATTTGCTCTAGATACAATTATTTGAGTAGAACCTTTTTGTCCTTTTTCTACATCTGCAACACAAGCTCTTATTTTTTGATTTACGTAGTAATTTTCTGTTGGAATTTGCTCTTTTACTGGCATAATTCCTTCTATTTTTCCTAGGTCTAAAACTACTATATTTTTATCAACTTTTTGAATAATTCCTGAAACAATTTCGCCTTTCTTTTCACTAAATTCATTAAATATAACATCTCTTGAAGCTTCTCTTATTCTTTGAACTATTACTTGCTTAGCTGTTTGAGCTGCTATTCTACCAAAGTTTTTTGGCATTAATTCTTTTTCAACAACATCTCCCTCGTTAAATTTTATATCAATCTTTTTAGCATCTTCTACAGATATTTGTGTTTTTTCATCTTCTACTTCTTGAACTACAGTTAGTTCTTCGTATACATGTGTTTCACCAGTTTCTGGATTCATTGTTATTTTTACATTGTCTGTATTTACATCAAAATTTCTTTTATATGCTGTTACTAATGCTGTTTCTATTGACTCTAATATATAATCCTTTTTTATCCCTTTTTCTTTTTCTAGCTCATCTAAAGCCATTATAAGCTCAGTGCTATCTATCCCTCTGTTTTCTACTTTTTTTACATTCTTTTTCATTTTTCCAATCATTCCTTTCCAACTATATTAAATATATTTATTCCCATTTAAAAGTTCTTTTCATAGAACTTATATTAGCTCTTTCAATTATAATTTCTTGGTTTTCTACTAATAAAGTAAGCGTTTGTGTATTGAATTTTTTTAATTCTCCAGTTATTTCCTTTTGTTTTTCTATTGGTTTAAATAATCTTACATCTATTTCTTTGTTTATATGTTCTTCTAGATGTTTATCTTTTCTAATATGTCTTTCAAGTCCTGGTGATGATATTTCTAAAAAATATTGTTCTTTTATTATATTAGCATCATCTAACATATCTGTAATTTCATTATTTACTTTTTCACAATCATTTAAACTAATACCTTCATCATTATCTATAAAAATTCGTAAATAATTATCTCTGCCTTCTTTTACATACATTACATCATAAACTCTGTATCCGAGTTTATTAATTGGTTCTGTGACAAGTTCTTCTATTCTCTCTTCTATCTTTGCCAATTTTGCCTCCTTATTTATTAATAGATTACATTTAAACTAAAACTTTTCTATTAAGCACATATATACTTTTTGTTTATTTTCAAATTATTTTTCTATATAACATTCGAGAAGAGTGGAACTTGTTTCCACTCTTCTGCCCTGCTTCTTATGTCATATTTATTATACCCTCTTTTTTTAAAAAATGCAATAGTTTTTTAAAAATTTGCATTTTACTTTATAGTTCAATTCTTTCTTCTCTTATTTTTGTTACAACTGTTTTCAATTTTCTATTTTCTTCTTTTTCTAATTTTGGATCTGCCATTTCAATTTTTAGAGCCAATTCTTGAACTTGCTTTAATATTTTTACGTCTTCAAATATATTTGCTATTTTGAATTCTGGGAGTCCATGTTGCTTTGTACCGAAAAATTCGCCTGAGCCTCTTAGTTCTAAATCCTTTTCTGCAATTTTAAAGCCATCTTCAGTTGTTGTCATTGTTTTCATTCTTTCTCTTGCTATTGCTGAATTACTAGCATATTTCAATATACAATATGACTTAAATTTGCCTCTTCCAACTCTGCCTCGTAATTGATGCAATTGAGCAAGTCCAAATCTTTCTGCATTTTCTATTACCATTATATTAGCATTTGGCACATCAACGCCAACTTCTATTACAGTGGTTGCAACTAATATGCTAATCTTGTTGTCTTTAAAATCTTGCATTACTTGTTCTTTATCTTTTGATTTCATTTTTCCGTGCAAGATTTCCACTTTATAATCTTTAAATATTTCGTTTTTATAGCTTTCAGCAAGTTTTTCAACAGACTTTATATCAATCATTTCTTCATTTTCATCAACCAAAGGACATACTATATACGCTTGTCTTCCTTCATCAATATTCTTTTTTATAAAATCTATAATTCTACCTGTCATATTTTCTTTTACTGCTAATGTGTCTATTTTCTTTCTATTTGGTGGTAACTCATCTATTATAGATATATCCAAATCTCCATATACTATTATTGCGAGTGTTCTTGGTATAGGAGTAGCTGTCATTACAAGTATGTCTGGATTATTTCCTTTTCCTGCAATTACACTTCTTTGCTTTACTCCAAATCTATGTTGTTCATCTGTTACAACTAATCCTAAATTTTTAAATTCAACATTATCTTGTAATAAAGCATGTGTTCCAATTAATATATCTATTTCTCCATTTTTTAACTTGTCTAACACTATACTCTTCTGCTTCTTCGTAAGACTACTTACTAGTAATTCACATCTAATTCCAAACTTCTCTAATATCTTATTAAAATTTTCCACGTGCTGAGTTGCAAGTATTGTTGTTGGAGCCATTACAGCTACCTGGTATCCGCTTTTCACTGCTTTATATGCAGATATCATAGCTACAATTGTTTTGCCAGACCCAACATCTCCTTGAAGCAATCTATTCATTGGTTTTTCCGATTCCATATCGTTGTCTATTTCTTCTAATACTCTTAACTGAGCCTTTGTTAAATTAAAAGGTAATGTATTAATTACATCTGACATATGCACATTTTTACTATATTTAATTCCTCTTATTTCATTATCATATTGGTTCTTTAGACTTAGTAAAGCTAATTGAAATGTTAATAATTCTTCAAACACAAGTCTATTTCTCGTTTTTTCTATATTTTTCAGTGTGTCTGGAAAATGTATTTTTCTTACCGCCTCATCTAACTCCATTAGGTTATATTTTTCTTTTATATATTCTGGCAATGTATCTTCTATTTTCTCATTTATTAGTTCCAAAGCATTTTTAACCGCTTGTCTTATTGTTGATTCTGATAAATTTTTAGTTGTTGAATAGACTGGCATTATTTTACCAGTATTTTTATTTTCGCCTTCTTCATCAAATACTGGGGATGACATTTCTATTTGTCCTGATTTTTTTATTACTTTTCCAAAAAATTTATACTTTTCTTTTGGATGTATTTTAGTTTTTATATAATCTTGATTAAACCATGTAATTAAGCATCTGCCGGTATCATCCTGAACTAATACTTTTGACACAACCATATTTCTTCTTATTTTAAACATAGAAATTCCAGATACAGTTACCGCTTCTATTAAAGCTTCTTCTCCATCTTGTAAGTCTTCTATTTTTTTTATATTTGTTCTATCTTGATATGTCCTTGGATAATAATTAATTAAATCTTCTACAGTATATATTCCTAATAAGTTAAATAGTTTTGCCCTATTAGGTCCTATGCCCTTTATATACTGAATATTTTGTTTTAAATCTATCATAAATTTTCCTCGTTTTATATTTTCCTTATAATATCACAAACATATGTTTTTGTCTAGTAATATTTTTCCATTTGTCCAAAATTTATTATTTATAATTAATACTTTATCTAATTAAAAAGTATATAAAAGAAGGCCCCTACACATGAAGCTTTAGAGTTTTCCTTTAACTAGTAACACTCTAAGTTTCATGTGCGGGGCAAATGCTGAAATTTGAATAGCTGAGATTATACAAATAGATCATCAAAGTGTTCGCCGAACACAATCTTCATAGTGCTAAGCTGCTGTCTCAGCGTAGGCACCGTGGCGGTAAAATTATCCATTGTCTTGTCTACGATTTCTTGCCCTTGCGTGTTCAAAAGCTGCACAAGTTCTTCAACAAGAGTTTTAGTCCCCTTATGCACTATCTGATATTGCATAGCAAGTTTAACGGCCAATTGAATTAAGCCGCCGTATATTATGTGGCTTATTTGTTCTTGGTTGACAATTTGTCCATTTGTTCCGTTCATTAAGTGGTAGGCAACAGAATCAATCCATTCGTTGACTTTTTCAGAAGCCCATACCTCCTCTAAAGTTTTCTTCAAAGTTTCATCTTCGAAGATTGCCCGGAGGTTTGTCTCCAAAACGAAAAAATCAAACCTCTTCAAATTCCCGTCCATGCATTTTCCTCCCTTTCAATTATTAGAATTTGGAGGTCAAACGCATAAGTGATCCTCCAAATTCTTGGAAGACCCTTTATATTAAGCCTTCATTTTTTTATTATATCATATTTTTGCTTTAATGTAAACATTTTTCAAGTTCCTGTTTTTTACAATATTTTCTTCTGTAAAAAATATCTTAGTCTGTGTTTCTATTTAAAATAAGTTTATAATTTCTAACGCTGATTTTTCTTTTATATGATTTAAAATATATCTGCAATTTTCTAATTCTGAAATCGCTTCTTCATATTGTTCTAATGAAAAAAAACTTTTAAATTTTACCATTGCTGAATTTACTTTTTCAAGTTCATCATGTTCTATATAAAATGCTGTTTTTCTATTAATTTCTCTCCAATCATTTTGCATTTTTTCAATTGTTTCTTCTAACTTTGTTTTATTTTTTACATATCCATCTGTTTTTTCTGAATTTTTTTCCTTTTCATCACTTAATGCTTTTCCTATCTTTTCTATTTCGTCTAATTTTCCACTTATTTCTAAGAAACTATTTTTTGTGTATTTTTGTGTTAATATGTCTGTAATAATTATTGCAACAACTATAATTATTACAATAATAATCTCTTTTTTCATCTTTAGAAATTCCCCTCTTTTTTATTTTTTTCCCTCATCTCTTTTTTATTAAGTTTTTTTTGGCAAAACATATCGCCTTTCTCATTTATAGTTACAACAAAAGCTTCTTCAGGCATCATCTGAAATTTTTGAGTTTGTTTCTTTAGCCAATTGTAATCTTTACCTATTTTGTGTAAATTTTCTGTCATAACTTTCCCATCAACCACTAAGTTATAAGAAATTCCTTCATACTCTGGTATTATGTTTAAATCTTTACAGGTTGTAGTTCTTTTATCTGGTTTTTCAATAACTGAAATATCTCCACTTGTTTCTAATATTGCAAATTCTACATCTCCTAAATTTATAATATTTTTACTTCTTAGTTTTTCCTCCAATTCATTTAATGTAAATCTTTCCTTCTTCATTTGTTTTTCATCAATTTTTCCTTTATAAATTAGTATAGTAGGCTTTCCACATATAAATTCTCTTATTTTACTGCTTTTTATATTAAGCATTGATATAATCAAGTGCATGACTAAAAGTCCTAATATTGGAATTATTCCATTAGATATTGGAATTCCTATATCTGCCATTGGAATTGATGCTAAATCTGCTATCATTATAGAAATTGCAAGTTCAAATGGTTGCATTTGACCAATTTCTCTTTTTCCCATCAATCTCATTACAATTAATACTATTATATATATAATAATTGATCTAAAAAAAGTAGCTAACATACGTAAAAAGCTCCTGCATTTCAAAATTTAAAACAATTGCATTTTTATGCATTTATTTTTATTTATTGTTAGCCTTTATTTTTTTATTATTCATTTGTTTGAATAATTTAAATTTTTTTGTAAATAATATTATTAACTACATTATAGGAGGTTTTTATTATGGATAACAACAATATTGAAGCTACAAGTAGTTCTCGTTCTAATACTTTTGCTCAAGTAATGTTAAGATTTATAACTTCAGCAATAATCCTAGCAATAACAGCATTTTTCACACCTGGTTTCACTATAAATAATATTTGGACTTTAGCTCTTGCTTCAGTCGTTTTAACAGTTATGGATTTTCTACTTGTAAAATTTACAGGACTTCATGCAAGTGCGTTTGGTAAAGGATTTGTAGGTTTTATATTAGCAGTAGCAGTTTTATATTTAACACAATATTTTGTAGCTGGATATTCAATATCTTGGCTTGCAGCCATAATTGGCGCTTTAATTTATGGAGTTGTTGATTACTTTATTCCAGCCAACAATAATCTATAATGTAAAAAGAAGCTTTAATAATTATTTAGGCTTCCAAAAAAGAATATAACTTTGTAAAACTAAACTTTTACATTTTCTTAATTAAAGTTTTGTTCTACAAAATTATATTCTTTATTTTTATTTAATTTTTAAATTTTAGTGTTTTTCCAATAGTTATTATACAATTCCTTGGCTGTATCTGGACTATCATTTCCAACTTTATTTTTTATAGGTGCAAAGTCCATTTCT
The DNA here is from genome assembly GCA_944386665.1 of uncultured Clostridia bacterium. GTDB lineage: Bacteria > Bacillota > Clostridia > TANB77 > CAG-508 > CAG-245. Next base: position 13,189 of record CALXBZ010000013.1, read on the forward strand.
CTTTTCCCTCTTAATATAGAAATATCATCAAAGAAATTAAATGCATCAAATATGAAAGCTTCGAATTTGTATGCATTTGGCTCTGTTACTTTTACAAATTCTTCATTTTCATTCATGTAATTTGACTTTTTATGTGCAACATGATATGGCAATTGTACTTTAGATACTTTTTCTAAAGCTTGTATACTAAATAAATTGCACATTATATGAGCTTCCCCAAATAATAATTCTCCTTCTTCATCCACTTCTTCTGCCATTTTTTCTGGAAGCTCCGTATATTCTATAACTGATGGAACCCCATTTATCTTACAAAATGCTCCTACTTTTTCTTTAGGACTTGCTTTTGCAACAGATTTTGAAGCAGCTTCATTCTTTTCATCTATTGTTAATCCTAGTAAAATAGGATCAACCATATTTAAAAGAATATTATCTACAGCTCCTATAAATATCCATTTAACATTCTTTTTCTTCATATTCTCTAATACTCCGGCTTTTGCCATTGCACTATATATGCAGCCATTTCCGTCTGCTGCTTCTTTTATTGTATAATCTTTATCTACTATTAAATCACCATTTTCTAATAGTATTGGCAAATTTCCTTGAGTGAAGAACATAACATTTTCCTTTGGATATCCAAAATATTCGTGTTTTTCAAAAAAGTTTACTGTTTCTTCGTTGTTTTCTGTACTGGTCATTATGTACCAAGGCAATATTACATTATACTTTTTATTTGCCCTTTGCAAATTTTCTGCCAATATTTGGAATAGGTATTTTGGTTCTGGGTCCACATCTACTTTAAATGTTCCTTTTGGTCCATTATGTTCTAATCTAGTTCCCTGTCCTCCTGCCATTGTAACAACTGCATATTGATTATTTTTAATTACTTTTTCTCCTATATTTGTGTATCTTTCTTTTGCTTCATCTGATAATTTATATTCGTCAACATATTTAATATTTTCTATTTTCTTATTAATAATTTCTGCACTACTTTTAGTTTCTTCATATAATTTATTTAACTGTGTAAAGTCTAAATTCAATATTTGTTTTATTATTTTTTCCTTTTTATTATTATCTAGCTTATCTATAAATCTTAATAAATTTTCTTGTTTATTTGCCTTTAATATAGCTCTAGCTTGCGCTAATTCTTGTTCTGTAAACATATGCGCGTATATATTGATTAATAAATAATCAATATCTCCTTTCTTTGTTTTATTATATAATATATTTTTTAAAGAAATATGTGTATATATTATCACAAACTAATTGTTTATGCAATACTTCTATAATTATATAGTTTTGATTGCATTTTATCTCTAATTTTTAGCAATAAAAGGCCTAGTAATTTCTACTAGACCAATGAAAATATAGAAAAATCCATATCTACTCTACAATTCTATTTCTCTTTATTTTGATTTATAAGTTTCTTAACAGTGTTAGCATCTACTTTCTTTTCTATTGCCTTTTGTACTAATTGTGTTTGTTCAATTGTATTGTTTGTTATGACATTTCTTAATATTGTTTCAGAACTTACTTTCGTCATTATTTCAAAACTATCATTTATAAAAATTCCACATCCTTCATCAACTATTTTATATAATCCATCTCCAATTTCTGCTACCACCACTATATATTCATTATTTGGTTGAACATCATAACTATATTTAGTTTGATATCTCATATATTGTGAATTTCTTTCTTCTTCTGATAAGTTATTTAATCCTAATCTTTCAGTATCAACCTCATCTAATGTTGTAATCAAATTAGATAGTTTTATATCCCCACCAGATATATATATTTTCCCATCTACAGGTTGAATAGGTTCTCCATATAAATTTTCCAAAACTTCTATTTCTATCGGTGTACATGGATTATATGGATTATGGTAGAATTCTGTTGTTGGCAAAAACTTTGCTTCTCCTGTGCTAATCACTCTTATTTTTACGATGTGTCTGTTAATACCATTCAATATATTGTCAGGTACTGTAGGATCTGCACTATAACTAGCAGAACTAATTACAGTATCATATATTTGTTTTTCCTCATCCTTTTGTTCCGAAGCTATTGAAACTTCATTTTCTTTTTGCATTATAAAAGATATAGTAAAAGTAGAAATTATTGCAATAGCCAAAACCATAATTATTACAAATAATACAATTTTATTTTTACTTCTCATATACACCCCTCCTAATAATTATATTTTTGTACTAATACGGAATTAAAGTCACTCGTCAACCCTCTAACAACTGGTGTGTAACCATACATGATAGTGTTTGGATTATCACTCACATCTTTGCCTCCATATACATGACATATTTCATGTAATATTATTGTAGATTTTAAATCATTATCGACAGCCATATTACCATCATTTATATAAATTTTTCCATATACCCATTCAATAGAATCTAATTCGCTTAAATAGGCTATATTCTCTGTTCCATTTGTTTTAGCTTTATAAAGTTTTGTATATGCGTAAGTTGTAGATGAAATGTCATTGTATTCATAAAAATCCATTTTTGAATAACTCTTTGTACTAGTTTTATTTAAAACTATTGGATTCCACATTCCTGAAGGATACCTTATTTTCTTAACTGCATTTGGAATTGATACTGTATACGTACAAGATGGATCTATCCAATAGTAAATATCTTTTCCTGTACTCAATCTTCCGTTCCAAGAAATACGCTCAGCTGCATTTACCATAGACGGTAGTCCCAGACATATTGCTAATACTATCATGCAAGATAGTATTAATTTCTTACTCAATTTTATCATAAACGTTTCCCTCTTTTATAAAATAATATTTACCTGTGAAATATTGTGGATAATGTTTTGTTCTTACTAATTGACGTAAAATTTTTTCAATTATTTTTACATTTTATTTTATATCATATAACGATTACGTTGTAAATATATTTTTTACATTTTTTTACATTTTTAAAAAATGTAAGTCTTTACATCTATATATCTTCTTATAATTCTTTGTCTCCTATGACATTCAGATAAGTTATACTTCTACTTTTCAATATTTTTAAGAAAGTCTCTTATTAGTGATATTTTTTAATATGTGGAATCAAAATAATATTATATATTGAATGTAGCGGTAATCTACATGTTAAATTCTATATTATTAAAAATACATAGATAAAGACTCTCAAAAATGATAATGAAAGAAAAAGAATATAATAAAATCTCGCACAAAAATCCAATTATTGATAATTACATAAATATGGGAATGAAAAAGTTAATACTGAACTGATTCACTTTTTTACACATCTGCTAAATTTTGCTGTAGATTCAACAGCACTCCAGTTATCATCTGTTCCCTCGAATACACCTTTTTTACTCCTTTATTATTTTACTTTTATAACTGTTAAAATGTTTTCTAATTGCATTTAAACATTGTTCTTCTTTATATCCAACTTTCTCATTTTTTCTTTATCAAATATAAATTCCATTTTCATTGTTTTTTCTTTTGTTAAAATCTATAAAACTTACTTTTTATTATATGTTTCGGTCATTTCATTGTCTTTTTTTCTTCTGGCATTTTTTATGTTGTTTCTTGTATTGTTTATATTCTCTATATCTTCTATACCGGCTAGACCAACTGTTGCTATTATTTTTTGTAAATAAGGCATCTTTCCTTTCATATTTTTATTGGCTTAAACACCAAATATTATATCATGGAGAGATACTTTGCTTAAAGCTTTTACTCTCACGCGCATATCGCGTAGTTTTGCTTCACTACGGTTCACAAAGCTAAAGCGTAATTAAAACAGCTAACCATATAGTTAGCTGTTAATCTTTATCTTCTTTTTTATTCGTATCAAATTTATATGTTTAATTTTTTACCAAAATTTATTTCTCATTTAACTATTATTCTAATACCTTCTCTTTTTTGTCCATCCAATCTTTGCCATCAACAATTCTTGCTGCAAGCATAGACGCACTGGTATCTCCTATAACGTTTAACATCGTTGCTTGTGGATCAATTATTGTCGCAATTATCGTAAGTATTGGTAACGCAGCAACAGGATAACCCATCATTGTTAATATTAACATCTCTGAAATTGTACCTCCACCAATTGGCACAGCTGTTATCAATAAGTTTGCAATTAGTGAAACAAGTATAATTTGACCAATTCCAGCACTTGTTCCAAATAAACAAACTAAAAACATTACTTTAAATACAGAACCGATTATTGAACCATCTTTATGAAAACTTGTTCCTAGAGGTATCATTGTTTCTGCTATGTCTGGTGACACTCCTATTTTTTTAGCAGCTTCTGAATTTACTGGTATTGAAGCAGCAGACGAACAAGTTGCTAATGATGTAATCGTTGCCGGAATAATATTTTTCCAGAATGCAATAATTCCTCTTTTTCCACCTGCAATAAATGCATATAGTGTATAGACTATTATGTAGAATAAAATTGCTACCAATGTATATATTATAAATGTTCTAGCATATCCTACTGCAATTTCTCCTCCAAAAGTTCCAACTAAAGATGCAAAATAGCAACCAAGTCCTATTGGAGCATAATACATAACTAAATTTACTAATTTCATTATAATTTCATATGCAGAATTTAGAAAATTTTCTACTGGTTTTGCTTTTTCACCAGTCATATTTATAGCTATTCCAAATAATACAGAAAATACTATTATAGCAATTATATTATCCTTTGATAATAATTTTGAAAAATCATTTACTGTAATTGCTTCTACTGTTCTGGATAAAATAGTTTGTTCTTCTTCTGAAATATTTTCATCTATATTTTTTTCTTCTAAAGATGACCTTATTTTTTCACCATCTTCTGAATTTACTAATTTTATTGGATATGCTACAGCAATTCCAACAAAAACTGCCACTATTGATGTAACAATAAACATTGCTACTATTGTTATCATAATTTTTCCTAGTCTTTTAGGTTGTTTCATTTTTGCTATTGATGTTGAGATACTTAAGAATATTAATGGTACAATTATAACGAACATTAAATTTAAGAAGATATCCCCTAATGGGCTTAAGATAGCTGCTTTTTCTTTGAATACTATCCCCACGATAGCGCCAATTACTATTGCAGCCAAAAGAATAATAATTGACTTGTAAGTTTTAAAAAATTTTTTCATAATACTTTCTCCTTTTAAAAAAAAGAGCGTTATTAAGGGAATATAATTATATTTCCTAATTCGTTAATCATTATATAGCTAATATATAAATATTACAATACTAATTTTAATATTCATTATAAATTTTTATAAATTATGAATGATAAATTTTTTTACTGCATACTATTTATTATGAAAAGTTTTAGAGTGATAAAATTAAATTATGAAATTATTTTGATAATAATTTTGTTTGCTGTTATTCTATCATTTTGTTTTATGTATAATTCTTCTTTTGCAAAAAATGATGTTGGAATTAAAGTCCCAATTATTATGTATCACAGTATTTTAAAATCAAGGAATGGAACATATATTGTTCATCCAGACACTTTTGAGTCTGATTTAAAATACATACAATCTAAAGGCTATTCTACAATTACAATAACAGATTTAATCAATTACGTTTATAATGATTATCCACTTCCCGAAAAACCCATTATAATAACTTTAGACGATGGTTATTACAATAATCTTAGTTATGTAGTTCCACTTTTGCACCAATATAACATGAAGGCTGTAATTTCAATTGTTGGTCAATATACCGACACATATACAGAAACCGATGAAGCTAATCCTAATTATGGTTATCTTAGATGGAAAGACATTAATGAACTTATTACAGATGGTTGTATAGAATTTCAAAATCATTCTTACAATTTGCACTCTACAAAAAAAGAAAGAAAAGGTTGTAAAAAACTTTCCTCTGAATCGTTGGAAACATATTCAAATGTTTTAACTAAAGACATTAACAAGTTGCAAGAAAAGTTTAGGCAAAATTGTAATGGTTACACTCCTAATACATTTACCTATCCATTTGGAGCTATTTCCAAAGAATCAATTCCAATAATAAAATCTTTAGGATTTAAATCTAGCCTTTCTTGTACTAGTGGAGTAAATTATATTACCAAAGATCCAAATTGCCTATATTTATTAAAAAGAAATAATAGAAAATCTAACATATCAACAGAAAATTTCTTTAAAAAAATTTTAGAATAGTATCACTATTTTTTTCATCCCTTTTGTCATTTTATAAATTTTAATTACAAAAAATTATGCCAAACATAAATTTATAGTTCATGTTTGGCATTGTACGATTTTATATAATTTCTAAGTTTTCATTTATAAATTTTAATTCTTTTAATATTTCTTCTCCTATTACATTATTTGCTATTTTTATATATTCATTCATCTTCAATAGCTGTCCTTTAAAGTGTATATCTCCTCCATATACAGATTTTAGATTATATTTTGCTGCTATTTTCCAAAACTCTCTACATGGATATCCTATTATTTTTATTGCTTCTTTTAAAGCTTCTTCATAAGGTAAATCTGGATATTTCTCTTCAACATTTTTTAACCTATTACGTATTTTTCCTAAATTAATTTCTACTGGCACATTATATTTAGCTGCTGCTTCACATATTATATGGCTTGCTTTTTCTTCTTTTTCTCCAAATTCTTTTCTAAATCTCATAAAAAAATCTGGGTGAGCAATAATGTCTGGAATATTTAATTCTAATGCTTTTGCAATTAGATTTGCATAATCAAATAGTTCTTTATCTGTCATTTCTGTTTTTATATCTTTTACTTTGCCATTAAATACAGTACAATGCTGACCTAATATTAATATGTTTGTTGTTTGTTTTAGTTCTTTTAAATATTTTTCTTCTCCAGGTAAATATTCAACTTCAAAACCTGATTCTATTTTTATTTGATCTTTATACTTATGTTTTAATTTATTTATTGACTCCAAGTATTCTTTTCTATCATTATAATCCATTCTTTGATTCTCTGGAGAATGCATTGTACTAGTATATGGCATGTGATCTGTAAAACATAAGTATTTCATTCCAGCTTCAATTGCTTCTTTTACATAGTCTTCATCAGTATAATTCTTTTCTGCGTGTCCACACCTGAAGGTATGTGTATGAAAATTAAAGTTTTGTATCATTTTATTTCTCCTTTAAATATATTTTATTATGCCGTATAATTAAGTTTTTTATTACAAATTTTTTGTTTACATTATTTCATATTTTTAAAAATTTTACAACTTTTGATTTCATTTTATTTAATTATTCTTATATACAATATTTAATTTCATAAATAGTTTCTCCAATTATAAAAAAATAATAAGTTAGAATAATCTAACTTATTATTATGGCTCCTCGTGTCCGGCTTGAACGGACGACCTATCGGTTAACAGCCGAGCGCTCTACCAACTGAGCTAACGAGGAATATATAAAAACTGGCGATAACTTATCTTCCAAGCAAGGTAACTCGCGAGTATTGTCAGCACTTGAGAGCTTGACTTCTGTGTTCGGAATGGGAACAGGTATTTCCTCTCAGTAATAATCACCAGAAAAGTAATGTCTGCTTTCGATATTTAATACTATACCATTTTATTTACATTTTGTAAATAGTTTATTGTAAATTTATTAAATATTTATAGTATATCCAAAGCACACTCAAAAATACATAGAAGAAATTTGTAAACCATTTTATATTAGTGGTTAAGCCCTCGATTTA
>CALXBZ010000014.1 GCA_944386665.1 uncultured Clostridia bacterium
TTCTATAATACTTCTCATTCCAATAACTTAAATAATCAAGAAAATTATCATCTAGTATTTCTAATTGTTTCTGAACATACTTTTTATTCTTCTTGGGTACATTTCTTAAGATTTTTTCGGAAATTTCGTCAAAATAAACCCAATGTTTTTTATCTTCATCGCAAGTTATAGAAGGAAGTTCATCCTCTCTAAATAATAACCATTCTCTTAAAATATCATCATTTACTTCTCTAAAATTATTCATAACAATCCTCCAATTTTATAAAATTAATATACATATATCAAAACGATATATTGAGTGAACTTTTAGTCAATGTGATATACAAAATTAAAAATCTTGGGGACACAATGGGGACAAAAGTACCCAAAATTGACTTAAAATCACTTAAAAACACATAACTTATAAATCAATAAAACCATTGAAATATAAGCCAAAACTATCAATTTCAATAAAATTCAAAAATTGCTGATAATACCCTCATAACCCGAAGGTCGTAAGTTCGAGTCTTACCTGCATAATCAGATTTAGAGTTCTTAATTTTTTTTATTGATGTAACACATATACATTCCAAATAAAAGATGATATAATAATACAGAATAAATAACAATATAAAATAAGATGATGATAAAATTATAGTTGCACTAGAAGAAATTAATTTTATGGCTAGTTAAAGTAAGTAAAGATTGGGTGATGTAATATGATAAAAATAAAATTTGAAAAAGAAAATAATAAATCCATTGCATATGATAACAATGTTAAAATTGGAGAATGTGTTTTTGTTAAAATAGAAAAATGTTGGAACATAGTTCATACAGAAGTAAATAGTTTGTATCAAGGACAAGGAATAGCAAAGAAATTAGTAGAAAACATAATAGAAAATGCAAAAACATATAACAAAACATTAATAGCAGATTGTTCTTATGCAAAAAGAATAATAGAACGATAATAATTTAATCACAAATTTTTAAATAAAAACACAACAAAAATTTGAAAAAAGTTTTTTTACTTGAATATTAACGCAAAATTGCAAAATGATAATAAGTATAAGTGCAAATTTTATGTTTTAAAGTGCAATAATTACACTTTAGAAGAACAGGCAATAATTAATATATTAAAAATAAATCCAGCCACTACTCAAGAAGAAATATCAAGACAGATTAATAAATCTGTAAGAACTATAAAATCATACATGGCAGAGATGCAAGAAAAAGGTCTTATAGAAAGAAAAAACGGCAAAAAGAATGGTGAGTGGATAGTAAATTAGTAATTGTAGTGTATTAAAAGTGTAGAAAAGACTTTTGCTAGTCAAATTCCACACTTTTTTCAATTGTGCCACAAAATAACTTTTCACATATTTTTGATTCTTAGAACGGGAATTGGCGTGGTTAAACAAGTTTTAACTGAAAAGATATTTCAATAATTCATGGAAAGTGTTATAATTCTGGAAAAGAAAAAATTATACTTATGAAGGAATAAGAAAGTTAACTACTTTTCAAGAGAAATATTATGAAAGGGAGATTATAATATGAATGAAATAAAAAAAGAAAAATCATGTGGATGTATTATTATAGAAAAAGGCAAAGTTTTCTTAATTCAACAAACAAAAGGTCATTGGGGATTTCCAAAAGGTCATATGGAACTGGGAGAAACAGAAATTGAAACTGCAAAAAGAGAAGTAAAGGAAGAGACAAATATAGATGTAGAAATAAATGAAAATAAAAGGTATGTAATGGAATATTTCACAGATAAAGGCAATTTTAAGCAAGTTGTATTATTTATTGCTAGAAAAACAAGTGGAAATGAAAAATATCAAGAAAGTGAAATAAAGACAATGAAATGGATGACTTATGAGGAGGCAATAAATACAATTACATATGATAATGCAAGAGAATTATTTAAGAAAATTTTAAGAGAGGAAAATTTATGAAAGTTCTAACAATTAAACAGCCATGGGCAACTTTAATTATGCAAGGAGATAAAAGATTTGAATTTAGAAGTTGGCAAACAAAGTATAGAGGAGATTTACTAATACATGCAGGAAAAGGAATAGATAAAGAAGCAATGAAAAGATTGTTCAAATATCTTCCAGAAAACATTCCATTAGGAAAAATACTAGGAAAAGTTAAATTAGTTAATTGCATAAAAATGTCTCCAGAATTTAAAGAAATGTTGCTAAAAGAAAATAATGAAATATATACTAAGAGTTCGTTTCAAGAAAACTATGGATGGCAAGTTACAGATGTAGAAGTATTTGAATATCCAATAGAAGCTACAGGTCATTTAAGTTTATGGGAATATAAAATAGATTAAATATAGCATATATGTAAAAGATTAATATATTTAACACAAAATTTTAATAAAAAGTATAAAACAAATAAAAAATATGATAAAATGGATTCATTAAAGGAGGTTATAATTATGAAAAATGAATTAATTGTAAAAAAGTGTAAAAGTTGCGGTGCAACAGTTAAAGTACTTGAAGACTGTGATTGCAAAGATTGTGGTATAAAATGTTGTGATGAAAAAATGGAGGTTCTAATTCCAAATTCAGTAGATGCAGCAGTAGAAAAGCATGTTCCAACATATGAAAAAATTGAAGATGAAATATTTGTTAAAGTTAATCATGTAATGGAAAAAGAGCATTATATTGAATGGATTTCTTTAGTTGCCGATAATAAAGAATACACAGTAAAATTGTATCCAGAACAAAATGCAGAATGCAGATTTCCATATATATCAGGTTCTACATTATATGCGTATTGCAACAAACATGGCTTATGGAAAGCAGAAGTTGAGTAAATGATAAACATTAAAATATAACTCATAACAGAATAAAATTTATAAAAATCAACAATATTAATATTATAAATTATAATAAAAATAGAATGTCAAAATTAAGAAAACACACAGTTTAACTTAATTTAAAATAATGACATTCTTATTTTTTTGCATAAATTTTCTAATTTTAGGAAAAATAACAAAAAAGAACGAAAGGAAGAAAAATAATGCAATCATACTGGGAAGAAGAAAGAAAAAAACATAAAGAATATGAAAGTTTGAAAAACAATTTAAGTGTTTCAGTTTGTGTCATAGGTGGTGGTATCACAGGTCTTACTACAGCGTATTATTTAAGCAAAAATACTAGTGTGGCTGTAGTAGAAAAAGAAAGAATATGCAGTAGTACAAGTGGGAAAAATACTGGGAAAGTTACAAGTCAACATGGACTGTTTTATAAATATTTAATTGATTCACAAGGCAAAGAATATGCAAAAAAGTATTTAGAGGCTAATCAAAAGGCGATAAATGATATTGAGAGTATAATAAATAAAGAGAAGATTAATTGTGATTTTGAAAGAGAAACAGCATATGTATTCACAAAAAAAGAAACAGAGATAGATAAACTAAAAGATGAACAAAAGGTAGTAGATAAGTTAAATAAGGGAATAAGTAAATTTGTAAAAACTACAGATTTACCTATGGAAATGCAAGGAGCCATAATGTTTGAAAATCAGGCTAAGATTCATCCTGTTAAATATGCATATGGACTTGCAGATAGTATATTAAAAAATAACGGAAGAATATATGAAAATTCTAAAGTCACAGATATAAAAAAAGAAAATGGAAAATATGCAGTGTATATTAATAAAAGTAAAATTACTGCAGACTATGTTGTTGTTGCTACTAGATATCCATTTATGGTTGTACCAGGATATTATTTTTTAAAGATGTATCAATCAACTTCTTATGCCATTGTAATAGATACTAAAACAAAACTATTTAAAGGTATGTATATAAATTGCGAAGTACCAAATATGTCTTTTAGAACTATTAAAGATGGAGATAGAGAATTGCTGCTTGCTGTTGGATATGATTATAAAACAGGAACTGACGAGTTTAAAGATGGATATGCAAGACTAGAAACTATTGTTAGAAGAATGTATCCAAATTCTGAAATTTTATATAAATGGTCGGCGGAAGACTGTATAACACTTGATAAAATTCCGTATATTGGAAACTATTCTAATATGATGCCAAATGTATTTGTTGCTACTGGTTTTAACAAATGGGGATTAACTTTTTCAAATATAGCGGCAAATATAATTAAGAATAAAATATTAGGAATAGAAAATGAATATGAAGACTTGTTTAGAGCACAAAGAATTGAACCTATTAAAAATAGGCAAGAAGTTGGAAATATGCTTAAAGAGGCAAATAAATCGATTTTATGGAGCAAATTTAAAGTCCCAAAAACAGAACTTGATGATATAAAAATAGGAGAGGGCAAAATTGTTGAAGTGAACCACAAGAAAGTAGGAATATATAAAGCAAATAATGGAGAAGTATTTAAAGTAAAACCAGTATGTACGCATCTAGGATGTGAACTGCATTTTAACAATATAGATAAAGTGTGGGAATGTCCATGTCATGGATCTAAATTTTCATATGATGGAAAGTCAATAGAAGTTCCAAGCAACAAAGATTTAAAAAGTTAAACATTTTAAACAATTATATTGACTTAATATAATTCTAAAGGTTATAATAACTTTAAACAGGAGAAAAAAATGGAAAAAATTGAAGGAAGAAGTCAAAGAAGAAAGAATAGAGAAAGAAAACAGCAAATTATTCTAGTTACAATTATTGTGGCCTTAATTACAATAATTTCAACAGTTATATCTTTAGCAATTGTTGAAAATAAAACAAAAGAAGCGGCAATAACTACTAAAAATACAATACAGAACGATGTATTATATGTTGAAATAGATGAAAATACTATAAATTCTAATAATGAAGAAAACAATATAGCAGTAAATAATGAAGAGGAAAATACAAACACAGAAAATACAGATAAAAAACCAGCGACTGGAGGAACAAGATACAGATTAGAAGTAAATTGTGAACAGAATGTGGTTAACGTATATGAAAAAGATGAAAATGGAGAATATACAAATTGTGTTAAAGTAATGCTTTGCTCTATCGGTACAGCAACGCCAATGACAGGCACATATAGCCTTAAGAAATATGGTGGATGGGAATGGAAAGGATTGCAAGGAGATGTTTATGGACAATATGCGACTCAAATAACTGGAAATATTTTATTCCATTCTGTACCATATACGGAAAAATATAATAATGGTAGTTTAGAGTATTGGGAGTATGATAAACTAGGAACTGCTGCTTCATTGGGCTGTATACGATTAACTGTACGTAATGCAAAATGGATATATGATAATTGTGCATCAGGAACTAAAGTTATGTTTTACAGTGACTCAAATCCAGGACCACTAGGTAAACCAACAGAACAAAAAATTTCAGATGTTACTGGCTATAATAATTGGGATCCAACTGATCCCCATCCGGACAATCCATGGAAAAATTATGGCAAAGAAGAAAAACCTGAAAATATTGAAAATACTGAAACTGAAGATAATAATATAAATGAAAATGTTGAAAACACAGAGACAAATCCAAATGAAAATGTCGTAGAAAATGAAGAAAATAGAAATGAAATTAGTAATAATATTATTACTAATGAAATAGAAAATGATATAGAAAATAGTACAGACAATACAGTAGATAATGAAGAAAATAGCCAAAAAATTAATATATAAGTTAGAAAAGGAGGAGATAATATGGCAAAGTATAAATGCTTACTATGCGGCTACATATATGACAATGCAGTTGAAAGTGTAAAATTTGAAGACTTACCAGACGATTGGACATGTCCTTTATGTGGAGCTGGAAAAGATAGTTTTGAATTAGTTGAAGAATAAAAATTAAGAGCCAAAGATAACGTTCTTTGGCTCTTAACTATGTTCTTACATAGTTATTTGAATATGGAATATATTTTTTTGTAATTATTAATATAATAGTTTTATATTGCTACCATTACGTGATATAAATCCTTCATCTACTAGATATTTTAATTCTCGAGTCATTGCACTTCTATCAACACTTAAATAGTCGGCTAAACTAGTTAACGACATTGGCAGAGTTATATTTTTATTAAAACTCTTACTAGATAGAATAGAAAAATAAGTAAGCAATTTATCTCTTATTGTTCTCTTTGAAAGGATTTCTATTCTAGTATTCTGATGAATAATTTGCTCTAATACAAGTTCTAGTAAACTTGATACTAAAGTTGCGTGAAATTTACAATTGTTTTTACATTTTTCGTGTATATCATCATATGAAAATAAAAGAACTTCACATTTATCCATTGCCATAACAAAGAGCTCATGATTTGTGTGAACAGGATAAAAAGCCTCACCAAAAATATCATGTGCTACAAAACTTTCTATAATATCTTTGTTTCCATTTAAATCATATCTAATTAAATCTGCTTTTCCAGAGAGTAAAATACAAATTTGTTTTCTTTTTTCAATATAAGTGGTAATAATACTACCTTTATTGAAATTTTTTCTTTGCATTTTTATACAGTTACAAGAAATGTTTTCAATTATTTCTGAAACGTCCATTTTAATATATACTCCTATAATATTGTGTAAAAATTATTACTACTATTGCTTAGTATGATACTATTATCATAGAAAACATACTGCAAGAAATTTATACTGATTATACTCTAAAAACGTTGCATATGCAACAGAAAAAATAAAATGAATGATTATAATAAAATAGAAAGTTAATATTCATATTTATCTTATTTTATAATTGAAAAAGTATATTAATGAATAAACTTTGGTAAAATTTAAATTTAAGGAGAATTTTATGAAAGTAATAAAAAGAGATGGGAGAGTTGTAGATTTTGATCGAGAAAAGATTGAAATTGCTATAGAAAAGGCCAATAAAGAGGTTACATCTAAAGAAAGAACAACTAAACAAGATATAAAAGATATTATTAAATATATAGAAGAAATGGACAAAAAGAGAATATTAGTTGAAGATATACAAGATATTATAGAAGAACAATTAATGGATAAAAAGAAATTTAAACTTGCAAAAAAATATATGATATATCGTTACAACAGAGCGCTAGTTAGAAAGAAGAATACAACTGATGAGTCTATCTTAGGATTAATAAAAAATCAAAATAAATTAATAAATGAAGATAATTCGAATAAAGATGCTGTACTAGCCTCAGCTCAAAGGGACTATATCGCAGGAGAAGTTTCTAAAGATTTAACAAAAAGAATATTATTGCCAGAAAAGATTGTAAAAGCTCATGAAGATGGAATTATATTCTTCCATGACATGGAATATTTTTTGCAACCTATATTTAATTCTTGTTTAATAGATATTCAAAACATGTTAGATAATGGAACTGTTATAAATGGAAAATTAATAGAGAGTCCAAAGAGTTTTAGGGTTGCCTGCATTGTAATTACTCAAATAATTGCAACAATAGCAGCTACTCAATATGGAGGACAAGCTATTGATATAAGTTATCTAGGAAAATATTTAAGAAAAAGTGTTGATAAATTAAGAAAAGAATTACAAGAAGACTTTGGAAAATCAATTTCAAGCGATATATTAGAAAAAATATTAGAAAGAAAGATAAAAGAAGAAGTATGTAGTGGAGTTCAAACTATCCAATATCAAATAAATACATTAATGACTATGAATGGACATTGTCCGATAATTTCATTGTTTTTAAATATAAAAAATGATGATCCATATTTAAAAGAAAATGTTATGATAGTAGAAGAAATTCTAAAACAAAGATATAATGGTTTGAAAGACGAAAAAGGGGAATATATAAATCCAGAATTTCCAAAGTTAATTTATGTGCTAAATGAGAATAATTGTTTAAAAGGTGGAGAATATGACTATTTAACTCAATTAGCACTAAAATGTACAAGAAAAACATTATCTCCAAGCTATATTTCAGCAAAAAAAATGTGTGAAAATTATAATGGTAATGTATTTAGCCCAATGGGGTGTCAAAATTTCTTATCAGCATGGAAAGACGAAGATGGAAAATATAAATTTAACGGAAGATTCAATCAAGGAATTGTTAGCATTAATTTGCCGCAAATTGCAATACTTTCAGAGAAAGATGAAGATAAGTTTTTTGAGCTATTAAACGAAAGATTAGAGTTATGTTATGAAGCATTAATGTGTAGACATTATGCTTTACTAGGAACAATAAGTGATACAAGCCCACTACATTGGAAATATGGAGCAATATCTCATTTAGAAACTGGAGAAAAAATAGATAAATATTTAAAGGAAGGATATTCAACTATTTCTCTAGGTTATGTTGGTGTATATGAGACTACTAAATACATGAAAGGAGTTTCAAATATTACTCCAGAAGGAAAAGAGTTTGCAATAAAAATAGTTAAGACATTAAAAGATACAATTGATAGATGGAGAAAAAACACAGGATTAGGATTTAGTTTATATGGAGCTCCTAATGAGCAAGTATGTAAAAGTTTTGTAAAAATAGATAAAGAAAAATTTGGAACAATACAAGATATAACAGATAAAGAAGAATATACATGTTCATATCATGTGAATAAAAAAGAAAATATTGAGCTACAAAGAAATTTGTTGTTTGAAAGCGAATTTCAAAAAATGTCCCTAGGTGGAGGTTCATCACAAGTAGAAGTATCTTATATAAAAGATGAAGAAGAAACAGAAAAATTAGTTAGATTCATATATAACAATGTTCAAAATTTAGAATTTATAGATTAATTTTTATTGAAATCAAAAAGAAAATATAGAACTGTGCTCAACATTTTTACATATATAATAATTATTTTGAATTATAAGAAAGGAAACAAAAGAAGTGAAATACGAATTTGAAGTTTTGGGAGAGATTGTAGGAAAAGAAAGACCACGAGTAAATATGTACACCTGCAGAGTGTATACTCCAAATAAAACAAAAGATTACGAATTTTTAGTTCAGCAATATTTCAGAATGAAATACCCAAAATATGAAACCTTAAAAGGAAGAATATCAATAAATATAATTGCATATTTAAAAATTCCAAAAAGCACTAGTAAAACAAAAATTCAAGAAATGCTAGAAAACAAAATTAGCCCAACTAAAAAGCCAGATGTAGACAATATTGCAAAATCAATTTTAGATGCAATGAATGGATTAGTATTTGAGGATGACAATCAAGTAAGCAAGATATCTGTAGAGAAAAGGTTTGCACTAGAAGAAAAAGCTGTGATTGAAGTTGAAGAATACTAATAGACATAGAGCCTTATACGTTTTTTACAGTAAAATATTGATAATTATGTAAAATCGTTGTATACTAATTGGGTGTAAAAGTTATAATTAAAGGAGAAAATTATGCTATTAGAACTAAATGATATATGTTTTACAAGAGATAATAAAAAGATTTTGGATCACATAAATCTAAATATAGATATAGAAAAATTTGTAGCAATAACTGGACCAAATGGTTCTGGAAAATCTACGTTAGTTAAAATTATAATGGGAATAGAAAAGCCAGACTCTGGTAAAATAGTTTTTGATGGGAAAGATATAACGAACATGTCAATAAATGAAAGAGCAAAATTAGGAATGAGTTTTGCTTTTCAACAACCTGTTAAATTCAAGGGAATTACCGTATTTGATTTGTTAAAAATATCTGCTCAAAAAGATATAAATAAAGCAGAAGCTTGTGAGGTTTTATCAAAAGTTGGTTTGTGTGCAAAGGAATATGTAGATAGAGAGGTAAATGATTCGCTATCAGGTGGAGAGCTAAAGAGAATAGAAATTGCAACTGTTGTCTTAAGAGGTGCAAAACTTACAATATTTGATGAACCAGAAGCGGGAATTGATTTATGGAGCTTTAACAATTTGATTGATATATTTGAAAAACTAAGTCAAGAAATAAAAGGTTCAACAATTATAATATCACATCAAGAAAGAATATTAAAAATTGCAGACGAAATTGTGTTAATGAGGGCAGGAAAAATTGAAAAAGTCGGAAATAGCACAGAAATATTGGAAAAAGAAATTCTAAACAAAGAATGTTGCAAGTTAAATATAAATTGTAAATAAGCTACATGAAAGGAGGTAAGAAATGGCAATAAAAGAGAATCAAGATACACAAAATAACAACGAATTTTCAGAAGAGCAAATAGATAAAAAATTATTAAGTGAAATTTCAGACTATGATGGAATTCGTAACGGAGCTTATAATATAAGAAAAAATGGACAAGGTGTAGAAAGAAAAATTACAGAAAATATTAATATAGTAACAAAAGAAGATAAGCCTGGAATAGATATATATGTAAAAGAAAATACAAAATTTGAGTTTGTACATATTCCTGTAATAATAACTGAGAGTGGTTTAAATGATGTTGTATATAATGATTTTCATATAGGCAAAAATGCAAACGTAATAATAGTTGCAGGATGTGGAATTCATAATGATCATCATGCAGACAGTCAACATGACGGAATACATAGATTTTTCCTAGAAGAAGGAGCAAAAGTAAAATATATAGAAAAGCATTATGGAGAAGGCAATGGTGATGGAAAAAGAATATTAAATCCAGTAACAGAAGTCTATCTAAAATCAGGAAGTACACTTGAAATGGAATCTAGTCAAATAAAAGGAGTAGATTCAACAATAAGAGAAACAAAGGGTGTATTAGAAGATAATACGAATTTTATTGTAACAGAAAAAATAATGACACATGGAGTGCAAAAAGCAGAAACAATATTTGATGTACAATTAAATGGAGAAAATGCAAGTACACATGTAACATCAAGATCTGTTGCAACCGACGAATCTTATCAACATTTTAAATCTAAAATATATGGTAATACAAAATGCTTTGCACATAGCGAATGTGATGCAATAATAAAAGATAATGCAAAAGTTAAAGCAACACCAGAAATAACAGCAAATAATGTAGAGGCAAATTTAATACACGAAGCTGCTATAGGCAAAATTGCAGGAGAGCAATTAGTGAAACTTATGACATTAGGATTATCAGAAAAAGAAGCAGAAGAACAAATAATAAATGGATTTTTGAGATAAAAATAAAAGATGTACGTTTGGTGAGTTTTCCAAACGTACATTTCTTATTTTTTAAATTGTGAATTATATAAGTCTGCATAAAATCCATTTTTTGCCATAAGTTCTTCATGGTTTCCTTGTTCAATAATGTTTCCTTCATTCATAACTAAAATTATATCTGCATTCTTTATAGTAGATAATCTGTGAGCTATTATAAAAGAAGTTCTTCCTTCTGTTAGCTTATCCATAGCTTTCTGAACTAATTCTTCAGTACGAGTATCAACACTACTTGTTGCTTCATCTAAAATCAAGAATGGAGCATTTTTTATCATACCACGCGCAATTGTTAATAATTGTTTTTGACCTGCTGAAACACTATCTGAACCTGTTAAAACATAGTCTAGGCCACCAGGAAGAGATTTTACAAATTTGTCAATTCCAACTGTCTTACAAGCTTCCATAATTTGCTCATCTGTAATGTTTTCTTTGTTGTATCTTATATTATCTCTAACTGTGCCATTAAATAGCCAAGTATCCTGTAATACCATTATAAATAAATCATGTATATTTTCTCTTGATAATTCCTTGGTTGATACTCCATCAATCTTTATATCGCCATCTTTAATGTCATAAAATTTCATAAGTAAATTTACCATTGTTGTTTTTCCGGCTCCTGTAGGACCAACTATAGCAATTTTTTGACCTTTTTGTACATCACAACTAAAATCTTTTATAACATTTTTTTCGCCATCGTAAGAAAATTTAATATGGTCAAAACATACATTTCCTTCAACTTTGTCCACATCAAGATGTTTTGTAATATTTTTTTCTTCTTCCATTTCTGATTCTTCTAAGAATTCGAAAACTCTTTCAGAAGATGCAGCTGCTGTTTGCAAGTTTGTCATACCTTGAGCGATTTGAGATAAAGGTCCTGTAAATAATCTAATATATAACATAAATGCAACAATGACGCCAAATGTAATACTATTATTCATTGTTAGCAAAGCACCAACAACACAAACAGAAACATAGCTAAAGTTTCCTATAAAATTCATAATAGGTTGGTTTAAACCAGATAAGAATCTACTCTTTTTATTACACTCGAATACACTTTGATTTAGTTCGTCAAATTTTGATGAAGCTTCTTTACCACCATTGTAAGCTTTTACTACATTATGATTAGAATATATTTCTTCTATATGTCCATTTAATTTTCCTAATTCTATTTGACGTGCATTAAAATACTTTTGTGATTTATTCATAATTATAAACATTGCAATAAATCCTAATAGCGAAGATGTAATTCCTGTTATAGCTAGAATCCAGTTAGTATAAAACATCATTATAATTGAGCTTATAAATAATGTTGTGGCGCCAACTAAAGAGCCTAAGCTTTGGCTTAAAGAAATCGCTATTGTATCAACATCGTTTGTTACTCTTGATAAAAGATCTCCATAGCTATGAGTATCAAAATATCTAAGAGGTAATTTATTTATTTTTTCAGATATTTTTGTACGCATTTTTTGTGCAAATTTATTTGCAACAATAGCCATTATAATACCTTGTAAGAAATCAAATAATGCACTTATAAGATAAATGATAAAAAGGAATAGAGCTATAGAATTGATAGCATCAAAATTCATATTTGTCATTAATCCTTTTTTTTTTTTATTTGTTAAATCCCTTAATCTGTTTGGACCTATAATTTCAAGAATAGAGGCAAAACTTGATAATATTAAGGCAACTATAATCAAAGGTAAAAATTTATTTAAGTAGCGAATTAATTTTATTATAGCTGCTTTGAAATTTTTAGGTTTTTCGGCTACTCTATTAGGACCAAAACCATGTTGTTGCTTTTTCTTGTAGTCTTCATCATTATCCATTTTCTAGTTCCTCCTTTGATAATTGTGAATATGCAATTTCTTGATAAACTTTACAATTTTTTAATAATTCTTTATGGGTTCCAATACCAACACATTCTCCATGTTCTAATACAATTATTTTGTCTGCAGTCAAAATAGTACCAATTCTTTGAGCTACTATTATATTTGTAGAATCTTTTGTATATTTTTTCAACTCTTCTCTTAAAGTATAATCTGTTTTATAATCAAGAGCACTAAAAGAATCATCGAAAATGTATATTTCTGGATCTCTAGCTATAGCTCTAGCAATTGCTAATCTTTGTTTTTGACCACCAGATATATTAGTTCCTCCTTGCGCAATATGTGATTCATAAGCTTTAGGCATCTTTTCGACGAAATCCTGTGCCTGAGCTATTTCTATAGCCTTTTTTATTTTTTCTTTTGATATTTCAGCTTTTCCATTATCACCATAAGTAACATTGTAATTTACAGAACCGCTGAACATTATAGCTTTTTGAGGAACATAGCCTAATTTATTATGTAAAAAATCTTGTTTATATTCTTTTACATCAATTCCATCAACAAGAACTTGACCGTCTGTAACGTCATAGAATCTTGGAATTAAGTTTACTAAAGTAGTTTTACCAGAACCGGTAGAACCAATAATAGCAACCGTTTCACCTTTTTTAGCAGTAAAAGAAATATTCTTTAAAATATATTCGTCTCCATCAGGATATTTAAAAGATACATTTCTAAATTCAAGTTCACCTTTTTTATTAGTAGTATCTTTATCAATATTTCCATCTTTTATAGTAGAGTTAGTATTTAAAACTTCAGCAATTCTATCAGCAGATACTTGTGCTCTAGGATACATTATAAATATCATTGCAAGCATTAAAAATGACATTATTACTTGCATAGCATAACTTGAAAATACAACCATATTAGAAAAAATAGGAAGTTTATCCATCATACTTGCAGAATCTATTAAATGACTACCAACAAAATAAATTGAAAGTGTTAAAGTATTCATTATAAGATATATAACAGGAGAAAGAGAAGCCATTGCTTTTTGATTAAATGTTTGAGTGTTTGTCAAAGCATCATTTCCTTCTTCAAATTTAGATTCTTGATATTTTTCTGCATTAAATGCTCTTATTACACGAATACCTGTTAAATTTTCACGAGTTAACTTATTAATATTATCAATTAATTTTTGCACTTTTTTAAATCTAGGAAGCACAATTACCATTAAAGTGATAACGCAAGATAGTAAAATAAGAACTGCAACTCCAGTAATAGCACTCCATTGCCAGCTTTTATTAAGAATTTTAAAAACAGCCCATATAGCAGTAATTGGAGCTTTTATTATTAGTTGCATTCCCATAGAAATAAACATCTGAATATTTGTAATATCGTTAGTTGTTCTTGTAATTAAGCTACTTGTAGAAAACTTTTTAATTTCTTGCATACTAAAATTCTCTACTTTTTCAAATAAATTCTTGCGTAAATTTAACGAAAAAGATGCAGAAATTAGGGAAGTTAAATAACAAACAATTATAGCTGATACTAAACTACCAAATGCGCAAAGGAGCATAAAACCTCCTTGATACAAAATATCGGACATTTGGCTACCTTCTGTTTGAACAAGTTTAGTTATTTCAGACATATAGTCCGGAATTTTTAAATCTAACCAAACTTGAAAAACTATTAGTAATAAAGAAATTAATATTAGTAAATAATCTTTTTTTGTAAAATTTTTAAATAGTTTTAACATTATTATTTGTATGAGATATTTAATATTTAAATAACCATACATTTCCTCCTTTATAAATTATTTAGATTTTCGGAAATATCTAGAAACCAATACATTAAAATCAATTATAAATAAAATTAATCTCGTCTATTATTAAGCATAAGAAATAATCTTAGTAATTGTAGTATAGAAGAAATTAGACCTGCAACGTATGTCATAGCAGCAGCACTAAGAACTTTTTTTACTCCATTTTCTTCATCTTCAATAATTAAGTTTAATTCTTTTAATTGGTTTTGAGCTCGTTTAGAAGCATCTAGTTCAACAGGTAATGTAACTAACTGAAATAAAACTGTAGCAAATAATATTAAAATAGATAATTTCAAATATCCAGTTAATCCAGCAAATATAGATACAATTAATCCGAAATATCCTAGATATGAAACAAGATTAACAATAGGTACTAAAGCTGACCTAACTTTAAAAAAAGTGTAACCATCCTTGTCTTGTATTGCGTGACCGCATTCATGCGCAGCAACGGCAACTGAAGCAATAGAGCTTCCATGATAAATATCTGACGATAATTTAATTAATTTTTTAGATGGATCATAGTGATCAGTTAAATTTCCAGATGATTCAGACAATGCTATTTGAGATAACCCATTTGCATTTAGTATTTTTCTTGCAACTTCTGCTCCTGTAAGGCCACTTTTATTTTTAATCTTTCTATACTTAGAATATGCAGAATTTATTTTTGCTTGTGCCGTCAATACCAAAATAAAACCTATTATTACTAATAAAATTGTAATAGGTGTTTCAAATCTAATAAGCCAATAATCCATAAAAATCCTCCTTTATGTTTAAATAACAATGTATTAACAAATAATTTTGTATCAATTATTATATGACGAAAAATGTGTAGAAGTCAACTAATAAGTGTGAATGTTATGTGAAAATATTATAAAGTATATGTATTTTATTCTAAAAAAGTGACAGCCTCTTTTATTTTATGTAAATTTATGGTATAATATATAGTGATCTTAAAATTGCTATATGCAGAAAGGATTGAAAAAATGGGAAGCAAAAAGGCAAACCGGCCATATGTTCCAGAAAATTTGGAATATTTGGCAATAAATCTCATGGAAATGAAGGGAATAGGGAGTGATGAAAAAGAGTACAAGATGATTGCAATTGATGGACTTGAAAGTGCCATCAAAGCGTTACCCAAGGAACTGAGGGAAAGAGTTGAAAAATATTGGGGACTCACAGGAGGCATCAATCATAGCAAAAAATCTCGGTCTTACAATTTAGAGGACAAAGCTTACATCCTACAGAGGGAAAATGCAATTGCTGCGGTAAGAGAGCTTTTCAGAATTGACTACATGTACATGTATGACATGAATGTAAAGAAAATGATTGAATTTCTGAGCAGCAAAATTTCCAGAAGTGGTATGAATGTTTCAGACGTCGAAGCAGTAAAATATATGGTTGCTTTTTTGGTCATTTTAGACAATGGACCCAAGATGTCATTTGAAACTGATCCATTAGCCGTTGACACTAAGAGCAATCCAAAATTTACATTTGACGAATACTCTATAATAAGACATGCATATAAGGGAATGAAAGATTCTCCAACGACAAAGATACAGCTTAGGCTTATCTATGATATGCTTGACATGTTGGACTTTAATGATATGTTGGCAATCAAAAAGAGTTTCTGCATCGAAGTTCCTAAGGAAGTAATTCCAGAGGATTTTTCTTGGGAAGAAATTAAACCAATATATTCGCTTGAAGAGATAAGAAACTTTAAAGAAAGAGTATTCTCATATGGCGGTTGGGAAGTTGCAGATGAACTTGCTCTGGGTGACCCGGATGGAAAAGTTACCCCGTATTTAGACTCGTTTATGGAGTGCTTAGATTTAATTCGAAAAGATTGGTCTAAGATTTCAGAGTTCAAGACAGGAAAGCGAACATTACGTACTCATCATGAATACAGAGAACTTGACGTTTATGATATTGGCGGACTTCAATTTACAGACATCTACGAGGTCATGTTCCTTTACGTTGAACGCAATCTAATCACTACCGAAAACTAATGCTTACCCAAACCCCACTAACGGCACATGCTGTTAGTGGGGACTCTTTTATAGAAATCTATTTACAGAGTTACTGCATAAATATTAAACATGAAAATTAGTATATTTTAATAGATCTATAAGAAAAATTAACTTAAATTTAATATAATAAAGAACAAATAAAAATGGCATCTCTCATTGATGAGAGATGCCATTTTTTTGGAAAAGATTAATCAACCATAACAATGTAAACATTGCCACTATGGGTTACGAATTGGTAAATATTGTTGCCAAGATATTCGACTTCTTCTACCACGCTAGTGTAGCAGGTGTTCAGTTTTAATTTACCGTTAGAGAAATTGACCAAATAACATTGGAATCTCTTGCCTACGGTAGGAACTTCTGAAGATAGAACAACGAAAGTAGAACTTCCTTCACTTACGACATCGAACCAAGCAGAATTGAACGTACCTTTCACACCTCTCAAAGTGTAATTGGTGTAGAAATCATGGACATCTTGGGAAACAACTTCGTACTCTTTGTTCAGAACTAACTGCGCTGGATCAGAGCAGCCATACTGATTAAAAATACCACCATTATACCGTACAACCTTTACCATTTTTTTTCCTCCCTTTGGGTAATTACCCAAATCAAAATTGAATATGCGAACTAATGCAACGGAGTATCAACAGTTACATTATATATATATTATACCATATTTACATAAAATAAGCAAAATATAGTAGATTGCAAAATAAAAAGCAAGTATTCAAAAAAATACTTGCTTTGGTGCCAACGAAGTAGTTATCTACAACTTTTTTCACACCTTTAACGATTGATACAAATATCAATCAATTTATTAAAGTATATCATATTTAAAATAAATTACAACCAAATTTATTAAAAATTTATATAATAATTTAGTTACTCCAATAATGTTTATAAAAATAACATAATAAATCAATAGTTTCTCTATTAACATTATTTTCATTAAATATATCTCTTTTATCTATTTTCGTTATATAATTGTTATTCTTTTTCTTTTTTATAGTCTGTAATATTTCAGTAGGAATTTTCATTACTGTTATTTTATTCATATAACTTAATATTTCATATACTTCTTTATAAGTGTTAGATGAAATCATTTTTATACCTTTCTTATTTTTCAAAATCTTCAACTATTTCTGGTTTAAATAATTCACAATTTGCTACTCGAGATTCGCCTTTTTCTATTCTTGAATGTCCTAATTCTTCCAATAAATCACTATCCGATTTTCTAGAAAATTGTGTTTCTTTTTTTGCCAATTCTTGAGAACCAAATAATTTATTAATCATATTAATTACATCATCACAGCCTTTTAACATACTATCTCTTGTATAATCATTTGTAACACTTACATCAATATCAGTGCTATGCTGTCTAATGTATCTTTCATAATGAGCAGTATACGAGTCAATGTCAGCTCCGTTGTCTGTATTTAGAATGTTGAAGCATTCTTTTTACTGAAGAAGGTTTTATAGATATTTTTAGAATATTAGGATTTCCCATTGTTTCATTTATTTCTTGAGTTGTAAAAAACTTATCTGCATCTAAATCCGAAAATATTACTACATTATTTTGTGGTTTTACTAATCGAGAAAGAGGAACCTCTATTAATCCTCGCTCTAATAATTGATCAGAGTCAAAACATATTGCACCACTTATTGTACTTGCTAAATAACGAGAAAATGTCGTTTTTCCAGAGTCTGAATAGCCAGATACTAATATCATCAATTTCTTATCAGAATTATAATCAAAATGTTCAAATGTTGGTTTATAGTGTTCATCTGGTTGTAATGATACTGAATTTGAAACATCTTGTATTGAAGTGACTAATTCATTAATAAATGTTTCTTTTTTATCATCATCTTGAAAAGAAGACAAGTGTTTTAAATTGTTAGTTCCCATTGTTTCTTCTACGCTATCTGCTAAATCAGTAATTGTCTTTCTAAATTCTAATGCTTTTCCTGTATAAGGAATTTTTTCCCCCCATTGTTTCCATTGCATAGCAGACCATTTTTCATATCTTCTTTTTCCTAATTCATATGCTATCAATACAGGTAAAGTTTGTTTTTTCTCTGGAATTGTTACTTCTCTTGGACCATCTTCATCTCTTGAGCATAATAATTTAGGTCTATCATAAACCATTTGAATTAAAAATTCTTCAGACATTAATTCCATTGGTATGTATTTAAGTTCTTCTTCAAAATTAAATATATCTGGATTAGAAAATACAACTTTGCAAATTCTAGGAGACCTAAAATCCTTTTTTACTGAACTCAAATAACTTCTTTTAGAAAATAAATTTTGAGTACCATTTTTCTTCCAAACTTGCATTAATCTTTGTAAATCTTCATATACTTCTTCTTCTGTTGAGTGTTTAGTTCCACTTGATTTTTTCTTTCCCATTAATATTTGCTCCAATCTAATTAATTTTTAATATTAAATAATCCTTATCTATTGTAACATAAAATCTGACAAAAATCAAGAAAACAGCATAATAGTGCCACTTTCTGAATTTTTAATAAAACTTTATGTATAATTAATTATTTTATAGAATTAAACAAATACAATGCTACTTTATTTTGGTCAGTTGTTTCCATTCCCATAAGTTTAGCCATTGCAAACATTACAATTTTATACTTTCCAAAATTTATAAATGTTGTTTTATATTCTTCATCTATACTTTTTAACATATTATCAAACTTTTCATAGTTTTCTTTAGTATTATATATAAGACCAGACAATTCACTTTTGTTCATACATATTGCTAATCTTAACTTATCTTTTATCTCCATATTATTTATCATATCTATCAAATATTTTACTTTTTCATTTTCCATATATTCAGATTACCTCCATATTAAAATCTTGTATCATTTTTTCTCCTACTTTTTTCAGCTTTGTTTTCATTTGGTATAGTTACTTTTCTATAAATATTATTTGCAATTTCATTTTCATCATCAGTAAATATACCATTTTTGTATAAGTCATCACTTACTATTTTATAGTTATTATCTTTGTCATAGCAAATTCTCTTATGAAAATGTCCCATAATTCTATACCAGAAGTCTTTAAATTTCTTTAATTCTTGTTTTATTTTTTCTTTTTCAGCTTGTAATTTGCTAATAATTTTTTCCTTTGCAGACAAATCTTTTTTCAATTTATCAATTTCATCAGTTTTTAACTCTAATTGATATTTTAGTGAAGAATTTTCTTGTGCTATTTCAAAAGAACTATGTTCAAAATCTTTAATAGCCATATTTAAGTCATTTACACTTCTAACTGTTTTAGTAATATCTTTTACATCTTTTGTAAAATTTTTGATTTTTTCAACATCCTCGTTTGAAATAAGATTATTATTTTTATTAAGTTTAGACGGTTTTAGTTTATCTAATATTGAATTTATATCTTTACTGCTATTGTCTAATTTTTCTGTTTGATTATTTGCCTCAGCAAGTTTTTGTGCGTTCTTGTCCAACTGTTTCTTAATTTTTTTATAATTACTCATATCTTTTACATTTATATCTTGATTTCTACCTTTTTGTTTTTCTTTTAGTCTAGTATCAACTTCATAAAACTTATTATATGACTTAATACAAGCATTTCTCATTTTATCTTGTATATCAGTTAATGATGTTTTAGTAAATAGCTTGCTTTTTCCAACTTGTTTTTTCATCCCTCTAGTACAATTTTCAACTACTGGTACACCTACAATGTGCATATGTGGAGAAGTTTCATCAAAATGTATTGTAGCATTTGCTATTTTAAAAGTTGGCACAATTTTAGTTAAATCCTTTATTTGTTCATTATATACATCAATCATTTTCAATCTATATTCTTGGTCTTTATCATTCCA
>CALXBZ010000015.1 GCA_944386665.1 uncultured Clostridia bacterium
TTCTTTAATATCTGCATTGGCAAAATCCGTTGGAGTATGATACTTTGCAAATATTGAAGGAGTAGTTTTATTAACTCTTTCATCAGTACATTGTGCGGAAAGGCAAACTGCAACAAGAAGCTCAAAAGGTGTTGTAAAATCTAAACTACATTTAGCATCTGGATAAGTTTCTTTTAAAATTTTTATAATTTTTGTAGCATCTTTTTCATTCATTTAATTAAACAGCTCCTAAAACATAATATATAAATATTATATAACAAATTTAATTTAAAATAAATACTTATAATATTATTGCTCACATTTATGTAAAATAAGTAATATTATATATTATCAACAAGGAGGTAATATATGTTAGAAGCATTAAAAAAAACTATAGGCGTTTGCCTTATTGGAATTGGAATAGGAATATTGCTGGTATTATTACTTCCAATTACAGGTTGGTTATTTCTAATAGGATGTGCAATATTTATGTTAGGAATAACATGGTTATTTTGCAAGAAATAAAGAAAGGATATGATTTATATGAGAATTGTAGTTAAAAAAGTGCCTAAATTTTTAAGAGGTTTCGTAAAATTAATATTTGGAATAAAAGATGAATAGACATACATAAAAAAAGACGAAAAAAGATTGCTACTATATTACTTGTAGGTAATTATATAAAAAACAAAATCGCCATAACAAAATATAATATTTTGAATGGCGACTTATTTTTTATTTTTATGCTCTTGTAACTTTTCCAGCACGTAGACATTTTGAACATACTTGAATTGTTCTTGTTTCTCCATTTACAACAGCTTTAACACTTCTTAAATTTGGTTTCCATGTTCTAGAAGCTCTTCTACTAACGTGAGAACGTGCTATACTGATTTTATTTCCATGTGATACTGATTTATCGCAAATTGCACATTTTGCCATGACTATTGCACCTCCTATTGATTTTCTAAAATCGACTATTTAATATGATATCACAAAAGTATAAAAAAAACAAGACTTTTAGCAAAAAAATATAAAGCGAAGAGACAATAATTATTTTTAAATGATAAACTAATTATTTTGTGTAAGAGTTTTGTAAGCTCGAATTAAAACAAAATAATGTTTATGTAACAAAAAAATGTAAACTTCATAATATATATAAAGCAAGATTGCTAATATAAAGAAAGGAAAAAATTATTATGGAATACGATAAAAATATTTGTCCAGTTGTTAATGTTGATGGTGTTATAGAAAGAGGGAAACAATATGATCTTGATATAACTTTGCCAGAAGATAATAGAAATGTTATTTATGGTATAGTTAGAGATTGTTACAAAGACCCAATTAAAGATGCTGTTGTGAAATTAATAGAAGTAGAATGTAGAATGGGAAAAGACATAAGAAAACCAGTATCACACACCTTTACAGATGAAAATGGTGAATTTGTATTTGGCCCTTTATGTGCAAACAGATTATATGAGGTTGAAATTTGGGTAAACAATGTAAAACATGCCAAGATTTGTACAGAATGTCACCATAGTGGAGAATGCTTAAAAGGAGTAGAAATGGACTGTAAGAAGGATGAGTGTAAACCTTGCAAACCTGAAAAACCATGTAATCCATGCCATTTAAGAAATGATGAAAAAGAAGACTAAGGCTAAATATTAAAAATATATAGCTTTTTAAAACAGAATAATTGAAAATGGAGAGTATGTTAGCATAAGCTGGTATACTCTCTAAACTTTAAATAGGGGAAAATTATACTAGTCCCATTTTTTTTGCGAATTGTTTTCCCTTTTTCATCATCTTTTTTGTATCGCTTTTTGGAAGCATCTCTGTATATACTAAAGTTGCTCCAACTGCCATTAAACCGCCAACTAACATACCTTCAATAAATCTCATAAAAAACCTCCTATCTTTATTTAAAGACTTGTTTAGCCTTTAATCTCCATATAATATGTTTTATATAAACATACTTTCTGAAACTATTATGTCTTATTTTTACCTTTTATATACATTATACAGTAAGATCGAATTTCAAACATACAGATTACCAATAAAAAAACTCCAAATAATTTACGAAGAATTGTAACATGCATTTGTTTCGATATTATTGCTCCAATTGATGCCCCTATAATTCCAAATATTGTTATAATAATAGCATTTTTGTAATTTATATTCTTCCTTTTTGAATTTAATATTATACTAACTATAGCTGCAGGAACGAAAAATAAAAGATTTGTTGCTTGAGCAACATGTTGTTCAAAATTCATAAAAAGTGTAAGCAATAATATTAATATTGATCCTCCTCCGAAGTCCAAGCCCAGTACAAATTCCAGAAAGTATTCCTATAAAAATTTCTAACATTTTAAGTTTAATCCTTTTTTATATTAATTATGAAAAAAATATTATTCTAACTCCTGAATATAATAAAAAAATAATAAAAATTATTTTTAAATACTTATTTTTTAACACATTTAAAAGTTTTGAACCAATAAAACTACCTATAATTCCACCAATTGCACAAAGAATACCTATTCTCCAATTAATATAATTACCTTTACTATAAAAAATAGCGGTGACAATAACCATAGGCAAGATGCAAAAAACTGTTGTAGCTCTTGCTTCCTTTTCATTAGTACCAAATATATACATATATGCAGGAATTAGTAAAAGTCCTCCACCTGAAGAAAACATTCCACTAATAAAACCGACTAATAATCCAACAATAATTTTTTTTAGCATACAATAAATCCTTTTCATTAGTATGTAAAAAAAATAAAAAAATATTCTGAAGAAAATTTGCGTTATTTTTCTGAATGTTTTATAATGCCTATAAATATCATAATTATGCGAAAGGAATGAGATTTATAATGGACAATAGACCTATTGGAATGTTTGACTCTGGTGTTGGAGGTTTAACTGTTTATAAAGAAATACGAAAAAAATTTCCAAATGAGAATATAATTTATTTAGGTGATACAAAAAGTTTTCCATATGGAAGTAAATCTAAAGAAAATATAATAGATTTAACTAAAAAAGGTATTGAGTTTTTAATAAAAAAAGATGTTAAGGCTATAATTATAGCGTGTGGTACAGCTACAAGCCAAGCCTTAGATGTTATAAAGGATTTATATCCTATACCTATAATTGGCATAATAGAACCTACTGCTAGGTATATTGCTGAAAAAACAGAGATTAGTAAAATTGGAATTGTAGCTACTGCTGGAACTATAAGAAGTAATGGTTGGGCTAATGCACTTTTAAATTATAAACCAAACTTAAATATAATAAATAAATCTTGCCCACTATTAGCTCCTATGGCAGAAGAAGGTTGGACAGATAACGAAATTGCAAAATTAACAGTACATGAATATATGAGAGGATTACAGGATATTGATGCACTTATTCTGGGATGTACGCATTATCCGTTATTTACTAACTTCTTTAAAAATGAAACAAGAGAAAATACAGAAATAATAAATACTGGAACTATAATTGCAGACTATTTGAAAACAATGCTTGGAGATAAATTGCTAAATTCTAGTGAATCTGCAAGAGGAAACACAGAAATATTTTTAACTGATACAGAATGTAATTTTACTTCGATTGCTCAAAAATTGTTAGAAAAAAACACGATAAATGTTAATAAAGCAGTTATGGATTAAAAAAACATTAAAATTTAACCATATATGTTCAAAGAGAAATTTTTGAATATATATGGTTGATTTTATTTAAATGATGAAAATAAAATTTAATTAAAAAATTTTAAAAAAAGTATTGCTTTTTCTAAATTCTTGTATTAAAATTTAATCGAAGTGGTAAGAAGTGGCACAAAGTGGTGAAAAAGTAATAGTGAGGTGAAAAAAGTGTTAATAGGTGAGTATGACCATTCTCTAGATGCCAAAGGTAGATTAATAATGCCAGCAAAATTAAGAGATGACATGGGGGAAAAATTTATAATAACAACTGGATTAGACGGTTGTCTATTTGGATTTTCTATGTCAGAATGGGAAAAATTCGAAGATAAACTAAAAACACTACCAATAACAAATAAAAATGCTAGAAACTTTGTTAGATTCTTTTTATCAGGAGCTACAGAATGTGAATTGGACAAGCAAGGAAGATTTTTAATAGCAAGCAAGCTCAGAGAAGTAGCAACTTTAGATAAAGATGTTACAATAATTGGAGCAGGAACAAGAATTGAAATTTGGAATAAATCTAAGTGGGAAGAACACAATAGCGAAGAAAATCTTTCAATAGAAGAAATAGAAAAAAATATGGAAGAACTTGGTATATAACTTTAATAAAGTTTATATAGTCTTAAACTAAAGAATTTGAAACAAACAAAAGATAAAATTAACAAACAACAAAAGAAAACTTTAAACAAAGATGAAAAACAAAAGATAAATTAAACTAAAGAAACTGTATCCAACAAAAGAAAATTTAACCTACAAACAGGAAAACAACAGATAAAACCTTAAGGATTGAATTTTAAAATGTTGTACAAAAGATTTCTAAAATTCAAAAGATTAAACATTTAAATTACCAAAGAAATGATAAATTTAAAATAACAAAACTTAACAAAAGAGAAGGTTTTTAATTATAACAAAAGATGGGGAAAACAAATGAAGTCCGATAAACTAAAGAAGAACTTAATAAGATAGCAACAACAGTTGGTATGAACAATACCAACTGATTGTGCTATAAAAAAATTTAGAGTAGAGGAAAGAAATTTGGAATTTAAACATATACCAATAATGCTAAATGAATGTATTGAAGGATTAAATATTAAACCTGATGGAATATATGTAGATGGAACTCTTGGAGGAGCTGGACATAGTAAAGAAATTGTTAAACGATTATCTTCTAAGGGCTTACTTATAGGCATTGATAGAGATGAAGAAGCTTTAAAAGCTGCTAGAGAAAACTTAAAAAATTATTCTAATGTACAATATGTTCATGGCAATCATGATGAAATAAGGGAAATATTAAATAGCTTAAAAATTGACAAAGTTGATGGGATTTTGCTAGATTTGGGTGTTTCGTCATATCAATTAGATGAAAGAAATAGAGGCTTTAGTTATCTAGGAAAAAGTGAACTAGACATGAGAATGGACAGATCTCAATCTTTAACTGCAAAATATATTGTTAATAATTATGATGAAGAAAAATTAGCAAATATTATTTATGAATATGGAGAAGAAAGATTTTCTAGAAATATAGCACGAAATATTTGTAAATATAGAAAAGACAAAGAAATTGAGACAACAGACGAATTAGTTAGCATAATAGAACAATCAATTCCAAAGTCAAAACAAAAAGATGGACATCCAGCAAAAAGAACATTTCAAGCTATTAGAATAGAAGTTAACAATGAAATAAGACCATTATATGATACTGTTCTAAAATGTATAGAGTGCTTAAATGAAAATGGTAGATTATGTATTATAACATTCCATTCATTAGAAGATAGAGCAGTAAAAAATGCATATATAAAAGCACAAGGCCAATGCACATGTCCAAAAGATTTGCCATATTGTGTATGTAACTATAAATCATTTGGAAATATGGTTAATAAGAAACCAATAGAAGCAACAGAAGATGAAAAAAATGAAAATACAAGGTCAAAAAGTGCAAAATTAAGAATTTTTGAAAGACATGAAAAAGTCAATTAATAAAATCTAAAGATAGAAAAGAGGTGAATATAACTTATGGCAAGCTACAGAGGATATGGATTTCAATATGAAACAAGTCCAAGAAAATTGCAACCAGAATATGAACCAAATAAAAATCCGTATAAAAAGAAAAAAAGTTCATTAAGCAAAACAAAAGCTAATAGCAACAAACAGCAAAATAAAAGTAAAGCTAAAAAGAAAAATAAATACAATTATAAACCAGTTGCTTATATAATGATAACTTTTGCAATGCTATTTACCATAAGTTATAGATATTCACTGATTAATGAACAGCATAATGCAAAAGAAGAAATTAAGTCTAAAGTAAGTGCAGTTCAAAAAGAAAATGAACAATTAAAGGTAAGCATAGAAAATAGCTTAAACTTAAGTTCAGTGGCAAAAGCAGCAGAAGACAAATTAGGAATGCAAAAATTAGATAATAATCAAAAAATATATTTAGACTTACAGAAAAAAGATTATGTTGAACCAGCTTCAGAAGAAGTAATTATAGATGACAATATATCATGGTTTGAAAGAATACTAAATACGTTAACTCAAATAATAAAATAAAAAAGGGAACAAACAATTTTGTTCTTTTTTTTTATTTAAGAATACATAGAACATTAAATTAATTTTATTGCAATAATTATTGATTTTCTGAATACATATAAATAGGTGATTTATATGAAGAAGAATATTAAAAAGTTAAAGAAAAGAGAATTACATAGCAATAAAGATGAAAAATTAAACAAAAGTTTATTAAATAGGCAGAAAAAGAATAAAAATAAAGCGGAGAAAAAATTAAAAGAAGAAACGAAAACCAAGAAATATCAGTTGAATAAAACAGGAGAGATTTCAAGAAAAAAGAGAATAGGATTTACTCTTGCAATAGTAACCATGGTATTTTTAATGCTAAGCGTAAGAGTTGCATGGATTCAATTTACTAAAGGTGATTGGTTAAAACAAATGGCATATTTACAACAAACATTAGACAGAAAAATTAATCCTAAAAGAGGCACAATATATGATGCAACAGGTAAAAATGTATTAGCGACAAGTAGTAGTGTAGAAACTATAACAGTAAATCCTCTAAACATTGCATCAGAAAATAAAGAAAAGGTAGCTAAAAAATTATCGGAATTGTTCGAGCTGGAATATGAAGATGTATTAAAAAAAGTTAATAAAAAAACTGCAATAGAAACAATTGCTAAAAAAGTTGACAAAGAAAAAACTAATAAATTAAGAGTGTGGCTTGAAGAAGAAAAAATATCATCAGGAATTAACATTGATGAAGATACTAAGAGATTTTATCCAAATAATAATTTAGCTTCACAAATTATTGGATTTTGCGGAAGTGATAACCAAGGATTAGCTGGCATAGAAGCAATGTACGATGATGAACTAAAAGGTAAAACCGGTAAAATTTTAAAAATGACAGATGCAAAAGGAATAGATATAACAGATACCACAGAAATTTATGAACCTGCCAAAGATGGAAATGATTTGATTTTAACGATAGATGCAACAATACAAGGAATTGCAGAAAAATATTTAAAAGAAGCCTGTATAGACAATGTGTGCACAGATGGTGGAAATATTCTTGTTATGAACCCAAAGAATGGAGATGTTTTAGCTATTGCAAGTTATCCAGATTTCAATTTAAATGATCCTTTCACAATAAATAATGATGAGCAAAAAAATAATTGGGAATCAATGTCTGCAACTGAAAGATCAAATGCATTACAAGCAATGTGGAGAAATAAAGCCATTTCAGATACCTATGAACCAGGATCTACTTTTAAATTAGTAACAGCTTCTACAGCCTTGGAGGAAGGAATAGTTGAAACTACAGATAAGGAAGGAGAATTTTGTTGTACAGGGTATATAGATGTTGCAGGCACTAAAATGAAATGTTGGAGATATTATATGCCACATGGACCTGAGAGCTTAAGAGAAGCTCTTATGAATTCATGCAATCCGGTATTTATAGGACTAGGACAAAAAATAGGAGTTAGTAAATATTATCAATATTTGAGAAAATATGGATTTTTAAGTAAAACTGGAATAGATTTGCCAGGAGAAGCAACAGGTATATTTTTGACAGAAAAAAAAGTAGGACCAGTAGAACTTCGGAACCATAGCATTTGGTCAAAGATTTGAAGTAACACCAATACAGATGATAACAATGGTATCCACAATAGCAAATGGTGGAACATATATAAAACCAAGAATAGTTAAACAAATAGTAAACTCAGAAACAGGAGAGGTAACTAATATAAAACCAGTAACAAAAGATAGAGTAATATCAGAAGATACTGCAAAAAAAATGCTTAGTATGATGAATAGTGTTGTAGCAGAAGGAACAGGAAAAAATGCTCAAGTATTAGGCTATAGTATAGGAGGAAAAACTGGAACATCGGAAGATGGTGTAAATACAGGCAAATATGTAACTTCATTTATTGGAGTTGCTCCAATATCTGATCCGGAAGTTGCTATATTAATAACTCTTTATAATCCAACAGGAGAGGGCGGACATCAAGGAGGAGGTGTAGCAGCACCTATTGGTTCGCAAGTTTTTGGAGAAATACTTCCATACCTAGAAATAAAAAAAGATAATGAAGAAAGTGGAGAAAAGCAAGAAGTAGAAGTACCAAACATTATTGGAATGACTGTAAAAGAAGCAAAAGAAACATTAGAAAATCTAGGATTAGAAATAGAAATTAAAGAAGAAGAGGAAAATAATAGCAACCAGGAGAAAACTATAACAAAACAATTACCAAAGGCGGGAATAAAAATAAAACAAGGAACATCAGTTATTGTGTTCGTTTAGGGACAGTCCCCAAACGAACAAACTGTCCCTAGGTGGACATTTCCAAAAAAGTAAAAAACTTCTGCTAAAAAAAATATTGATAAAAAACTGTAAATATGGTATATATAAAATGAAGGAGGATAGTATATGAAAAAGCAAACAATAATAATTTTAACAGTTGTTATTCTTGCATTAGTAGTTATATTTGCAGTAGTTTTTATGAATAAAGGAAACAAAACAAATTTAAAGCCAATTGAAAGTGCAGAAGATTTATCAGCATTAATAAAAGAACTATATGTTGGTAAAGAACAAACTCTACCACCTTCAGTAAATACTACTATTGTAGATGTAACTGATGCAAATGCGGTTAAATCAGCAACTGGATTAGACAACGGAGATAATTTGCAGTTTTTAGCTGTATCAGAACCAATGATTAGTTCACAAGCATATTCTCTTGTGCTTGCAAAAGTAAAAGATGGAGTTAATGCTAACGAAGTTGCAAAAGCAATGTCTGAAAAGATAAATCCAGCAAAATGGATTTGTGTATCAGCAGAAAAAATATATGCAACAAACAGCGGAGACGTAGTATGCTTGGTAATGTCTAGTGAAGAATGGGCAAAACCTGTTTATGAAAGCTTTAAAACACTAGCAGGAACAGTTGGAAAAGAATATGAAAAAACAGGAGCAGATTTCTCAGCTAATTCATCAGATTTAGGCGAACCAATAGTTCAATAAAATAATATAAAATAGAGAATGGCTTGGTCTAAATAAATTTAGCACAAGCCATTCTTTCTTTTTGCAAAGGAGAAGAAAAAATGGTATTTTCAAGCATCACATTTTTATTTTATTTTTTACCAATAGTCTTATTAATATATTATATAGTTCCAAATAAATTTAAAAATTTGGTATTGCTAATTGCATCTTTTGGCTTTTACTTCTATGGAGAGCCAATTTATGTATTATTAATGGCTTTTTCCATTATATCTACATACATTTTTGGAAGGCTAATAGATAAAGCAGAAGACAAAAAGCAAGCGAAAAGCTACTTGATTTTAGCAATAATTATAAGTATTGGTTTATTAGTATATTTTAAATATACGGATTTTATCATACAAAATATCAACTTGTGGCTAGCTAATAAAATAGACTTAATACATGTTATTCTGCCAATAGGAATTTCTTTCTACACATTTCAAATGGTTAGTTACCTGGTGGATGTATATAGAGGAGAAGCAAAGGTACAAAAAAATATTTTAAAACTAGCAACTTATGTATCACTATTTCCACAGCTAATTGCAGGCCCTATTGTAAGATATACAACGATAGAAGAACAATTAGAAAAAAGAGAGTATACTGTCGAGAATTTTTCTTTAGGTGTTAGAAGATTTGTATTAGGACTTGGAAAGAAAGTTTTAATTGCAAATGTGCTGGGCGAAGTAGTTAATGTGTTTTTAGCAAGCAGTGAAAAAAGTGTACTTTTCTATTGGATTTATGCAATTGCAGCAATGCTACAAATTTACTTTGATTTCTCAGGATATTCAGATATGGCAATTGGATTGGGTAAAATGTTTGGATTTGAATTTTTAGAAAACTTCAACTATCCATATATTGCAACAAGTATCACAGACTTTTGGAGAAGATGGCATATATCATTAAGTAGTTGGTTTAGAGATTATGTTTATATTCCATTAGGAGGAAATAGAGTAAGCAAGCTAAAATGGATCCGTAATATTATGATAGTGTGGTTCTTAACAGGACTATGGCATGGCGCAGCATGGAACTTTATTATGTGGGGAGTATATTTTGGAATATTGTTAATTTTAGAAAAAGCATTTTTGTCAAAATATATACAAAAACTACCAAAAGTAGTGAATATCATTTTAACAAATTTTATAGTAATGATTAGCTTTATTATCTTTAATGGAAATGGAATTAATCAAATTTTAGAAAACATAGGTGGCTTGTTTGGAGTAAAGAACATACCTTTGGTTTCAACAGAAAGCATATATTATTTTAAAAGTTATTTAATTGTTATAATATTAGCAATAATAGGAGCAACACCTATATTCAAAAAAATAGCAACATCTACAAAAATCGAAAAAATAATAAACTTGATAGAACCAATTTATTTAATTTGTATATTAATAATTTGTACAAGCTATATTATAGATGGGTCATTTAATCCATTTTTATACTTCAGATTTTAGAAGGAGGTAAGAAATATGCAAGGAAAAATAAAAAATATAATTGTTGTTATTAGTTTTGTTGCAATTTTATCAATAGGACTTCTAGCTAATATTATTGCAAAAGATAATGAAATTTCAACCTCTGAAAGAAGAAAACTAGCGCAATTCCCTAAAATCACAGTGAAAAAATTATTAGATGGAGATGTGTCAGAAGACCTTGAAAAATATGCAGTAGATCAATTTGTTGGAAGAGACTTTTTTAGAGGTATAAAATCGTATGTTAGCAAATATGCTTTTGGACAACTAGATAATAATGGACTATTTATAAAACATGGTGCAATTTATAAAATAGAATATCCTTTAAATAAGGAGTATGTTGAAAAAGTTGCAGATAAAATAAATGACGTTTATAAAAAATATTTGGAAAATATGAATGTATATTATGCAATCATTCCAGATAAAAATTATTATTTAGAAGATGCCCATTTAAAAATTGATTATAAAGAAATACAAAACATAATACAAAATAGGATAGAAAATATAAAATATATAGACTTATTACCAGAATTGACAATAGAAGATTATTATAAAACAGACACTCACTGGAAACAGCCTAATATTAGAAAAGTAGTTAGTAAGATTGAAAAGGGAATGAATTTAAAAGACACTTCAAAAGTTGAATACCAAGAAAAAGAACTTGGAGATTTTTATGGAGTATATTATAGTCAAATTGGAATGAAAGTTAAGCCAGACACATTAAAATATTTGACAAATGACACAATAGAGAATTGTATTACATATAATTATGAAACAAAAGAAACAGGAAAAGTATATGACTTAAATAAATACAATACTTCGACAGATAAATATGACATATTCTTATCTGGTGCAACACCAATAATAAGCATAGAAAATCCAAAAGCGAATAATAACAAAGAATTGTTATTGTTTAGAGATTCTTTTGGAAGCAGTATTGCCCCTTTATTAATAGAAAATTATGAAAAAATTACTTTAATAGATATTAGATATATTTCAAGCGATTTATTAGAAAATTATATTGAATTTAATAATCAAGATGTACTATTTTTGTATAGCGGATTAGTGTTAAATCATAATATCTTTAAATAAACTTTAAAAAAACTTTTGCAAGTAGCAAGAGTTTTTTTATAATTTACAAAAAACAGCTCTAAATTATAGAAAGGTTGAATACAATATAATAGAAAAAATTAAGAAAAATTAATATAACCCTATACAAATAAAATTTTTAATTATATAATGTTAAATGAAAAAAGAAACAACAATAGTAACTTCTATAGTTGGTGAAAATATTAACCATATAAAACTGGAGGTAATGGTAATAAAATGAATCTAAAAAAAATATTAGCAGGATTGGAAGGAATTAAAGCAAAGGGAGAAATTGATAAAGAAGTAACAACTATTGAAAAAGACTCTAGAAATGTAGTAGAAGGAAGTATGTTTTTTGCAATAAAGGGATTTTCAGCAGATGGAACTCAATATATTTCTAGTGCCATTGAAAAAGGAGCAAAAGTAATCTTAGTAGATGAAGAAACAGATATTAGAACAATTAATTTGCCAGCAGATGTAACTTTACTAGTGGTACCAGATGCAAGATATGCTATGGCAATTTGTGCATGTAACTTCTATGACAATCCATCAAGAAAAGTAAAATTAATAGGTGTGACAGGAACAAAGGGAAAAACCACAACTACATATATGATAAAAGAAATATTACAAAAACAAGGAATAAAAACGGGATTAATTGGAACTATTGCAGTTTATAGTGGAGAGAAAAAAATAATAGATAGTGATAGAACTACACCAGAAAGTATAGAACTTCAAGAATATTTAGCACAAATGGTTGAAGATGGTTGTGAAGCTGTTGTGATGGAGGTATCGTCACAAAGTTTAAAACTAAATAGAGTTGCAGGTTGTGAATTTGATATTGCAGTGTTTACTAACTTTTCGGAAGACCACATAAGTCCAAAAGAGCATCCAGATATGCAAGATTATTTTAACTCAAAATTAAAACTGTTTAAAATGTGTAAATGTGGATTTGTAAATGTTGATGATTTGCAAGTTTGCAAAGTGCCAAAATTGGTTCCAGAATGTGATATAAAAACATATGGAATAGATAATACATGTAATTTACTTGCAAAAGATATAACAATTACTAATTCTTATGTGGACTTTAAAGTAAAGATAGGAGAGAGAAATGAAAGAGTAAAAGTAGGAATTCCGGGAAGATTTAGTGTTTATAATAGTTTAGCAGCAATAAATGTAGCAACAAAATTAGGTTGCTCTGTAGATAGTATAAAGGAAGCTTTATTAGAAGTGCGTGTTCCAGGAAGGTCAGAACTTGTAAATAATAGTAAAGAACTTACTATAATGATAGACTATGCACATTCACCAGAAAGCTTGGAAAATATATTAAATGCAGTAAAATCTTATACAAGAGGAAGAGTAATTTCTGTATTTGGCTGTGGAGGAGATAGAGATACTGCAAAGAGACCAATAATGGGAGAAATATCAGGAAGAATAGCAGATTTTACAATAATAACATCAGATAACCCAAGAACAGAAGAACCTCAATCAATAGTCGATGAAATAGAAACAGGAATAAAAAAGACAAAAGGAAAGTATGAATGCATAGTAGATAGAATAGAGGCTATTAAATATGCAATAAATATGGCAAGTAAAAAAGATATAATAGTCTTGGCTGGAAAAGGTCATGAGCCATATCAAGAAATAAATGGAGTGAAATACCCATTCGACGAAAGAATAATAGTAAATCAAATAATCAAAGGAGAAATTTAATATGGCATACCAAGTAAAGATACTAATGCTAGCTTTTGCTATAGCATTTGTAATATCTATAATAGTAATACCAATTTTAAGAATGAAAAAAATAGGTCAACATGAAAGAGATGATGGGCCAAAGTCACATTTAAAGAAACAAGGAACCCCAACTATGGGTGGAATTGCAATGATAATTGCACTAATAGCAATGGGAGGAATAATTTATTTCAAATATTCTAGATCAATAGATGCTGGAGAACAATTAGTCGCAAAAAATTTAATACCACTATTATTAGTAACAATTGGGTTTGGATTAGTAGGTTTTATAGACGATTTTAAAAAACTAGTTTTAAATAATACAGAAGGGTTAAAGCCAAGATATAAGATGCTAGGGTTATTAATCATTGCAACAATATTTACAGTATATTTAATAAAGGTTATGGACATCGGAACAGATATAGTAATTCCTTTTATAAAAACTTCGATTACACTGCCTATATGGATATATATTCCATTGACTATATTGGTAATGCTAGCAACAACAAATGCAATTAACCTAACAGATGGAATTGACGGTCTAAGTACATCTGTAACTACAATAATTTTAACGTGTTTAACCGTTATTGGAATAATACTTGGAGTAAAAGAAATTGTACTTCTTGGATCAAGTTTAATAGGAATATGTTTAGCATTTTTATTATTTAATTTGCATCCAGCAAAAGTATTTATGGGAGATACAGGTTCTTTATTCTTAGGTGGAGCTGTATCTGTAATGGCAATATATTTGAAAATGCCTGTATTATTAATTATAATTGCAATAGTACCAGTTTTAGAAACTTTGTCTGATATTATACAAGTATTACATTATAAGAGAACAGGGAAAAGAGTATTTAAAATGGCACCACTACACCATCATTTTGAGTTATGTGGATGGCATGAAAATGCAATAGTATCAGTATTTAGTATAATTACGCTAGTAGCGTGTATGGTAGGACTTATTGCGATATAATAGGAATTACTGATGTGAAAAGGAGAACTGATGAAGAACAATACTAAGACCAAAAAAGTGAAAAGATTTTCCAGCTTTTTAAATAACAAAATGGATTATATATTGTTTGTTACAGTACTAATACTGCTATCTTTGGGAGTAGTTATGGTACTTTCGGCAAGTGCACCTTCAGCATTATCAAGAACTGGAAAGAGTTACACATATTTTTTAAAACAGTTTGAATTTGCAATAATAGGAATTGCGATAATGCTGTTTATATCGAAAATAGACTATAGATTTTATAAAAAATATTACTGGTTGGTATATGCAGTATCTGTATTTGTACTATTACTTGTATTAATTCCAAATCTAGGTAAAGAAGTAAATGGTGCTACAAGATGGATAAGTATACCAGGTCTTCGGACAATTTCAACCTTCAGAAATTACAAAAATAGGAATGATAATTTTTTATGCTGGATATTTATCAGATCACAAGAAGGAATTAAAAGATTTTTGGAGAGGATTTGTTAAACCATTTATATTTCTTGCACCACCAATTGCAATATTGTATTTTATACAAAACCACTTGAGTGTATCGTTAGTAATAGGAATTGTAAGTTGCGTAATGATGTTAATGGCAGGGTGCAGAGTATTACATTTCTTTGTTGTTGGATTAATGGGAATTGCAGGAGTAGCACTTATTCTGGCAAAAGAAATATTAAAAGGAAGTGATGGTTCATCAGATTCATTCAGAATAGACAGAATAAAAACTTTCTTTGATCCATGGTCAGATGCTACTGGAACTGGATACCAAATGGTACAAAGCTTATACGCTATAGGCTCTGGAGGATTATTTGGAGTTGGACTTGGAAACAGTAAGCAAAAATATTTATACATACCAGAACCACAAAATGACTTTATATTTGCAATCATTGCAGAAGAATTAGGATTTGTAGGCTGCGTAGCAATAATCGCTTTATTTGCCGTATTTGTTTGGAGGGGAGTCGTAATAGCAATGAAAGCTCCAGACATGTTTGGCTGTTTACTTGCTATAGGAGTAACAACATTAGTTGCTACTCAAGCAATAATAAACATTGCAGTTGTAACAGCATCAATTCCAACTACTGGAATGGCACTACCGTTTTTTAGTTATCGGTGGAACAGCTTTAGTAATATTACTTGCATCAGTTGGAATATTATTAAATATTTCAAGAGCAGGTTCAAAAGTCTAATGCTCGTTTGGGGACAGTCCCCAAACGTACAAACTGTCCCCAAATGAACATTAATAATGAAGCCAAGGGGAATGCCCCTTGGCTTTAGAAAGGAAAGAATATGAAAGTTGTAATTGCAGCAGCAGGCACAGGAGGACATATTAACCCAGGAATAGCTATTGCAAATAAAATAATGGAAAAAGAACCAAATTCTAAAATAGTTTTTATAGGAACAGATAGAGGTTTAGAAAATGATTTGGTTCCAAGAGCAGGATATGAACTAAAAAAAATAGATTCATATGGAATTAATAGAAAAATAAATTTAGATAATATAAGAAGATTATATAAAACAATAAAATCAGTTGGGCAAGCAAAGAAAATATTAAAAGAAATTAAACCTGATGTTGTAATTGGAACAGGAGGTTATATTTGTGTTTCAGTAGGTCAAGCAGCAAATGAATTAAAAATACCAATTATTTTGCATGAAAGTAATGCTTTTCCGGGAATTGCTGTTAAAATTCTAGCAAAAAAAGCAGAAAAAATT
Organism: uncultured Clostridia bacterium; assembly: GCA_944386665.1. Lineage (GTDB taxonomy): Bacteria > Bacillota > Clostridia > TANB77 > CAG-508 > CAG-245. The sequence continues at coordinate 16,207 of CALXBZ010000015.1, forward strand.
CTTGTAGGATTTGAAGATGCAAAGAAAAGATTACCAAATGCAAAAGAAGTAGTAGTTACAGGAACACCATCTAAAATAAATGGAAATAGACTTACTGACCAACAAAAAGATAACATTAAGCAAGAAATGGGGTTAAAAAAACAATTACCAGTAATTCTTGTTTTTGGAGGAAGCCAAGGGGCACAAAGCATAAATGAAGCTTTATTAGGAATAATAGAAAACAAGTTAAATACTGAATACCAAATTGTTTGGGCTGCTGGAAAAGGAAATTATGAAGAAATAAAAAAAGAATTATTAAATAAGCAAATAGAAATAGAGAACATAGAAAATACAAAAATATTGCCATACATATATAATATGCAAGAAGTAATGGAAATGGCGGATTTAGTAGTTAGTAGAAGTGGTGCAATGACAATTACAGAAATCTCAACATTAGGCAAACCAGCAATATTTATACCTTTCCCATTTGCAACAGAGAATCACCAAGAATATAATGCTAAAGTACTAGAAAATGTAAATGCAGCAAAAATAATTTTAGATAAAGATTTAAATTACTCTAAATTAAATTTTACAATAAATGAAATTGTCAAAGATAAACAAGCACTAAAGCAAATGGGAGAAAATGCATATAAAGTTGCTAAAATGAATGTGGAAGACACAATTTATAACGAAATACTAAAAATAACGAATGTATAGTAATTACTTGTTTTAGAATGTGTTATAACTAAATGTCAAATTATGTCGAAATGAGGTATACGAAAATACTTGATATATCTATACTTTAGATGTTAATATAGTCCATTGGGAGGACTATAGATGAAAAGATTATATGGCAAAGTTAAAATAAACGAAAATGACTGTATCGACATGAATAAAAAATTTTCGATGAATCTAAAATATTATAAAACAAGAGATATATTGGCAAAAGCTGATGATAAAAAATATGGAATAGAAATTATTAAAGAAGAAGTAAATGGAAAAAATAAAATAAAAGAGAAATCTGCAGTTAAATACATATCAGACAATGAAGAAACAATAGAAAAATTGCTAGAAATACTAATAAAAAACAAAGTAACGCCAATAAGCGCAAATGATATTTTAAGAGATTTAAGAAAAAAAGCAGAAATAATATAATGTTGTAATTTGACAGGCAAACATCAAATAAATTGTAAATATCAATAAAAAACAGGAACTTCCATTGAAGATGCAACAGAAATGCTTGAAAAATTAAAAGATTTATTCTAAAATGTATTGACAATAATAGTATAATATTATTTATATAGTAAAATAATACAAAATTAAGATTGGAGATATATAATGGCAGATAAATTAATAATTGTAGAATCACCTGCAAAAGCTAATACTATAAAAAAATTCCTAGGAGGAAATACAAAGGTAGTTGCTTCAATGGGACATATAAGAGATTTACCAAAATCAAAATTAGGAATTAATATTGAAAACGATTTTGAACCTGAATATATAAACATTAGAGGCAAGGGTGATTTAATAAAAGCTTTAAAAAAAGATGCAAAAAGTGCAAAAAAAGTGTATCTTGCAACCGACCCTGACCGTGAAGGAGAAGCCATTGCATGGCATTTGGCACATATATTAGATATTCCAGAAGATAGTGTTTGTAGAGTTACTTTTAACGAAATTACAAAAGAAATTGTGCAAGAATCTATGAAAAAACCAAGAAAAATAGATATGAATTTAACAGATGCACAACAAGCAAGAAGAGTGTTAGATAGAATTGTGGGGTACAAGATTAGCCCATTATTATGGAAAAAGGTAAAACCAGGACTTTCAGCTGGTAGAGTTCAATCTGTTGCTGTTAAGCTTATAGTAGACAGAGAAAACGAGATAAGAAATTTTGTACCAGAAGAATATTGGAATATATATGCTACTTTATTAGACAAAAAAACAGAAAAAGAATTTGAAGCTAAATTTTATGGAAAAGATGGTAAAAAAATAGAACTGCACAAAGAAGCAGAAGTAAATGAAATATTAGCAGATATTCAGAATGGAAAATACTTAGTATCAAATGTAAAAACAGGAGAAAAGAAAAGAAGTCCGGCTCCACCTTTTACAACTAGCACAATGCAACAAGAAGCATCTAGAAAATTAGGATTTACATTAAAAAAGACTATGTCTGTTGCACAAGGATTATACGAAGGTGTTAAAATACCAGAAAAAGGCAGCGTGGGTCTTATAACATACATGAGAACAGACTCAACTAGAATATCTGAAGAGGCAAGAACAGCTGCAAGAGAACAAATAACCAAAGTATATGGAAATGAATACTATGAAAATAGATACTATAAAAAGAATAGTGAAGCTCAAGATGCTCATGAAGGTATCAGACCAACCTATATTTATATAACACCAGATAGTATAAAAGATTCACTTACAACAGATCAATATAAATTATATAAATTAATATATAATAGATTTTTAGCAAGTCAAATGACATCTGCAGTGTATGATACAATAAATGTGGATATAGATGTAAATAAATATAACTTTAAAGCAAGTGGTCAAAATCTAAAATTTAAAGGATTTATGGTTTTATATGTAGAAGGAAAAGACAATGAACAAGAGGACGAAGAAAATACAAGTATTCCTTTGTTAGAGGTAGGACAAGAATTAAAAAAGAAAAAACTAGAACCAAAACAAAGCTTTACAGAACCACCAGCAAGGTATACTGAAGCAAGCTTAGTAAAAGAACTTGAAGCAAAAGGAATAGGAAGACCAAGTACGTATTCTCCTACAATTACTACTATTTTAGAAAGAAGATATATTGTTAAAGACAAAAAACAACTAGTTCCAACTGAATTAGGAGAAATTGTAAATAAACTTCTAACAGAAAACTTTAGTGAAATAATAAATGTGGAATTTACAGCTAAAGTTGAAAATGAGTTTGATGAGGTTGCATCTGGAAAAGAAGAATGGAAACAAGTCTTAAGAAATTTTTATCCTCAATTTGAACAAGAGGTGGAAAAAGTAGACAAAGAATTAGAACATGTAAAATTAGAAGATGAAGTATCTGATGTTAAGTGTGACAAATGTGGAAGAATGATGGTAATAAAAATGGGCAGATATGGAAAGTTTTTAGCATGTCCAGGATATCCAGAATGCAAAAATGTTAAGCCATTTGTTGTTACTATAGAGGAACCATGCCCTGTTTGTGGAGGAAAAGTTCAAATTAGAAAAACAAAAAGAGGAAGAAACTTCTATATTTGTGAACACAACCCAGAAACTTGCAATTATATATCATGGAACAAACCAAAAGTGGGAGAAAAGTGGACACCAGAAGAAAACGTAAAAAATACCACAAAAACATCTAAAGCAAAAACCAAAAAATCTACTAAGAAGGCAAAAAAAACAAAAAAAGATAGTAAAAAATAATATAAATATATAAAAGCAGAGCTTTACTTAAATGAAGTTACTGCTTTTTTTTGTGCAAAAAAAGATAAAAGAGTATTGAAAAATAAAAAATGTAATGTTATAGTATAGAGGAAGTATTTAATATCTATATAGTAAATATAGAAAAAATAAAATCTTTAGAAACAAGAAAAACAAAGGAGGAATAAAAGAATGCAAAAAAATGCAAATAAAAGTGAAAAAGGTATAACCCTAATATCTTTGGTCGTAACAATAGTTGTTTTGCTTATATTAGCAGGAGTAAGCTTAAGCCTAGTACTAGGAGAAAATGGAATAATAAACAAGGCAAAAGAAGCTAGAGATAAATACGCAGAAGCAACAAAAAATGAGCAATCAGAACTAAACAAAGTAGATGAATGGCTAGAAGAAAATATTGGAGGAAATTCTGATGAGAATCCTGACGAAGACCTTGGTGGAGGAACAGTAGAAAATGTAACAATACCAGAAGGCTATTACTATGTAGGAGGAACCAAGGATACAGGAATAGTAATATCAGATGCAGAAGCAGATAATGAAAAATATAAAGGTCAAACAAATGTAGGAAAAGATTTAGTAGGAAATCAATGGGTATGGGTGCCAGTAGAAACTCCAAGTTCAATGTATGTAACAGCAGCAGAGCCAATAGCAATAACAGGAGGCACTACAAATGTAGTAACTGGAGTAACAACAAGTAAATATACAGCATCAGAGATAATAAGTGGACAAACTAGAGTATT
>CALXBZ010000016.1 GCA_944386665.1 uncultured Clostridia bacterium
TAATGGATTCTAACTATTCATACCCTAATATATTCGGTAAATTAGAATATGAAAATTATTATGGAAGTTTAAAAACCGATTACACTATGTTAAAACCTGGATTACTTCACATTGCAAATGGCGGATATTTAATAATGCAAGCAGCTGACCTTGTAGCAAATCAATCTTGTTACGAAACATTTAAGAAAGTTTTAAGAACTAAAGAACTAGGAATAGAAAATCTTGTTGACCAGCACTCATCAATGGTAATGGTTTCTTTAAAACCCGAACCTATTCCTCTTAATTTAAAAGTAATTTTGATTGGAAATGAAGCATTATATCAAGCTTTAATTTCTGTAGATGCTGACTTTAGAAAATTATTCAGAATTAAAGTAGAGTTTGAAGATGACGCTCCTTTAACTGCTGAAAATATGAATAAACTTGCAAGAGTTGTTCAAGGTTTCTGCCAAACAGAAGAGTTGCCACCTTTAGATAGATCTGGTATGTCTAAAATTATAGAATTTGCTTCAAGACTAGCAGATAATCAAACAAAACTTTCTACAAAATTTAGTGAAATTACTCAGGTCGTTGGTGAAGCAGCTACCCTGGCAAGATTACGTAGAGAAAAAGTAATAACAGGAACAATTGTTGATGATGCTCTTGCTCAAAGAGTTGAAAGAGTTCAAAAATATAACGAAAAATATATAGAAATGATTGATAATAGAACTCTTTTAATAGATACTCAAGGTTCTAAAGTTGGGCAAATAAATGGTTTAACTGTTATGAATATTGGAGATTATTCTTTTGGATTACCGGCAAGAATAACAGCAAACACTTATGTTGGCAAAAATGGAATTATTGATATTGAAAGAGAAGTTGAAATGTCTGGTTCTAGCCATTCTAAAGGTATATTAATTCTTACTGGCTACTTAGGAGAAATGTTTGCACAGGATATGCCATTATCATTAACAGCAAGTTTATGTTTTGAACAATTATATAATGGCGTAGATGGCGATAGTGCTTCTAGTACAGAACTATATGCAATTCTATCTAGCTTATCGGGAATTCCTATTAATCAATCAATTGCTGTTACAGGATCTGTAAATCAAAAAGGTGAAATTCAGCCAATTGGTGGTGTTAACGACAAAATTGAAGGATTCTTTAAAATTTGTAAAATGCGTGGGCTTGATGGTTCTCATGGAGTAATGATTCCAAAATTAAACGAACAGAATTTAAATTTATCTGATGAAGTTGTTGAAGCTGTAAAAGATAAAAAATTTCATATTTATGCTGTTTCTACTATAGAAGAAGGAATAGAATTATTAACAGGTGTTCCTGCTGGTAGAAGAGATTCAACAGGTAGATTCCCTGCTGGAAGTATTAATTATTTGGCATATTTAAAATTAAGAAAATACGCAAAAATAAGTAATAAAGATTTATAACAAAATAAAGTGCATTTGAAATGCACTTTATTTTTGTAATTATTCGTATTAAAACAATTATTTTTCTTCTTTTACTTCTGGTGTAGCAACTGTTTCTTCAGCAACTGCTTCTGTTTTAGCTTCTTCTGCTACAACTTCAGTTGCAGGTACTTCTGCTAAATCTTCTTTAACATCAATATATTTAGATTCGATTTTTGCTCCGATGTTTTCCTTTGTCTTAGCAGATTTTCCTGTTCTTTCTCTTAAATAGTATAACTTTGCTCTTCTTGCTTTTCCAACTCTTACTACTTCTACTTTTTCAACTAATGGAGAGTGTACTAAGAATGTTTTTTCAACTCCTACTCCATAAGCAATTCTTCTTACTGTAAATGTAGCGTTAACTCCGCCACCTTGTTTTTTAATTATTATTCCTTCGAATACTTGGATTCTTTCTCTGTTTCCTTCCTTAATTCTCTGATGTACTCTTACTGTATCACCAACTTTAAGGTCTGGAATCTTATTTTTCAATTGTTCGTGTTCTATTGATTTTATGATATCCATTGATATTCTCCTTTCTTAATTTTTATTTATTCAATATTTCAGATTCATTCTCTTCCGAAATAATCTTTTTTGCTTCTTCTATTTTTTCATTATCTAGAAGCTCAGGTCTTTTCAAGAATGTATTTATAAGCGAACTCTTTCTTCTCCATTGTTCTATTTTCTGATGGTTACCTGAAGTTAATACTTCTGGAACTCTTTTACCATTGAATTCTTCTGGTCTTGTGTATTGACTATATTCTAAGTAGCCTTGTGAAAAAGATTCTTCTTTGGTTGAATCTTCTGCAAGTACGCCTTCCACATATCTACTAACGGAATCTATAAGTACCATTGCTGGTAGTTCTCCACCTGTTAAAACATAATCACCTATAGAAATTTCTTCATCCACAATTTCATCTAGAACTCTTTGGTCTATACCTTCATAATGACCACATAAGAGAATTAAGTGTTTCTCTTTTGATAATTCTTGAACTTTTGCTTGGTTTAATTTTTTTCCTTGAGGAGATAAATATATAACTTTTGAATTATCTTCTTTTACAGATTGATATGCATCATATACAACATCTGCTCTTACTACCATCCCTGCTCCTCCACCATATGGAGTATCATCTACTTTTTTGTGTTTGTCTTTTGAAAAATCTCTTATATTAATTAAATTAATATCTATAAGATTTTGCTTAGACGCTCTTTCAATAATACTATGTTTTAGTGGCTCGAACATTTCTGGAAATAATGTTAGTACATCAAATTTCATTTTTACCTCTCTTTTTAAATTAAACCTTCAATAATATGAACTATTATTTTGCCATTTTCTAAGTCTACTTGTTTTAGTACATCTTTAATAGCTGGTAATAAAACTTCTTTTCCCTGCTCGTCCTTTACAACATATATATCGCTACTTCCTGCATTGTATATGTAGTCAACCTTTCCAAGAAACTTATCTTCGTCAGTATATACATCTAATCCTATTAAATCAGCTATATAGTATGTTCCTTCTGGAAGTTTTTTAGCATCTTTTCTATTTATTTTAAGATAGCTATTTCTTAAAGTTTCAGCCTGTTCTGGAGTTTCTATTCCCTTTAGCTTTAAAATGACCATATTTTTGCTGTAATTAACTTTTTCTATTTGGAATAATTTTAGTTCATGTTTTTTTTCAACATATACTTCTTTTAATTCGTCAAATCTGTTTATATCATCTGTGAAAGGTTTAACTTTTACTTGTCCCTTTATTCCAAATGTATTTACAATTTGACCAATTTCTAAATATTTTTCCATTTCTTATTCCTCAAATACAATTCCAACTTTTTTATGCTCTTTAGATGTAACTGCTTTCATAACAGTTCTTATTGCTTTTGCAATTTTTCCTTGTTTTCCAATAACTCTGCCCATATCACTATCTGCAACTTTTACTTTAAGAAGTATTCCTTTTTCATCGTCAACTCTTGTGATTTGAACTTGATCTTTATTTTCTACAAGATTTTCTATTATTGTTTTTAAGATTTTTTCCATACAATTTTGCCTTTCTTCACACTATTATTGTGCTTTTTCTATTAAAGCTTTTACTGTATCTGTTGGCTTTGCACCATTTTTAATCCATTGTTCTACTTTTTCTTTATTTAATTTAATTGTAGCTGGATTTGTCATTGGATCATATGTTCCAATTTGCTCTACTATTCTTCCATCTCTAGGTGATCTTGAATCAGCAACAACAATATGATAGAATGGAGCTTTTTTTGCACCTGCTCTTTGTAATCTAATTTTTACCATTTATTTTCACCTCCGCAAAGTTTATACTATTTATATATTTTTTCATGTACATTCGGAAACTTTCCAAAACATACATAGAAAATATTAAAAACATTATTTAATTAATTTTTTTAGATTTTCTAATTCTTTTGGATCCATGTTTTTCATGCTTCCCATCATCTTATTTATAGATTTTTTATCTTTCATTTGTTTCATCATTTTTTGTGTCATTTCAAATGATTTCATAAATCTATTAATTTCTGGCACGCTTGTTCCACTACCTTTTGCAATACGAAGTCTTCTTTGTCCATTTAAAATTTTAGGATTTCTTCTTTCTTTGTCTGTCATTGAACATATGATGGCTTCAATTCTTGTAAATTCTTTGTCATCAACTTTTAAATCTTTAAGATTTGCCATTCCTGGTAGCATTTTTAATATTGATGAAAATGAACCCATTTTCTTTACTTGCCTTAGTTGAGTTAAATAATCGTTTAAGTCAAATTCCTTTTTAGCCAATTGTTTTGTAAGCTTTTCTGCTTCTTCTTGATTGAATGATTCTTCTGCTTTTTCTATTATTGATAGAACATCACCCATTCCTAATATTCTTGATGCCATTCTGTCTGGATGAAATACTTCAAGTTCATTTAACTTTTCTCCAGTACCAGTAAATTTTATTGGTTTACCTGTTACTTTTTTTACTGAAAGTGCTGCACCTCCACGTGTATCACCATCTAATTTTGTAAGTATAACTCCATCAATTCCTAAAGCATCATTAAATCCATTTGCAACATTTACAGCTTCTTGTCCAGTCATGCTATCAACTACTAATAATATTTCGTGAGGATGAACATTTGCCTTTACATTTTTTAGCTCATTCATTAATTCTTCGTCTATTTGTAATCGTCCAGCTGTATCTAATATTATTACGTCATTTAACTTTGAATATGCAATACTCATAGCTTGTTTTGCTATATGTACAACATCTTTTGAATTTTCATTTGCAAATACTGGAATGTTTAGTTGAGAACCTACTACTTGTAATTGCTTTATAGCAGCTGGTCTGTAAACATCACATGCAACTAATAATGGCTTCTTGCCTTGTTTTCTTAACAAATTTGCAAGTTTACCTGCAGTTGTTGTTTTACCTGAACCTTGAAGACCAACTAACATTATTATTGTTGGTGGATTTGGACAAAAATTAATATTTGACTCTGTTCCTCCAAGTAAATCTACTAATTCATCTTTTACTATTTTAACAACTTGTTGTCCAGGAGTTAAAGATTTTAAAACATCTTGGCCTAAGGCTTTTTCTTGTATGCTAGCTGTAAACTCTTTTACTATTTTGTAGTTAACATCTGCATCTAATAACGCAAGTTTTACTTCTCTTAACATTTCTTTTAAATCAGATTCTGTAATTCTTGTTTTACCTTTTAATTTTTTAGTAAATTCTTGTAATTTAGAAGATAGTCCTTCAAAAGCCATATTCTAAAACCTCCATTTTTTCTATTGTTGCTTAACTATGCATTTAAGCTTATTAACTCTTTTCTTACGCTATCTAAGATCTTTGCTATTTTTTTGTCTGACGAGTCATCTGTAATCTTACTTAGCTCTGAAAGAATGTTTTGGATTTGCTTTTCTTGATTTATTGTCTTTTTCATAATTCCTAGCTTTTGTTCATATTCCAAAAGCTTATTTTCTCCTTTCTTAACAATGTCGTTAACGGCTTGCCTTGTTATATTATTGTTTTCTGCGATTTCTGTTAAAGAAAAGTCTTCATTGCAATAATCGTTTAATATATTTAATTGTCTTTTTGTTAAAAGATTTCCATATATTTCACATAACATTCCAAGTTGAACTTTCTTTTCCATTTTATCACTTTCCTTTCACAAGGCTTACATAGCATTTATTATTTTTGTAATGCTTATATACTTTACAACATTTTCTTGTATTTGTCAAGTATTTTTGCATTATTTTTGTATTTTTCCTCTTTCATCATTGAAATAAATTTCCTTACTTAACTTTTCTACTGTATTCTTAAGTACTACTGTTCCTTTTGCAAATCAAAATAATGTATGAATGAAAAATATAAAAAAAGCAAAAATTGTAAAAAACAATTTTTGCTATATAAAATATATCATAACACTTACGTGTTATAAGCGGGCTCGTTTACCTACCTACTCTAATATTTAATTTTCTACTGTAATACTAGACTATCGCTAGACTAGTTTCATATTTTATACCCTGGGCTCTGCTTATCTATATTTTATAGTTCTCGCATTCAGGGCTCAGTGCTACCTTAAAAAAGTGAGAGACGGAACCCATTGCCGTTGAAGCTGTGGGTCGTATCGTAGCTGAAGTGGTCGCGGGAGCGTGCTGGCTCGTAGGAACCAGTGTTGTGATAGTTACCACCACGGTCAGCACAAGGATTGCTGGTGTTAGAGGTATATTCTAAGGTCCACTCCCATACATTTCCTGCTAAGTCGTATATGTTCATCTTCTTTGTTTCATCACTTGCTCCTGTTGTTAATAATATACTATTCGTAGAATCACTTGCACCTTGCTTTACACTGCTTTGCACACAATTTGCTAAATCTTGATTATAATTATACCATGTTGATAATTTATTATATTGTGCGTATTTCCCTCTATTTAATGTAAATGTTGAATTGCGATAATTTCCCCAACTTGTACTATCACTTCTTAAATCATCTTGAGAAACACCTTTTGTTTCTAGGAACTTCATTACTAAGTCCCATTGCACTCCAAACATTAAACTACTTGTATAGTTTCCTGAATTTACTTGTTGTGCTAATACTTGTGCTTGTGTTCTTGTTACATAAGTATATGGGTATTGGTCTGCTTTAGATACAGGTGTTACTGTTGCTTCACCGCTTGAAGTTCTATTTGTCTCAATTCCTGCTTCGTATCTTCCTATCCAAAAGCCTCCATTTTGGTATACACTTTTTAACATTTTTTGTTTTAATGCATTATATTCTGTTGCACTTGCAAACCATCCTGTATTGTCTGTATCTGCATAATATGTGTCTGTAAAACTTGTTAATGTTCCACTTTTATTTCTTCTATAGTAATCTGTATAAGTGTGTAAATCATTTTCTATTTTTATATATTCGTCTTCTGTAAAGTTTGTTATATTTAATCCTGCTGTTGGATATACTGTCGTTGTTTTTGGCACTTCTATCCATACATATTGGTTTCCTTCTCCATCTTCTATTACTAATCCATTACTTAAGTCTGTTCCTGGTACTTGATGGAAATCGTCTCCTGGTAAATATGGCTTAGTTTCTCCTGTAGATGGTAAATTTTGTGAGCCTCCTCCACCAGTTGAACCTCCAATATTTTCTTCTAGCCATTCATCTACTTTGTTTAATTCTGATTGCTCATTTTCGTATGCTTCTCCATATTTGTCTCCTGCTTCTTTTGCCTTGTTTATTATTCCATTTTCTCCTAGTACTAGGCTTAAGCTTACTCCTGCTAATATTAGTAACACTACAATTGTTACAACAAGTGCAATTAATGTTATAGCTCTTTGACTATTTATGCTTTTTAGACTTTCGTTGTTCTTTTTGTTTTCTCTTGTTTTTTTCATTTTTTACCTCCATGTTTAATTTTCTTTTAATTATACTACCATATTGCATTTTCATTTTCAATATATTTTATATTTTGTAATAAAATTGTAAAATAAGTAAATACATGTATTAATTTCCATTTAAAGTCAATAATATTACCATCGGAGGTAATGTTATGAAAGATTATTTAGGAATTCAAAGTGTTCAAGCTTTAGAAGTTTTAGACTCTAGAGGAAATCCTACAGTTCAAGTAGAAGTAGTAACAGAAGGAGGATTTTCTGGAATAGCTATAGTTCCATCTGGTGCTTCAACTGGCAGTTTTGAAGCAGTTGAATTGCGAGATACTAATGAAAACAGATACAATGGTAAAGGAGTAAAACAAGCAGTTAAAAATGTTAATTCTAAAATAGCAAAAAAATTAATTAATATGAATGTCTATGACCAAAGAAATATTGATAATTTTCTTATTAATTTAGATGGAACTCCAAACAAATCTAATTTAGGCGCAAATGCAATCTTAGGTGTTTCTTTAGCTTGTTGTAGAGCAGCTAGCAATTCTCTTGGACTACCATTATATTCATATATTGGAGGAGTAAATAGTCATATTTTGCCTACTCCTATGATGAATATTTTAAATGGTGGTAAACATTCTGATAATAATTTAAGCTTACAAGAATTTATGATTGTTCCTGTTGGTGGTAAAACTTTTGCAGAAAAATTAGAAATGGGTGTTACTATATATCAGAATTTAAAGAAATTATTAACATCTAAAAATTTATCTACTGCTGTTGGAGATGAAGGTGGATTTGCTCCTAACTTGCAGTCTGTTGAAGAAGCATTAGATTTAATTGTTGAGGCTATACAAAAGTCCAATTATAAATTATATAGTGATGTAGGTATTGCTTTAGATGTTGCTGCTACTGAAATGTATGATGAAGCAAAAAAGCAAAATAAAGATGGATATTTGTTTTGGAAAACTGGAGAATATAAAACCAAAGAAGAAATGATTGACTATCTTTCTAATCTTACTAATAAATATCCAATTATTTCAATAGAAGATGGTTTAGCAGAAGAAGATTGGGATTCTTGGAAAATATTAACTCAAAAGTTAGGTAATAAAGTTCAATTAGTAGGAGATGATTTATTCGTAACAAATGTTTCAAGATTGAAAAAAGGAATTAATTTAGGTGTTGCTAATAGTATTTTAATTAAACCTAATCAAATTGGAACACTTACTGAAACATTGGATGCCATAGAACTTGCAAAGTCTAATAATTATAGAGTTGTTCTTTCTCATAGATCTGGTGAAACAGAGGACACTACTATTGCAGACATTGCTGTTGCTACTAATATTGGGCAAATAAAATCTGGTGCTCCATGTAGAACAGATAGAATAGCAAAATATAATAGACTTTTAAATATTGAATATGAACTATCTATATAGGTAAAACCCAAAAAGTTAAATACTTTTTGGGTTTATTTATTATTTTATATTTTAAACATTATTATTGTTTTTTATATTGCATTATTTTATTTATTATTTTTACGATATTGGTATATTCCAACTCCTAAAATTATTACTAATGTAACAACTATTAAAGTTATTATTCCTACACTATCTCCTGTTTGAGGTATTGGATCTGGTGCTATAGTTTTGTCTTTCTTTAATATTATTGAAGGTGTTACATCAGATGTTTCTGCTTTAACTTCTCCATCTTTTCCAGTATATGTTACATCAACCTTTTCGTTTGTTGGAGTTTCTACATTTATAATTTTTTCGTTAAATTTTTCTTTTAATTTTAATTTGTATTTGAATGAAGCTGTCTCTTCAGCTTTTAGTGTTTCAATTGTCCATGTTATGCTATTATTATCTTTATTAATAGTTGGGGTAACTTCACCAATATTTTCTTTTTCAAATATTTCAAAATCATAATTTTCTACTATATCAAGAGGGAAATAATCAACAACAGTAATATCTTTTATCTCGTTTGTAACAACTACTTTTACATCATTGTAAACTTCTTTAGTAATTGTATCTTCAACAGCTTCGTCTGATACATAGTAGAATTTACCATAGTTTGGTTTTTCTTGTGTACCAAATATTTCTTCTGCCAAATCTTTATAAGTTTTTCCTGCTGCTTCTGGTGATACATTTCCATCTGGATCTGGTTGATAAGTTGGATCTACACCAGTCATAACAGTTATAATATCAATTTTGCTATCAATTATAGCTTTTAATGTGTTTTTTGTATTAGTTGTTGTTTCTCCTGAATAAGTCATAGAGGTTCCAACAGAATTGTTTGGAACACCATCTGTTAATAATATTACATATCTATTAAGTGCTTCCTCTGTAGTAAAATTATTTTTTGCTATTTGTAAACCAGCATCAATATTTGTTCTTGTTCCTGTTGTTTCAATTCCGTCAATTGCTGTAGTTATTTCTTCTTCATTACTTGTTGGCTTTATTACAAGATTAGCATCTTCAAGAGTTCCTTCTTTTGATACATCTGCATTTGAAGAAAAACTTACAATTCCTATTTTAGAAGTAGGTTGTTCCTTTAATATCTGCTGAACTAAAGTTTTAGCAGCTGAAAAAACAGCTTCTTTTCTAGTTCTACCATCTGTTAAAGAATTATCTGTCATACTTTTAGAATTATCAATTACTAAAAACATTTCTGTAGGAGTAATTTCCTCTTCTTCACTTTTTAAATTCTTCACTTCAACTTGTAAAGTAACTTCTTTTTTCTCATTGCTAACAGAAAGTAATTTCTTTATTACCTCTCCATCTTCACCTAATTTTATTGTACAAACATTGTCTTTTACTTTCTCCAATGTCACATCTTCATTTGCCGCATATGCAAATATTGGCATGACTACAGCCATTACTAAAATCATAATTAAGCTTAATAAAACAATTTTTTTCTTCATATCTCTTTATCCTTTCCTAAGTTTCTAATATATTGAAAAACAGTTATTTTTTTCAACATTTTATCTTAATATATATTATTTTAATACTTAATATTCTCTTTTTCAACCTTTAATTAAAAATTTTTTTAATTATTGTTTAATTTATATATTATGCATATTCTAAAAAATAATTCCGCCACCATAATCATATATATCTAAACCTTTAAAATGTACTAATTGTAAATTATATTTTTTTATATGTTCTAGTATTTTTTCTTTATTTTTTAGCTTTTCTATATCTCCAAACAAAACAAATTTATTATCAAATACTAAACTTGCTCCTCCTATAAAACCATTCATTTTTGTTGTTTTGCTACTTTTATCTAATAATTTAATATTATTTTCTTCTACATACAAACAATCTATTCCATAATTTTTTAAATTTTTATAAATGTTTACGTCTGATGTAATACAAGATTTTTTTCCAGTAACACAAATTGAGCATTTTACATATCCTTGTTTCACTATTATATTGGGATTAATAGTGTTATCTGTATATTTGCTCCCAATTATTATGTTGCCTATCTGACAAGCATTATATGCAACATCTTTCGGATAATTTTTTTCTATTTTGGTTGTTCCCATAATAAAACTTTTTTCTATTATTGGAGCATTTGGTGCACAAACAATTTTATTATTTATTTTGCAATAAAAAATATCACTATGCCCTGATATTTGCTCATATACATCATTTGATAATGGTAATTTTTTTACATTTAAAAATTTTGATAGATATTCTAATTCAATCTTTCTTATTCTTTCATCAATTAATAAGTTCTTCATAAAATTTTATTTCCTTTATATTTTTACGTTACTTATTCAGTGATTTTTTAAATCTTATCAACTAAATTTTGCAAATCTTCTTTTGTAAAAATATGTTTTGAATTACAGAAATTACATACTATTTCTATTTTTTCTTCCTCGTTAATCATTGCCTCTAATTCCGTTTTTCCAACAGCAATTAACCCTTTTTCACATTTTTCTCTTGAACAATTACATTTAAATTCTGGATTTATAGTTTCTAATACTTGTATGTTTTCGTCACCAGTAACTAATTTTGCAATCTCTTCCAATGTTTTATTTTCATCCAGCATTTTGCTTATTGGTTCTATTTTGCTAATTTGTTGTTCAATAGTTGAAATAATATCTTCTGTTGCATCAGGCATTAATGATAATTTGTAACCACCTGCAGTTCTTACTCCGTCTTTATCCACAAGTACGCCTAGTGCAATTACTGTTGGAGTTTGTTCAGATGTAGCAAAGTAATTTGTAAAATCTTCTGCTATTTCTCCACTTACGATAGGGGTCATTCCAACATATGGTTTTCCTATTCCTAAGTCTTTTACAATGTATAACATTCCTTTTTTTCCAACTGCTGTACCTACATCTAGTTTTCCATTTTCTTTTAGTGGAATATCTACTGTATTGTTTCCTACATAGCCCTTAACATTTCCGTTACTATCTGCAACTGCTGTTAATATTCCTATTGGCCCATCTCCTTTTATTTGATTTGTTAGGTTTCCATCTTTTTCTTTCAATTCATATCCCATAATGCTTGTTATTGTTAGTAATCTACCTAAGGCTGCAGTAGCTGTTGGACTTAACCCATGTATTTTTCTTGCCTCTTCTACAATCTCTGTAGATGACATGCATTTTATACTTACTTTTCCTTCATATGCTAAACAATCTATTATTCTGTCTTTCATTTCTTATTAAAATGCTACTTTAAAATAGCATTTTCACTCCTTTCATTATTTTCACTATTAATACTTTATTTTTTTATAAATTTTGCAACAAAAAAACCTTCCATGTTTTTTGATGGTAATATTCTAATTGCATTGTTTATTGATTTATTTAATTCATTACTAAATGCTGGGATTGCTTCCCTTATATTAACATCGAGTGGGACAAGTTTTAAATTAAAATTATTTAATGCCCAATCTAAAATATGTTCATTTTCTTCTTTATTTAATGTACAAGTTGAATACACTAATGTTCCCTTTGGTTTCAATGCGTTATATGCACTTTTGAATAATTTTTTCTGCATTTTGGTAAGTTCATTAACTGTTTTAGGTGACCATGTTTTATAACTTTGTACATTATAAATAGTAAATCTTCCTTCACCACTACATGGAGTGTCTAATAAAACTTTATCAAATTTTTCACTATATTGTTCTCCAATTTTTTCTCCTCTACCATTTATAACCTTTACGATGTTTGCTCCTTGACTATTTATATTATATTTTAACTTTTCACATCTCAGTTTATCTAATTCGTTAGCTAATACAGACCCTTTTCCATTCATCAATGAAGCTATCTGTGTAGTTTTGCTTCCAGGCGCTGCAGTTAAATCTAATACATTTTCACCTTCTTGAGGAGCCAAGACTAATGGAGGAACCATACTCGACAAACTTTGTATATAGATATATCCCTTTTGATAGATTTCTAACTTTTGTATATCTTTTTCAGTAGCATTTTTTATTATTAGGGCATCTTTATACCATAATACTCTCTCAAATTTTATATTAATCTCTTTAAAATATTTCATCAAATCCTGTATATTATATTTTAGTGTATTAACCCTTAATGTTGTAAATCTTTTTTCAGCTATTCCTCTAAAAATATTGTCTACAACTCCAGGCGAAAACATTGTATATAAATTATCTACAAACTCTTTTGGTAATCTATTTTTTATTTCTGTAATTGATGCCATGATTTTTCCTTTCTTTTGCCTATTTTATCATATATCTTTTAGAATTAAAAGTAAACATACATTAAAAATAAAAAACACGGCGGGTTCAATTGAACCCGCCTGTTTTTTAGGACTCATAAATAATTACCAGCATACCCTCAGAAGCGTGGTTGTATAGTACTTCCGCTTCTTTTTCTGGCAGATGTACGCAACCATGAGAGCCACCTTTTTTGTAAATCTCCCCTCCAAACTCGGTACGAGGTGAATCATGAAAACCATATCTTGGTATAAAACCAACCCAGTAATCTACTGGTTGTTCGTATTTACTGCCATCCCGGTTTGTTCCCCTTAATACAATGTCTTCAGCTTTGTTGATTACAGTGTATATACCATTTGGAGTATCATAATCTTGGCTTTCATTTGCTGTGACACACTCTGATTTAAGCACAAGGCTTCCATCTCTGTACTGCCATACAGTTTGTCTGGTTTTGTCTAGTTCAACAAGGTCATTCAGTCTGGTTGAAAGTGGATAGCCTATATAAATCAGCCTCGGTTTGAGTACCCAGTTGCTATCAAATGCTGCTTTAATTTCAGCTATTTCCTTCTCTTTGTTCAGACTTGCTCTAAATGCTTTTGGAACTTCTAGAACAATTTCTTTATCGAGCTCTGTTGGCATAAAGTGTAATTCTGCTTCCGCTTCATCCACCTTAACTGCAAGCTCTTCTACGAAGTTTGCTATGCCGTTTTCAGTGTCAATAAAGTAGCCATCGGAATTTTTTGTAACCCAATTTTTCATGATGCTGTTGTCCAAGGTTACAATTTCTCCATTGCTTAGCTCAAATTGAATTGAATTAAGTATAACAGAGTTTAATTCTTTCACTTCATCCAAAACATCCGACGATAAAATTTCTGGATACATGTTCGTGACACTTGTAAAGTCAACTTGGAAGATTCCATTTTCTAAAGCGTCTGCCGTCATCAGTAAAGCATCTTCAAAATTAACTTCAGTTCCAAGAACGTGTTCCCAAACATAGAAAGTTGTTCCATTCCATTCAACTCTAGCATTTTCCGGCTTTTTCATGTTTTGCTCTTGCAGTTGCGGAATTCTTTTCAACTCAACTTCCAGCCATTTTTTGTCTACACTAATTACCTCTTCTAAGTCGTATTCTCTTTCAGCCTCCCGATTCTCATGCTGTTCGTTGAAACACTCAGCAAATTTTGTCTCATCCAGTTCAACTCCTAATTTGCCTAGGCTAACTTCCTGAATTTCACCTGTTGAAAAGGTAAATTCACATTTTTGTCCCCTGTACTTTTCGGCAACTTTTTTCATTGCAGAATCAATTGTCAAATAAGAACAGTCCACTTCACCAATTTGCGTGCCTCCCAAAAAATGGTTTTTTGAGAAGTTACAGAATATTGCAATCTCCACCACCACGAGTGCTAGAATCACAATTGCTATTAAGCATATAACTTCCCGTTTGCGTTGCTTTGTCATTTTAAAATCCTCCTTATATGACCGCAGTAGCAGTCACAATTTTTACTAAATTTTGCTAGGTTTACCTATATAAATTATACTATACTCTACATAACATGTCAAATTTATGTAATTTAAACTTAGTTTTATTATCATATCATTTTTTCATTTATTTTATAATTTTATTGTATATATCATATTTAATAAATAGATTACTCATAGTAAATTTATTTACAACTATGTTATTAATACTTTCTACATATCCGCTCTGGTATTATTTTCCCTTCTTTAACCACAAATTCATTTTCTTTTGAAAAATATGTACCATAATCACTTACCCAACTTCTATTAGAAAAAATTGCTAATCCTTCATTGTCACTTAATATATCTTTACCTACTATTAATCTAGAGTCATATTCTATTCCAAATAAGTTAAGTAACGTTGGAAGTACATCTATTTGGCTACCTACTTTATCTATATAAATTGGTTTTGATATTTCACTATTCCATAGTATAAAGTTACTTCTGTTTACTTCTATTATATCATCTCTTTCATAATCACTTATTGAATTTATTTGATTAATATCTAAAGTATATGGATAGTGATCACCAACTAAAGCTATAACAGTATCTTCTAATCTTCCTGCTTCTTTTAATTTTTCTATTAAAGCTTCTAAGGCTCTATCTAATTCTATTTGTGATGCTAAATATGCTTTTACAGAAGTATCGTAAGGTAAATCTTCCACTAGATTTTTGTATCTTGTTGCAGTTGAATTTCCTCCTCCAAAATTATATGGAGCATGCCCACTTACAGTAATATAGTAGGTTACGAATTTATCCTCGTTTGTATAAAATTTAGTAGTTTCATTTATCATGTCTACATCTCTTGGAAGCCATTCTCTGTCTATTAATTTTTCAAGTCCATTTCCAATTCCCATGTATGAATTAAATCCTAGTGTCTTCATTGTTTTTTCTCTTGAATAGTAGTTATATGTCCAATCATGATATGCATTTGGTTTATAGCCATATTTTGAAAAACTATTTCCTAAAGCATATTTAATAGTTGGCATTTCACTTTTCCATAAATTTAATATTGTTTGGGTAGGTATAAGTCCAGTAGTAGCTTGAAATTCCCCTCCTGTTGTACTTAAAAATACAGGAGAATAAAAATTATTAAATACAAATCCAGAATTGCTTAACTTATATAAAGTAGGAGTTAATTCTTTATTTATTGCTATAGAGTTAAATCCTTCTGCTAAAATAAATATTAGATTTTTGTCTTTAAAGTATCCTGTGTATTCATTTTTATTTGTAGGTTGAATGTTTTGAATATAGTCGCCTATGTTTTTTAAGTTATCATCATTTGAATTCTGAAGCTCATCTAAATTCAAATCTAATTTATTGTAAGTTATTTCTTTTGGTTTCTCTTCATTTTCTTCTATAGTATTTGTATTTTGTACGTTATTATTATCTATTTCTACTATAATTTTTTCTTCAAATCCAAATATAGTTCTATTTATATCTATTAAAGTAGCTTCAAGTAATCCAAATTTTTCTATATTTTTTTCTTGGGCATCTATTTCAAAATATAAATTATATGCGGAATAACTTCCGCTTCTATCAAAATACATCATGCATGGTGTAAGCATTACTAAAACAGCGCTTAGTAATATAGAAATAATAATCTTCTTTTTATTATATTCTTCAACTTTTATTTTTCGTATAAAAATTAAGCCTAATATAAAAGGAACAAATAGTATTAAAATTATACCTATGTTATCAAAGATAATGCTAAGCGCTATATCTGTAAATCCTAATGCTCCTTTTGCTAGTCCTATAGTTGAAAAAGAAAAAGGAATACTAAATAGTCTAAAAAATACGGTTTGAAACCCATAATAAATTGTTAATATTAAAGATATTACTATATATATTATTTTAGATATTTTTTCTTTAAATATAGTACATATTAAATTAATTATTACTATTGCTTGCATACTAAAAAATATAGTATACAAAGTATCTGTTAAATCTATCTTTTTTAAAACAATTGCCTTAAAAATAATTTCTAAATATATTACTAAAAATGTTATTCCATATATTATTTTCATCGTTTTTCTCCTTTGATTGTTATTTATATTACTTTAAACCTTACATCTAATCTATATTTAATCTTCTATTACTTTTTTTAATTCTTTTAAAGATTTATTTATATGCTTTCTATTTATTCCTATTATAGGAATATTTAATTCTTTTATATTTTCATATAATTTTTGCATAAATAATCCCATTCTTTTTTCCATTCCTTTATTTGTGTATATATAATTTACACAACAAGATGGAGATTGCTCTATACCTAAGATTGCTACTACTTCATAATTCAATGACACTAAATCTTTTATTTGTTTAGAAACTTTATTGGCTAATTCTTCACAATGTTTATTAAATTCTCTAGTATCATATTTAGAAATACCTTTTGGTTCTCGTATCAAACTGTTTTTAAATTCTGATTCTGCACAAGGCATTTGAATTATATTTATATTATACTCAAGAAGTAAATCAACAAATGGTCTTATAGAACTTTTCCATTCATATTTTACTATTCCTTGGGCTTGATATGCTTGTGCAATTAAGCAAAATGGAATAAATACAAATTTTTTACTTCTATTATCCATTACAAATACTTCCCTTCAAAATCTATATTTTTATAATTTTCTAATATGTTATGAATTTTAGGATAAAGTTCCTTATGATAAACGTTTAAGCATCCTTCTAAAATTTCATTATTCATTGAGTTATTTAATATTGGCATTCCAAGTAAACATTGTCCCTCATTCATTTTAGGCACAAAACCATGAGCTAATATTTGATTTTTTATAGAATAGTCATCTGTTTCATATAATAATGGAAAAATAATTTCTATATTAAATTCTTTAAACAATTTTTTAAATTGTTCTATCATTTTTTCTTGTTCTATTGCAAATAACTGACTTTCTCTTGCACCATCTACTACTAAATTTATTTTTTTCTGTATACATATAATAATTGCTAAAATGTACATTGCTAAACGACATGCTAAACAATTAAATTGAGAAATTGTTATTTTGCCAAATTGTTTTTTGATATATTCTATATCAATACTTGTTGCATATATATCAGTTATCTTTTGATAAAATCTTCTTTCTGATAGTCTTATTTCTCTAATTTCTGCTAATAAAGAATCATAATAATCTTCATCAAAAAAAGTACCATTTTCCATTCTTTTTTTGTCTATAATGTAACCTTTTTTTGAAAAATCTTTAAGAATATTTGTTGCCCATCTTCTAAATTGTATAGCCCTATCTGAATTAGCTCTATAACCAACTGAAATTACAGCATCTAAATTATAATAATTTGTCTTATATGTTTTGCCGTCTTTTGCAGTATGTGCATAAATTGCACATACTGAACTTTTATTTAATTCATAATCATCAAAAATATTTTTCAAATGCTTAGTTACTACTGTTCTATCGATATTATATAATTCAGAAATTGCTTTTTGTGTTAGCCATAAATCTCCATCTTCAAATCTTACTTCAATACCTTTTTTATGAATTTGTCTATCAAATATTAAAAACTCTGCACTACTGCTTCTAATAATTAAATTGTTATTACTCATTTTTCTCCTTCCATTAATTTATTATCTTAAATTTAAAACCGAAATTACTTTAAAATAACTTGTCTGTTGATAAAAGACATCTAGTTATTATTTGCTTCAATTTCCATAAATGTAATAAATGATGGCACACTTCCTAACAAATATAACAAGTCGTTAACTATGATACTAGCTTCTTCAATTGATTCTGGAGCATAATATTCAATTTTTTCTGAATTGTTTATTATTCTTGTTTCATTCATTAATATTTTTAATATATACTCATCTGTATATTTTTAAAAATTAAAAATTTTATTTCTACTATATCTTGTTCATGCAATACAATCATCATTACTACTTTATATATATCAATATCTAATTCAAATTCAGAATCGATAGATATTGCTAAAATACATGTGCCATAAATATGTTCTGCAACACTTTCTACTCTTTCTCTATCAATATTCCAAATTTCCCATCCTCTTCTAATTTTATTTTTTAATTCTGTTGTTAATAAATAAAACTTAAGTAGATTTTTTATTTTTTCGTTTTCCATGCTAACCTCTTCTTCAATATAAATTTATTAAAAATCATCGCATATACTTTTTACTCCTGCGTGCTAAAACCACAATTATTATAAAGCCTATAACTTTCCGTTTGCGTTGTTTCGTCATTGTTTAACTCCTCCTTATATGACCGTAGTTACAGTCATAATTTTTGCTAAATTTTGCTAGTTTTGCATACTTTTTATCATACTAGTTTTACATAATATGTCAACTTTGTCACATAGTATCTTTAATCTTAACCCCTATCAAGTATATCAGCTCAATACTTTGGTATTCATTTATAATTGCACCTTTAATATCTTCAATAGAAATTGCAAATCCTTCAATATTTGCATCTGATAAATCTATATTATTCAAGCTAGTTTTAAAAAATTGTGCTTGTGCTAGGTCTGCTCCTTTAAAAATTAAATCCTTAACCTTATCTTCATGAAAATAACTATTTCTTAAATTTGTATTATAGAATTCCGCATTTTTCAAAGTAGAATTTGATAAATTTATGTAATTTGCTTTTGTGTTTTCCAATTTTACATGCGACCATAAATTTTCTGAAAAGTCAGCTCCTTCAATCTTACAATTTTCAAATTTACAGTTATGGAAATTACTGTTTTGAAATGAAGTATTTGAAAAATCGCAACCACTAAATAATACTTTTGTAAAATAATTGTTTTCCATTTTACAGTTTACCATTTTGCAATTCACAAAATTTACTTTTATAAATTCTACATCATTTATTTCTTCATCTTGTTCATTTAAACCTTGTATTGTTATATTCTCTATTTTACCATCATTTTCGTTAATTTCTTTTTTCAAATCGTTTAATATATACATTTTAAATATTATTCCTTTTTATTATTTTCAAAGTTTTTCTAGTTCAGTTTCTATTATTTTTTTCGAGCCACTTTTCTAATAAATCTGTCAATTATTGACATTTTTTAAATTTTAGCACTGCTACGCACTCCACATGCGACGCAGGACAATTTTCAATATATCAACACACCACGTTTCTTTTGCTTAACCACGTGCGAATTGATATATTATCAGCATTCCATATTGCTGTGCGTTGGTATGTTGATATTTGTATTTATGTCCGAAAAAAGTTTTACTTTTATACTATCCTTTATCTCTTTAGAACGATTATTATTCTCATCAATATTAAATACAAAATATCTAACTTTACAATCAAATTCTGCAATTTGCATTTTTACATCATCCAAATAATCTTGAGAATTATCTATATTATCAGAATTCAATATAAAATTTAAAACATAAGGATCTTTTTCATTTTCATCATTTTCTCCAATGATTACTTTCTTTATTAAGCATTTAAAAGCATCCTCATCAAAGTATTCTATTATATTTTGCTTACATTTCAAATTCTTTTTAATATTAGATACTCTATCCTTTATTCTTTCTTCTTCTTT
>CALXBZ010000017.1 GCA_944386665.1 uncultured Clostridia bacterium
GTTATAATTCTGTCGTTTAAGATTTTTTTTTTTTTTTATAACTACTTCTGGATGTTTCCATTTTATAAATCTTGCTACCCAAATAATTTCTATTTTATCATTTTTTTCTTTATCGTCTATTAATTTGTCTATATCATATTTATTTGTTTCTAGAAAATATCCCCATTTATAAATTTTATTTTTATATAATCCTAGTGCATTAAAATCGTTTGGCCCATAAGCATTAGCACATAACAAATATAAGTTTTTGTTTTTTTTGTATTTTATATGTCTAGTATATAATAAATTTAATTTTTCTTTATTAAATATAGTCTTAAAGAATCCATCTATAAACAAAAATATTCTTGATCTATATCTAAAGGTTAACTTATCTTGTTTTAACCTTTCTTCTATTAGCTCATCTGTAGTCGAACCTATTATAACAACATCACTTTCAAGTGCCAGTTTTTTTGCTTCTTCATAACTTTCTTTATTTTCGTAAGCTCTTACTACAAAATCATATTCTTGATCTAAATCTTTAAATCCAAGGTCTAATCTCCACTGAAATATTTTCATAGTAGAAACAAATTTAAAATCATCTCCTAGCCTCTTTTGCATTTCTAAACAAAAGGGTACTTGATGATGTGTTAGAAAATTTGAATAAAACGTAACTTTCATATCTCTATTCACTATTCCTTTCTTCAACGAATCTATTATAACAGATTTGTTATTATTTTACCATACTTTTAAAAATATTTTAAATTAGACTTATTGGCTAAACTATTTTAATAGCTTTATCTTTTTTATTATATCATGTATTTTAAAATATTACAATATATTACATTTTATTACAATATGTTGCATAAATATTTATTACATGAAATATTTTAAAAAAGACTTGATTAAAATTTAAATTACATATATATTATTCATTAGCAAATTTCAAATTTAAATTTCAAATAAACAAAGGAGTAAATTATGGGATATATAAATGTATATACAGGACCTATGAAATGTGGTAAAAGTCAAAAAATATTTAATGAACTTAAAAGGCAACTAATAGCAGGTAAGAATATAAAAGTTTTTAAACCTTTATTAGATAACAGAGCAGGAGATGCTGTAATTTCTACAAGAGCAGGTAATTCTATTAATGCTATTAATATACAAGATATATCTGAATTAAAAAACTACGAAGCTGATTCTTATTTTATTGATGAATTTCAATTTTTAAAAGGTGATGTTCATACAATTGATGAGATGGCTACAGCTGGGAAAAAATTTTATATTGCAGGATTAAACCTTACTTCAGAGAAGAAGATTTTTGGTAAAATGGGAGACCTTATGTGTATTGCTGATAATATAGAAATGATGACTTCTATTTGTGAAGTATGTAAATGTGAAGAAGCGGTTTTTACATATTATAAAGGTCGTAAAGATACAGATATAATGGTTGGAGATGCTGTATATGTACCTGTTTGTCGAGAATGCTATAATAAACTTATGCATAGTAATTTTAGTAAAGCAAAAAAACTTGTTTCACGCAAGCATGAACCATCTGAAGTTTCTTCTCTTGGAAAAATCCTAGTAAATGATTTTTCATATCAATGTCACTTTTAAAAAATGCCGTTACCAATATTAAATTGGAACGGCTTATTTTTATTTCGTAAGTATATAACCTTCAATATATATATATTTAATTTCACTCATTTCTTGATTTTCTTCTACTTCATATGAGAGTTGTAGTTTTTGAATATACAAATCTGTTTTTTCATCAATCTTTAAATATGCGTTTTCTGAAATGTATTGTTTTGCTAAGTCTGTACTTGTATTGTTTTTATTAATTACCTGTTTAATATAGCTTTCTATATTTATATTAATATTTTCAGCTAGTTCTAGATTACTTAATGAATAATTTTTTTCATCATAGTATCTTGCTGTTACTGGTTGAACATAAGTATAAGGTTTTATATAGATGTTACTATATTCTGGAAGTGAATAATTTATTCTTTTTGAAATTTTATAACTATCATTTAAATTTTCATCCTTATTTAAGATTTCTTCTTCTGAAATGTATTCTGGTATATATTTTTCTCCATTAGTTCTTCTCTTTAGATAAAGATATGCGCTTTTTGCAATAGTTTTATTTTCTTCTGTCAAATCATTATATTCTTCTCCTATCTTCCAAGCATTTGTTAATCTTCTTGATTGACTTAATTTAGAAATTGTATCCATATTTACTATTGGCAATATTGTTGCTATTAGTATTAATATTATTGAAGTCGTTAGTATATGTAATAAGTATTTTCTGTTCTTGAATAGTGTAAGAAAAATTGCAAGCATTTCGAATATAATAAATAATATTCCTAAATATCTAATAGGAGTGATGCCATTTTCTAAGCATCTTGCACCAATTGAATATATTTGCAATCCTATAAAAGGAATAAATGCTACTGGCATTACTTTGCAAAAAATTTCTATTAGTTTTCCCTTATTTATAAAATTATAAATTGTTAACCAAACAGGGAAAGCTACAATAAATAATCCTGCTAAAATTCTATAAATTGAGTTTGAAGGTATTTCTCTTGTAAAAAATATTTTACACATGTATATGTATATTATTGTTGTCATTAATATTGTTAATGGCATTAGAACAAATACTATGATGTTTCTTAAGAATTTTGATATATCATTTTTAATATTTGTTATTGAAATTAAAAATGATGGTATTAAAAATAAACCTAATAGGGCTATTTGCATTCTTAAAAGCCAATCAAATACATTTACACTATCTAGTAATAAAGTTACAGCTGTTGATATGATTATTGTTAATCCAATATTTAATATTAAATAAATAATTCCATTACTTAATAAATTTTGTGTAACTTTAGTAATATATTCGTGGAGTTCTAAATTAGAATCTTTAATTATTTTTATAAGCCCGATTATAAATACTATAAAACAATAGCCTGTAACTATTCTTGGCATCGCTTCTAATTGTTCAAAATTAATAAGTCTTTCAAACAGTATTGCTATGGCAACACTTATTATGCTAGAAATAATTTTTTTGGTTTTATCTTTAAAAAACGTTTCGCTTGTGAATAGATTAATTATAGATATTGAACCTATTATTGAAATAGTGTTTAAAAAATCACCTAATACTTCGTAATTTCCAAATGCGAATATTAAAGTTACTAAAATTATTACAATATTGGTTGCTGTATATTTCTTGATGTTTTCTTTGTATTGGTCTGTAATATTTGAAAAGAAATTCTTTATTTTTGACATAATTGTATTCCTCCTCTTACTTTCTTTTTTTGCATTATATCATATTAAATAAAGAAAGACCATAGCTCCTAGTATTTTTAAGGAGCTATGGTGTTAGAATGCAAATTGCTTATTTCCTGCAATGGTTCTTTCTAAAATTCTATTTTGCTTTCTATATATTTTTCAACTTCATCTATCGAAATTCTTACTTGCTCCATTGTATCTCTATCTCTTATTGTTACTTTATTATCTTCAAGAGTATCGAAATCTATTGTTACACAGTAAGGAGTACCTATTTCGTCTTCTCTTCTATATCTCTTTCCTATGCTTCCTGCTTCATCATAATCACATACAAATTTTCTAGCCAAATTCTCATACACTTCTTGAGCTTTATCAGATAGTTTCTTAGAAAGTGGTAATACAGCTACTTTGTATGGTGCTAAGGCTGGATGTAAATGTAGTACAACTCTTGAATCGCCTTCTCCTAAATCTTGTTCTTCATATGCATTGCATAAGAACGCAAGTGCAACTCTATCACAACCTAAAGATGGTTCTATAACATATGGAATAAATTTTTCATTTGTTTCTGGATCTTGGTATGATAAATCTTGTTTTGAGTGTTCTATATGTCTAGATAAATCATAATCTGTTCTATCTGCGATTCCCCATAATTCTCCCCAACCAAATGGAAAAGCAAATTCTATATCTGTTGTTGCTTTACTATAGAATACCAATTCTTCTGGGCTATGGTCACGAAGTCTAATATTTTCTTCCTGCATACCTAAATCTAATAAGAATTTTTTACAATAATCTTTCCAGTATTTAAACCATTCTAAATCTGTACCTGGCTTACAGAAAAATTCTAATTCCATTTGTTCAAATTCGCGAGTTCTAAATGTAAAGTTTCCTGGAGTAATTTCGTTTCTAAAAGCTTTTCCAATTTGACCAATACCCATTGGTAACTTTCTTCTTGTAGTTCTCATTACGTTTTTAAAATTAACAAATATACCTTGTGCAGTTTCTGGTCTTAAATATATTTGTGAAGTAGAATCTTCTGTTACTCCTTGAAAAGTTTTAAACATTAAATTAAATTTTCTTATGCTTGTAAAATTTGTTTTTCCACAGTTAGGACATGCAATTTTATTATCATTAATGTAGTTTACCATTTGCTCATCTGTCCAACCATCTGCAACTATGTCCTTTCCATTTTCATGAGCCCATTCCTCAACTAACTTGTCTGCTCTGTGTCTTGTTTTACATTCTTTACAATCTATTAATGGATCACTAAAACCTGCGACATGCCCTGTTGCTACCCAAGTTTCAGGATTCATAAATATAGCTGCATCTAAACCTACATTGTATTTGTTTTCTTGAATAAATTTCTTTCTCCATGCAGATTTAATATTATTTTTAAGTTCAACTCCTAGAGGTCCATAATCCCATGTGTTTGCAAGGCCTCCATAAATTTCTGAACCAGGATAAATATATCCTCTACTTTTGCAAAGCGCTACCATTTTTTCCATACTATCAATCATATTTTTTCCTCCTTTATATCAAAAAAGCTTCCATTCCTAGCAGTACATGCTAGGGACGAAAGCTTATAACTTACGCGGTTCCACCCTATTTTAGGTTTCGTATTTACTTAATTTTTTTATTTTGCAAAGTTATTTTTTAAGTTTATAAGTAAATATGTTACCTACACCTTTATTAAAAATATGCTCCAAAGCTCCCCATATATTTTTAATTATTGGATTTCACCAAACTCCAACTCTCTATAAATTTTAAATATACTTTTTCTTTTTCATCGCATTATGATTGCTAAAAATTAGCTTTTACATTTAATATATTATCACTTATGGCAAAGAATGTCAATTGTTTTTTATGTTAGGGGACCCGTATAAATAGTGTGTGTTAAAAAAAGTCAAATATTTATAAAACCTTGTAGTTACTGCAAGGTTTTATGGCTTTAAATCAATTTATCAAAATTTCTTTTTGAATATAAAATTCTCCTTATTTCCATGGTATTATCTTTTACTGTATAAAAAACTATATAATTTTCTACATATATTCTAAAATATATATTTTTTCTTTTCCTATTAGATATATATTTTTCATGCGAATTAGGACTAATTGCTCTTTGATTAATTCCTTTTTCAAGTTTATTAACAAAATTATTTGCAGCGATTTCATTTTTTAATTTATTTTTAATATAATCCGTAATATTATCTAAGTCTTTATGGAACAAAGGAAGATATTTTATTTTATATTTTTTCTTCACTTAATTTCCTCCTTATACTACCAAAGACTTCTTCATGAGTAAGATATTTAGTATTAGGATTTTCTGCTTCTTTATCCGCTTCATCTAATGCATTTTCAATATATTCATTATATTCTAGATTACTCATTAATTTAGAATATTTTTCTAAACTCATTACAACCATAGAACCATATCCATTTTTAGTTAAGTAAACAGACTCATCTTCTTTTAATACTAATTCTTCTATTTCATGGTATTTATTTCTTAAATCCGATACTGGTCTTATATTAATCATATTTAGCCTCCCATTGTAATTATATTATCATAATTTTATCATTATTTTTTGTTTATTTCAATATTATATTCAAATCTTATAAAGTTCTCCTTTATCTTGTGCAGTGTCTTTCTATTAATAACTCATTTTTAACAATATTTTTAGCTTATGTATACTATTTTTATTTTTATTTTTTTTTATGTTGTTATTCACAGGCATGTGGACAATGTGGATAACTCTGTGGATAGTTTATTCTCTAAGCGTTCCAATATCGTTTTATGCACAATTATTATTGTTAATCTATTTATGGTAACATGATTGTTTTTTATAAAATTAATTATGTATATATTTCAAACAAATATTTGCTTTTATTATAAAAAATTTCAGAGTAAAATCATCTTACTCTGAAAAAAATTTTATATTATTTTACTAATTCTATTTTATTAATATTGCTATAATAATTAGTATTTGAAGAAATATCATAACTGGAATGCCTATAAAAAATCTAGCTTTTTTTGTTTTATGATGAAACATATACATTCCAATCGTTGCTCCAATACTTCCACCTACTAATGCTAATACTAATAATGTTGCTTCTTTTATTCTCCATTTTCCTTTTTCTGCTTTTCTTTTGTCAATAAACATAGCAAGAAAAGCAATAATGTTAATTGCTATCACATATATTATTAAATTTTTTATTGTAAATACATTATTAATATCTATCATATTTTATCCTTTCTAAATGTTCACTTAGGGACAGTTTGTCCGTTTGGGGACTGTCCCTAACCGAACAAACTCATTTGGTTGCTTTGGCTCATACCTTCTAGACATCCCGCATTTTCTAATATTTCTATAACTGATTTACCAATTTTTGCACGAATTTTCATGTCATCTATAGACATAAATTCTCCATCTTTTCTTGCTTCTTGTATTCCTTGGGCTGCAACTGTTCCAAGACCAGGAATACTATTTAATGGTGGAAGAATTCCATCTTCTTCTACTTTAAATTTTACTGCGTCTGATTCGTATAAGTCTATTGGTAAGAAGTTTAATCCTCTTTCGTACATTTCTAATACTATTTCTAGTACACCATATGTGTCTTGGTCTTTTTTGGTTGCTGATTTTCCAGCAAGTTCTATTTCTTTCATTTTGTTTTTTACACGCTCTACTCCATGGCACATTATATCACTATCAAAAGCGTCTGCTCTAATTGTAAAGTATGCTGCATAATAAGCTTTTGGTATATGTACCTTAAACCAAGCAATTCTAAAAGCATTTGTAACATATGCTGCTGCATGAGCTTTAGGGAACATGTATTTTATTTTTTTACATGAGCCTATATACCATTCTGGAATATTGTATTCTCTCATTGTTTCTTCGTGTTTTTTCCAACCTTCTGGATCTTTTGATGGTTTTCCTTTACGCACAAATTCCATTATTTTGAAAGCTTTTTGTGGGGGTAACCCTTCTTTCATTAAATATATCATAATATCATCTCTACAGCATATTGCATCTTCCAGTTTGATTGTTCCTTCATCTATTAAAGATTGAGCGTTGTTAAGCCACACGTCTGTACCATGTGATAGTCCTGATATACGAATTAATTCATCAAATGTTGTTGGCTTTGTATCAACCAACATTCCACGTACGAATTTTGTTCCAAATTCTGGCACACCATAACTTCCTACTTCACTATGTATTTGTTCTGGAGTAACGCCCAAAGCTTTTGTTGAGCCAAATATACTCATTGTTTCTTTATCATCTAGTGGAACTTTTGTTGGGTCTTGTCCTGTTATGTCATAAAGCATTCTAATCATGGTAGGATCATCATGTCCTAGTATATCCAGTTTCAATAGGTTTTGATCTATTGAGTGATAATCAAAGTGTGTTGTTATTATGTCTGAAGTCGGATCATCTGCAGGGTGTTGTACTGGCGTAAATTCATATATTTCACGCCCTTTTGGCACAACTATGATTCCACCTGGATGTTGTCCTGTTGTTCTTTTTATTCCTGTACAACCATAGGCAACTCTTATTACCTCTGAATTATTTATTGGTATTCCTCTTTCTTCGTTGTATTTTCTAACATAGCCCATTGCTGTTTTTCCTGCAACAGTACCAACGGTTCCTGCTTTAAATGTAGTACCTTTTCCGAATATTACTTCTGTGTATCTGTGAGCTTTTGCTTGATATTCTCCTGAAAAGTTTAAGTCTATATCTGGCTCTTTATCTCCATTAAATCCAAGGAAAGTTTCAAAAGGTATATCTATCCCATCTTTTGCTAATGGCTTACCACATTGTGGGCATAATTTATCTGGCAAATCATATCCATTTTTAAAACCATAATCAGTGAAATCTGAATACTTGCAATTAGGACATCTATAATGTGGTGGTAATGAGTTAACTTCTGTTATACCTGTCATGTTTGCGACAAAAGACGAACCAACAGACCCTCTGGATCCAACTATATAGCCATCTTCATTAGATTTCCACACTAATTTTTGAGCAATAATATACATAACGGAAAACCCATTTTTGATAATTGAATTAAGTTCTTTATCTAGTCTTTCTTCAACTATTTTCGGAAGAGGATCTCCATATAGTTCATGTGCTTTGTTATAAGCTATATCTTTAATAGTTTTTTCGCAATCATTAATATATGGCGGACATTTTTCTGGAGAAATTGGACTTATTTGTTCACACATATCTGCTATTTTATTAGTATTTGTTACAACAACTTCATAGGCTTTTTCTTTGCCTAAATAGCTAAATTCTTCAAGCATTTCGTCCGTAGTACGCAAATATAAAGGTGCTTGCAAATCACAATCTGCATATCCTTGACCAGCTTCTAGAATTCTTCTATATATTTCATCTTCTGGATCCATAAAATGAACATCACAAGTTGCAACTACTAATTTGTCTAATTTTTCTCCTAGTTCAACTATTTTTCTGTTTATATCTTGGAGTGCTTCTACATTTGGTACAACACCATTTCTTACTAAAAACATGTTGTTTCCAGTTGGTTGTATTTCCAAATAATCATAGTCTCTTGCTATTTGTTCTATTTCTTCATCATCTTTTCCTAATTCAATTGCTTGATATAATTCTCCAGCTTCACACGCACTACCCAATATTAATCCTTCTGAATATTGTTTATAAATAGATTTTAGTAGCATTGGTCTACCTTTGTAAATATAGTCCAAATGTGATATTGATATTAACTTATATAGGTTTTTCAATCCAACATAGTTTGTTGCAAGAATTATTGCATGGAAGCTTTTTAACTTCTTAAAATTAATTTCTGCACCTGCAACTTTATCTATATCTTCTATTTTTTTAGCGCCTTTTTTCTCTAACATATCAAGCATTACTCTAAATACTTTTACAGTTGTATCAACATCATCTAGAGCTCTATGTGCTACAATTACTTCAATTCCTAATTTCTCTGCAATAATTCCTAATTTGTATTTCTTGTAATCTGGGAATAAGTCTTTTGCTAATCTTAGCGTATCTAAGCATGTGTTATCTAGAGATAACCCTAACTTTTTTGCATTATATTTTAAGAATCCAACATCAAAATCTGCATTATGTGCAACTATTACACTGTCACCTATAAATTCTAATACTTTTGGCATTACTTTTTCTATTGTCTCTGCATCTTTTACCATATCATCTGTTATGTTTGTAACTTCCACTACTCTTTGTGGAATAGGCTTTTCGGGATTTACAAAACATTCAAACTCGTCAATTACTTCTCCTTTTTCGTTCATTTTCATGATTCCTATTTCAGTAATTTTTTCAGTTCTGAAAGATAATCCCGTTGTTTCTAAATCTAGTACACAATATGTTGTATGTAAGTTTTGCCCCTTAGGATTTGAAACTGATGGCACTTTATCTGGAACCAGATATGCTTCAACACCATAAAGCACCTTCATATCTGGATTGTTTACTCCCAACATTTTATGCGCATCTGGAAATGCTTGAACACTTCCATGGTCTGTTATTGCAATAGACTTCATTCCCCATTTCATTGCACGTTTAATTAAATTCTTTGTTGGAGTTATTCCGTCCATTGTGCTCATTTGAGTGTGCATATGAAGTTCAACTCTTTTTATTTCTGCAGTATCTATTCTTGCTGCTTTCTTTTCTTCAGGCATTTCTACTATTGTGTTAACTAAAACTCCTAATTGTTTAGCATATGGGTCAAACTGTGCTGTTCCTGCAACTCTTAATTTAGCAGATCCCTTCAATCTTTTCTTTAATTTGTCCACCTTATCAGCTGCAGAAAACACTTTACAATCTATGGTATTTGTTCCGTCATACATACTAAATATAACTAAGAACTTACCGTTTTTTAATTCTCTAGTTTTTATTCCCAAATTAATATCGTCATCTTTCGCATCTAACTCAATATTTAGAAGTTGGCCTTCTAATATAACATTTCCACTATCAACACCAATATCTGCAATTTTTATAATTTGCTCATTAAGATTTAAACTTCTACCATAAATTAAAGGTGTGTCCTCTTCTTCTTGAGGTCCTGTTGGTTCTGGCATTGGTGGTATTGGAGCATTTGTTGGAGCATTCTCAGACGTCAATGTATTATTTTTATTTCCAGAATATGCTTTATTCCCAGCTTGCTTATTTGGATATTTTTTAGTTTCTGATTGTTGTAAAGTTTTTGTTTGGCTTTGTATATTAGACTCTTTCGTCATTTCAAGTATAGCTTCTTTTTCTAATTTTTCCAAATTTTCTTTATATTTTAATGTAGCATTTTCCGATATTTGCTCATTGTATTCTATAACATACTTTTTCCCGTAGATATTTTCAATTATGCCTGAAAACACTTCATTGAATCTATTGCTTTCCAAGAACTCCTTACCATTTAGGAAAAGTGTAACTTGAATAGTACTATTAACTATTTTAATAGTACTATTTTTTAGAAAGGCTCTTGCTATTGGATGCTTATCTGATATATATTTTACAATACTATCCCATTCATTTAACAGCTTTTCAGAAACATCCTCTTCTTTTTCTAAATTATATTTAATATTAATTTTTGCTGTTTGAATTTGAAAACGTTTCTCCATGTATCTTTCAAATTCTAGGATATCATTAATATTAATTAGTTTAGAAGAGGTAATATTTAGTTCGAGCAAATTCTTTTTTTTATATAAATTAATACCTACAACTATTGAATCATTTAATATAAAACTATTTGAGTTATAATCTTTAAAAACTTCTTTAACCGTTTTTGAAGTTTTAACCTCGTTCATTAATAATTCCCCTCCAATTTATTTTTAGAAAAAGTCTTGTTTTCTTTTTTCGATACCTTAGATTGAACAATAAAATATAATTACTCTAAAAAATTCTTATAATATCATTATACGTGACAATTATAGACAATGTAATTAAAAGTGCAAATCCTATCAATTGTATCTTTAATTCTATTTCTTGTTTTAAAGGTTTTTTACGAATTGCCTCTATAAGTATAAGTAAAATTTTACCTCCATCAAGTGGTGGGAAAGGTAATAAATTTGTTACCCCTAAAGACATAGATATTACAGCTAGAATATAAATAAAATCTTTTATTCCGCTAGTTTTCGCCACTACTTCAGATATTCCCACTGGTCCAACTAATTGTGCTGCAGAAGTTTTTCCTGAAAATAGCTGTTTTAGATTATCAATAATCGAAAAGATAAATTTATTTGTATCATAAAGTGCATAATATAATCTATTTGCAAATGTGTCTTCTGGGATTGCTAATTCTACGCCAAGATAATATTTTGATAGTAAATTTGGAGATATTTCAATCTCTATCTCTTTTCCTCCTCTTTCTACCAAAAATTTATATTTTATTTCTGTATTTTCTTGTTGTACTTGCAAAAGTTCTATCATTTTTTCTGGGTTGTTCTCAACATTTTGGTCATCTATTTTTAAAATTGTATCGCCAACTTGTAATCCTTGCTGTTCCCCTGCACTTCCAGCTTCTAATGCTATAATTTTGGTTGATTTGTTTTCTATGGATTGTAAATATATACCTGTACTGTAATATTTAATTTCAGTAGGCTTTACTTTTATTGTTTCTTTCTTGCCATTTCTTTCTATTAATATTGCTATTTCTTCTCCACTGTTTATAGCCTCATTTATATCTGATGAAGTCATAATTTTCTTGTTGTTTATTTTTAAAATTTTATCTCCCACTTGTATATTGGCTTCTTGTGCTGCGTAGTTATCTATTATTCCAGAAACTACATTTGAAGAATTATTGATTGATGTTGCACATATTCCAAAATATAGTATTATAGCAAATGCAAGGTTTACAACCGCTCCTGCAGCAACTATCGCTATTCTTTTTGAAATACTAGCCTTGGTAAAAGAACATTCTTCATCAGAATGTTCCACTTCTCCTTCCATATTTACAAATCCACCAAGTGGAATTAATCTAATTTCATATTTTGTTTCTTTACCTTGCTTTTTCCAAATAACAGGTCCAAATCCTATAGCAAATTCGTTTACTTTTACTTTACATAATTTTGCTACTAAAAAGTGTCCTGTTTCATGTATTCCTATTAAAAGTCCTAGCAAAAATATAATCTTTATTGCACTAATCAGAAAACTAATCAATTTTTTATCCTCTCAATTATAATTTAAATTTAAAATATCATTATAAATAATAAATATGTAAAAGGTGCTATAAATATTACACTATCTACTCTGTCAAGCATTCCACCATGTCCTGGAATTAAATCGCTATAGTCTTTTATGCCAGCATATCTTTTTATAACAGATGCTGATAAATCTCCTATTTGTCCAATTATGCTTAATAATATACCAGCCAAAGTAATTAGTGTAACATTTATATTAAATCCTGCAAAATTGTTAATTAATAAAGTATATGTAATTATGCAAATTGCTGAACCTACAGTTCCACCTATACAACCTTCTATTGTTTTCTTCGGACTGATATCTGTAAAATGATGTTTTCCTATGGCTTTTCCTACCAAATATGCAAATACGTCTGTTAACCATGATGCAAGGAATACATACCATATTAAAAATTTACCATTTTCCATTTCTCTTATTAATGACATGCACATTAAAAGTAACACACAATAGCATATTCCAAAGAAGGTAATAACTGTATCTATTATGTTTATTTTTGCCTTCTTAAAAATTACTAAAATAAATAATAATAAAATTGATGTTGGAATTATTGTTCCAATTATAACAGGTAGATATTTTGTTGGAATTATATGTATAAACATAATTGTAATAGCTGATAAATATCCTACCCATTTTACCGGATGATGTCCTTTTTGTTCGAAAGCATGAAAAAGCTCATGCAAGCATCTTATTGCAACCATTCCTACAAAAATATCTACTATATATTTATTTCCTAATAAAAATACTATAAGTACCACAGGTACTAATACTGCTGATGATAAAACTCGTTTCATAATTTTGACCTTTCATTTTTGTGTTTTATTTTCCACCAAATCTTCTTGTTCTTTTTTGATATATTTGAATAGATTTTATAAATTCTTCTTCATTATATTCTGGCCAGTATTTGTCAGTAAATACAAATTCAGAATACGAAATTTGCCATGGTAAAAAATTACTTATTCTTTCTTCTCCACTTGTTCTAATTAATAAGTCTGGATCAGGCTGTCCGGCTGTATATAAATTATCTGATAACATTTGTTCATTAATACTGTCTAATTTTATTTCTCCATTCAATACTTTTTCTGCTATTTTTTTAGTTGCAGTAACGATTTCATCTCTTCCACCATAGTTAAAGCATATGTTCAAAACTAAACCAGTATTATCCTTTGTTTTTTCAATAATTTTCTGTATTTCTTCTTGTAATTCTTTAGGAAGATCTTTTATTCTTCCTAATACATTTATTTTTATATTGCTATCATATTTTTTTAAGAGGCTTGCTATGTAGAATTTAAGAAGTTTCATAATTGCACTAACTTCTTCTTTTGATCTTTTCCAATTTTCAGTAGAAAATGCATATACTGTCATATATTTTATTCCAATTTTGTTAGCAAATTTGGCTAATCTTTTTAAGTTTTCAGCTCCTTCTTTATGTCCTTGCGGAGTGTCTAAATTGTTTTTCTTAGCCCATCTTCTATTACCATCCATAATTATAGCAACATGTTTTGGTAAATTTTCTAAATCAATTAAATCTTCAATATTTTCTGTCATAGAATCTCCTTTAGATAATTAGTGTAATTTCAAATCTAAATATTGTATTACACTGTCATAATTTCTTTTTCTTTTTTCTCCAATATTGTATCAATTTCTGCAATTTTTGCATCTGTTAATTTTTGAATATTATTTTCAGCTGATGATAACTCATCTTCAGTAAGCTCTCCATTTTTTTGAGCAGTTCTTGCCTCATCTATTCCATCTCTTCTTATTGCTCTTATAGCAACTTTTGCTTCTTCTGATGTTCTTCTTATATCTTTTACTAGTTCTTTTCTTCTTTCTTCTGTTAGTTCAGGGAAATTTAGTCTAATTACTTTTCCATCATTCATAGGATTTATACCAAGCTCTGCTAAATTTATAGCTTTTTCAATTTCCTTAAGCATACTCATATCCCATGGTTGTATTACTATCATTCTAGCTTCTGGAACAGATACTCCTGCCATTTGATTTATTGGTGTTGGTACTCCATAATAGTCCACTTTTACTTTATTCAATATGTTTGGATTTGCACGTCCAGCCCTAACTTCTGATAAATTTTCTTCAAATACACTTATTGTTTTTTTCATTTTTTCTTCAATACTATTAAAATTCATTTTAATCTTCTTCCTTTCATTACTTTTTATTTATATTATTAAATGTTGCAAGTTCGTGTGTTATATCCGCCCATGCAGCAATTATTATTATTAAAATTACAAATATAAAAAATTTTCCTGTTGAATCTACTGTTAATATTGCTTTTCTTAATAATAAAAATGCAATTAGTATAACTAAAAATACACTTATAACTTTTAAAAGAACTTTTTTTGATTTTCTTGCCATATTGTCTGTTATTTTATTATAGACAAATGTATCTTTGGCTACTGTGTTTATATGTAGAGCTAAAGAATTTGCAAATTCTTTTTCATTTACTATTTCTGCCATTGATTTATTATCTATCAAAAATTCCTTATTTAGTATTTCTTTTTTATAATTAATTATTTGATTTTTTAAATTTTTGCCTTTATTTGTATAAAAATCCGCCTTCAGTATTAATATATATGTTATTATTATTTCTAATATATATATGATTATATAACTAAAAGATATTGTTTGTAATGCATATGTCATTATATAATTAGAAGATATTGCTCGAGAATTTGCTATATTTAATATTAGAAGTATTATTATTAATAAGAAAGATATTCTTTTATATACTTTTTTAATATTTTGAATCTTTTCTTTTTTGCTTTTACTTATTACATTTTCTGTTATAAGTTTATTTTCTATACCATCTTCTAACTCATTAAATTGAATGTCATATGAGTCAAAACATTCTATCATTTTTTCTAGTTCATTTTTTGAAATTTCAGTTTTTTTAGAAAAAAGGAATTTCAAAATTAATAATTCATAATTGTTTATATTATTAGTAGGTGTGTCAAATCTTTGTTTTATTATATAATCATCATTATAAGTTTTATCTCCATTATACTCAATATCTAAGTACCCTTTTATATTTAAGTTAATTATTTCAGCAAGAACTGAGTCAAAGTTATTACTTAATTTTCTATCATTTATATATCCCATTTCTAATGGTTCTATATTTTTTATATTTTCATCATATGTTTCTAGCTCTTTATTTTCTTTATAAAAATTGAAATATATCCATAAAATGATTCCTATGTTAAATAATATTAATACAAGCATGTAATCACCTTATTCTACTATAGTTCCTATTTTTTCGCCTTTTACAGCTTTTACAATGTTATTGGGTTCATTTATTCCAAAAACAATTAATGGAATGTGGTTATCTCTACACAATGATGTTGCAGTTGAATCCATAACCTTTAAATCTTTATTTAAAATGTCTAGATATGTTATTTTATCATATCTAATAGCATTTTTGTCAATTTTTGGATCTGCAGAATATACAGCATCTATTGTTTTTGCAACCAATATTACTTCTGCTTCCACTTCGGCAGCTCTTAATGCTGCTGTTGTATCTGTTGTGAAATATGGATTTCCTGTTCCACAAGCAAAAATTACAATTCTTCCTTTTTCCAAATGTTTTAGTGCTTTTCTTTTTATATAAGGTTCTGCAATTTGCCTCATTTCTATTGCCGTTTGAAGTCTAGTATACATTCCTCTAGATTCTAAAGCGTCTTGCAAAGCAAGGCCATTCATTACTGTTGCAAGCATACCCATGTAATCTGATGTAGTTCTTTCCATTTCTGTTCCGTATTTTCCTCTCCAGAAATTTCCTCCACCAACAACTATTGCAATTTCAACTCCAAGTTCTTTTACTCTTTTTATTTCATCGCAAATTTTTCCTAACACTTGGGCATCTATTCCAGTTTTTTTGTCACCAGCCAGTGCTTCACCACTTAATTTCAACAAAATTCTTTTATATTTTGTATCAGACATATTTTAATCTCCTTTATCTAAATTTAAGCTGTTCCTATTCTATCATATAATAATTATAAATTGTATCTTTTTTTAAAATTTTTTAATTTTTTTTAACTTTTTGTTTAGACTATTTATATAGATTATTAAAATTAGACAATAAATTAGAAAATAATTTATTTTTCATAACTAAGTGTGCTTGCAAACAAGCACGGAAGGAATGAAATTTATAATGAATAAAGCTTTATTTTTTAAAATTATTTTATATTTTTCTTTAATTGGAATGTTTATTTTTTCTTTATTA
Organism: uncultured Clostridia bacterium; assembly: GCA_944386665.1. Classification (GTDB taxonomy): domain Bacteria; phylum Bacillota; class Clostridia; order TANB77; family CAG-508; genus CAG-245. The sequence goes on from CALXBZ010000017.1 coordinate 16,675, forward strand.
TTCGTATTATATGTGTATAATATAAGTAAAATTAATGAATCATCAAAAAGTATAGCAGATTCATTTTCTTTATCTTATTTGTACTCTAATAATCCGTCATACTCAATTAGCACAAATACTTTAGATAATTCCACAAGCACTTCTTTCAATAATTTTGTTATAGGAATAATAAAAATAGATAGACTTAAACTTGATTATCCAATACTTTAAGAAGAATCTGAAGAATTGCTAAAAATTGCTCCTTGCCGTTTTGCTGGTCCTCTGCCAAACGAGATTGGTAATCTTTGCATAGCGGGCCATAATTATATAGATAATACTTTTTTTGCAAGAATAAGTTCTTTAACATTTGGCGATGAGATTAAAATTTATGGAATTGATGGAAATTTAGTAAAATATTCTGTTTTTAATAAAACTGAAGTAGAGAGTTCAGATTTAAGTTGCACAGAGCAAAATACTTATGGAAAAAGAATAGTAACTTTAATGACTTGTAATAGCATTAAGCAAACAAGAATTATAATCCAAGCGGTAGAAGTTTAATGTTTAGTCTTTTTATGTAATTTATGAACACAAAATTACTAAAATTTTTAGAATATAATTTGTTCTTAAAGAAAAAAAGCCATGGAACAAATTCCAATGGCTTTTCTTATTTTTTATTATCTTATGCGTTATAGTCTCTTATTTTCTTATATGCATATATAGCTGATATTGCACATACAGTTACTAATATTGCTACAACGTATCCATCTGTTACACCTGTTTGTGGTAGTGTAGTATTAGTAGTTGTGTTATTTGGTCTATATGATGTAGTGTTGTTTACCACATTTGTTGTAGTATTGCTTACAATATTTGGTACTGTATTTTCTACATTAGTATCATTGTAAGTATTAGCATTTCCTCCTGGAATAATAACTGGATCAGCAGCAAAAACAACTGTTCCTATAGCTAAAAGTAATGCTACTATTATAATAACTTCCATAATTAATTTCGAACTAATTTTCATCATATATTTTTCTCCTTTTACAATTTATACTATAAATATAATATTATTATCTACAATTTTAATTTTACTATTCTTTTTTTGTATAGTCAATAATTTTATATTACTTTTTTATTACATTATTATTTTAAAAATGTTACATTGTAAATTATTCTTGTGTGTATGGCAATATAGCAATTTGTCTTGCTCTTTTTACAGCTATTGTAATATCTCTTTGATGTTTAGCACAAGCACCTGTTGCTCTTCTTGGTAAGATTTTACCTTTATCATTGATGAATTTTTTTAATTGTTCAGCATTTTTATAATCTAAAACTAAATCTTTATTTGCACATAATGGACAAACTTTTTTTCTCATTTTTCTAAATTTTGGATTATAGTCTTCATCTTTATTCATATTGTTTCTTCTATTTTGTTTTCTATCTGCCATTATTATATTCCCTCCCTATTTTTTATTCTACTTAAAATGGTAGGTCATCTCCAGATGAAACTTCAAATTCAGAATCACTACCCATTGGTGCTGACATATCAGTTCCAAAGCTACTTGAATCAAAATCTGCTGTTGAGCTATCTCTTTTGCTATCTGCAAAATATGTTTCCTCAACTACAACTTCTGTTATGTAGTGTTTCTGTCCTTTATCATCATCCCAAGTTCTTGTTTGTAATCTTCCAATTACACCTACTTGTTGACCTTTTTTAAAATATTTGCTTACAAACTCTCCTGATTTGTTCCATGCAACACAATTTATAAAATCTGCTTGTCTTTCTTCTCCTTGTCTTGCAAATCTTCTATTTACAGCAAGAGAGAAAGATGCAACTAATGTGTTACTAGTTTGTGTGTATCTTACTTCTGGGTCTCTTGTTAATCGTCCCATTAAAATTACTTTGTTCATATATGACCTCCATTTTTTTTAATTATTCGTTTACATTGATTGTCATAAATTTAATAACATCATCAGAAATTCTGTAATTTCTTTCTAGTTCTGCTATTATACTTGGATTTGCTGTAAAGTAGAATACTACATAGTATCCTTCTGCATTTTTCTTTACAGGATAAGCTAATTTCTTTTTACCAAGATTATCAGCTTTTTCTACTTTTCCATCTTTATTAATCATATCTGTGAATTTTGTTGTTAATTCTTTAACCTTTTCTTCATCAACAGATGGATTAATAATGATAACGCTCTCGTACTTATTCATTATTTTCACCTACCTTTCGGATATATAACCTACATATTAAATGTAAGTAAGGACTTTTTAATTTAAATTAAAAAGTAGTGCATTTTTACACTACTACATTTTAGCATATATATAAGTTAATTGCAAGATTTTTTTAGTTTTTGATAGCATAAATTTTTATTGTGCCTGTATTTTTTCTTATCTCTATTATTCATTAACTTTTTTTATAAGATTTTAATAACAATTTTATTATTAAGCATCAAAAAAACATACAAGTTTAAAACTTTTTTCTCTAATTCATTGAATCAATTTTTACTTTATCTTTTCTACTGTGTTTCTAAAGACTACTGTTCCTTTTGCAGTAATGTACCCATTTATTATAATATTATCTTCTTTTCTTAGTCTTCTAAAAACAGAGTCTGCTTGTTCGTTATATTCTTCTACCTTTATTATTTGTTTGTCAGTTGTCTCTATGCTAAATTTTGCAATTGATATGTTAAATTTTCTTTTTTGAAAATCTGTTAAATTAATTTTTCCATTTTTAAATCCTTTCTATGCACAAGAAAAAACTGTGCAATTCAAAACTTTTTTGAATTTACACAGTTAGATTTTAACACTCCTAATATTTAATTTTCTACTGTGATATTAGACTATTGCTAGACTAATGTTCAATTTCGTACCCTGGGCTCTGCTTATCTATATGTTATAGTTCTCGCATTCAGGGCTCAGTGCTACCTTAAAAAAGTGAGAGACGGAATCCAAAGTTGTCGTCGCTGTAGGTCGTAACGCCGTAGTCGCGGTAGCTTGCTGGATAGCTTGAACCACTGCTGCCATAGTAACCACCACGTTTAGCACAAGGAAGGCCGGGGGTCAGAGGTATATTCTAAGGTCCACTCATATACATTTCCGGCTAGGTCGTATATGTTCATCTTCTTTGTTTCATCACTTGCTCCTGTTGTTAATAATATACTATTAGAACTACCTGTAGCACTTTGCTTTACACTGCTTTGCACACAATTTGCTAAATCTTGATTATAATTATACCATGTTGATAATGTATTATATTGTGCATATTTTCCTCTACTTAATGTAAACGTTGAATTGTAATAATTTCCCCAACTTGTACTATCACTTCTTAAATCATCTTGAGAAACACCTTTTGTTTCTAGGAACTTCATTACTA
>CALXBZ010000018.1 GCA_944386665.1 uncultured Clostridia bacterium
TTTTTTTGAGAGCTAATTTTCAGCTACTTTTTCAGCAGCCTCCTCAATTAATGCTCTTTTTTTCTTTATGTTTTACTTTTGTTTTTAAATTCTATATTTTTTATTTTTTTAATTCATCTATGAACATTTTATTAAGCATTTGTGGATTAGCCTTTCCTTTTGTAGCCTTCATTGCTTGCCCTACTAAAAATCCCAATGCTCTATCCTTTCCTGCTTTGTAGTCTGCAATAGATTGAGGATTTTCATCTAATATTTTCATTACAACTTCTTTTATTGCTCCTTCGTCAGATATTTGAATCCAACCCTTTTCTTTTATTATGTCTTCTGGATCAGTTATATTATCTTTTTCGCAATCAAATAACTCTTCTAAAACTTTTTTACCAATCGCTGAACTTATTGTACCTTTATCAATTAATTCAACTAATTTTGCAAGTTCTTTTCCTGTAAATGGAATATTTTCTGGTTCCATCTCTTCTTCATTTAATATACGAGATATATCTGATAATATCCAGTTTGCAACTGATTTTGCATTACCACAATTTTTTTCTGCTTCTTCAAACAAGTTTGACAAATATTTTGATGCTGTTAGAAGTCTTGCATCTTTTTCAGATAACTTGTATTCAGTCATATATCTAGTTTTTCTGCTCTCTGGCAATTCTGGCAACGTTTTTCTTACATTTTCTATATATTCGTCTGACAATTTTATAGCTACTAAATCTGGTTCTGGGAAATATCTGTAGTCTTGTGCATCTTCTTTATTTCTCATTGAGAACGTTTTTCCAGATACATCATCCCATCTTAGTGTTTCTTGCTCTATTGTTCCACCTTTATCTAATACATCTACCTGCCTTTGTATTTCGTATTCTATTGCTCTTGATATTGATTTAAAAGAATTCATATTTTTCATTTCAGTACGAGTTCCAAAAGGTGTTCCTACTTTGTGAATAGAAACGTTAACGTCTGCTCTGAAAGAACCTTCTTGCATTTTGCAATCTGAAACTTCTATATATTCAAGTGTAGACTTTAATTTTCTTAAATATTGATCCGCTTCTTTTGCAGATCTTAAATCTGGTTCTGATACAATCTCTATTAGTGGTACTCCAGCTCTGTTTAAATCAACTAAACTTCCTCCACTAAATTCATTGTGATTTAGCTTTCCTGCATCTTCCTCAATATGAATTCTTAAAATTCCAATTTTCTTTTTATTTCCTTCTTCGTTTTCGATTTCTATATATCCGTGGTTGCAAAGTGGCTTATCAAATTGTGATATTTGATATGATTTTGGTAAATCTGGATAAAAATAATTTTTTCTATCGTTCTTACTATCCCTTGATATTGAACAATTTGTTGCAAGTCCTGCTTTTACTGCATATTCTACAACTTTTTCATTTAGAACAGGTAGGGCTCCTGGCATTGCCATACAAATTGGGCATATGTGTGCATTTGGTTCTGCACCAAACTCTGTAGAACAATTACAGAATATTTTTGTTTTTGTAGAAAGTTCTGCATGAACTTCAAGGCCTATTACTACTTCATAATCTTCTCTTGACATTCTTTCTTCTCCTATTTTTTAAATTCCGGTTTATACTTTTCTCTAAATTTAATCTCTTGCTCAAATGCATATGCAGCATTTAATATCTTTTCTTCTGAAAATCTATTTCCTATTAATTGCATTCCTACTGGCATTCCTTCTCTATCCACTCCACAAGGTATAGATATGGCTGGAACTCCTGCGATATTTATTGAAACCGTGCAAATATCTGCCAAATACATTTCTAGTGGATTTTTAGATTTAGAACCAATGTTAAATGCAGTTGTTGGAGCAACTGGAGTTAATAATACATCATATTTTTCAAATTGCTTTTCAAATTCTTGCTTTACTAATGTACGTACCTGTTGAGCTTTTTTGTAGTATGCATCATAGTATCCTGATGATAATACGTAAGTTCCAAGTATTATTCTTCTCTTAACCTCCGGTCCAAATCCTTCACTTCTTGAATTTTTAAATAACTCTCTTAAATTTGTATAGTTTTTTGTTCTATATCCATAACGAATTCCATCAAATCTTCCAAGATTTGAGCTGGCCTCTGCACATGCTATTATATAATAAGCAGCTAATGCATATTCAGCTATATCTAGAGAACATGTTTCGACTATTGCTCCCATTTCTTTATACTTTTCGATAGCATCTTCAAGTTTTGCCTTTACATCTGTATTTATTCCTTCTCCGAAGAATTCCTTTGGAACTCCTATTTTTAAGCCTTTAATATCTTTTTTTAATGCCAATGTATAATCAACTTTTTCTCTATTATAAGAAGTTGAGTCTTTTTCATCATGTCCTGCTATTATATTTAATAATGTAGCACAATCTGTAACATCTTTTGTAATAGGACCTACTTGATCAAGTGATGAAGCAAAAGCAACTAGTCCATATCTTGAAACTAATCCATAAGTTGGTTTTAACCCTACAATACCACAAAAAGATGCTGGTTCACGAATAGATCCTCCTGTATCTGAGCCTAATGCCCATGGTACTAAATCAGCTGCCACAGCAGCTGCTGAACCTCCTGAAGATCCTCCTGGAACTTTATTTAAATTCCATGGATTGCAGGTTACATTCATTGCTGAATTTTCAGTTGAACTTCCCATAGCAAATTCATCCATATTTAACTTGCCTAAGTTTATTATTTGTTCTTTATTTAATTTTTCTACAACAGTTGCGTCGTATGGAGCTATAAAATTCTCTAACATTTTTGATGCACATGTTGTTTTAACTCCCTTTGTGCAAAGATTATCTTTTATTCCTATTGGAATTCCTGCAAAACTTTTCTTTAATTCATTTTCATTGGTTGTACAATTATTTTGATTACTAGAATCTATTTTTTTAGCTTTTTCTAATGCTTCTTCTAAAGTCAATGTAATAAAAGCTTTTACATCTTTTTCTTTATCTTCGATTCTATTTTTATAAGCTTTTACAATATCTTCTGAGGTTATTTCTTTTTTGTCTAACTTTTCTTTTAATTCATGGACTGTAAGTCTTGTAATATCCTCCATCATTTTCCTCCTTAATTATGTTTGCTTAGGAATAGTTTTTTACTGTCCCAATTTATATATGTTTTTTTATTTCTGTAAATATTTCGTCATTTATATCTTGAATTGTTCTAATTTTACCATTATTAACACATTTTACTTCATACCAATTATATTCTTTAACTAAATCACAAGCTGCATTATATGCTGCTTTTAAGTGTTCTGCATCTCTCTCATGTATATCTTTTTTTGAATCATGCGTTATTTTATTTTCTCTGTCTTTCATGAGTTTAGCAGAGTATTCCGGTGGCATATTTAGGAAAAATACTTCTGTTGGGATAGGAAGTCCGTATAGATTAAATTCAAAGTTCCATAGCCAGTCTAAAAATTTTTTTCTTTCTACTTTATCTTGTATTTTCCCAGCTTGGTGTACCATATTTGCAGTAGTATATCTATCTGCTAATATCAACCCTCCATTATTATAATACTCTTCGTATTCCTTTTTAAATGTGGCATATCTATCAGCTGCATAAAATGTTGACGCTATATATGGACTAATTATTTTTGCATCTGTTCCAAATTCTCCACCTAAATACATTTTTACTAATGATGATGATGGGCTATCATAATTAGGAAAATTAACTGTTCTGTAATCTATACCTTCTTGGCTTAGTCTTATTTTTAAATTTTCTAATTGAGTTTGTTTTCCACTTCCATCAGTTCCATCTATTACAAATAGTTTTCCCATAGTTATTTCATTTTCTCCTTTTTCTTACTGTATTACTTTTGGTATTTTAAACATTCCTCTTTCTTTTTCTGGTGCATTTTTTAAGAGTGCTTCATTATCGTCAAATGGTATTACTTCGTCTTTTCTAAAAACATTGTAATTTGGGTTAGTACCAATCGTTTCTCCTAAACCTTCTGTTGGCACTTTGTTAACAACTTCTGCAAAGTTCAATATATCTTGCAAATTAGATAAATAGTTGTCAATTTCATCTTCTTTTAAATTTAAATCTGCAAGATTTGCAATATGTAGCAATTCTTCTTTACTAACCTTCATTGTAAAATTCATTCCTTTCTTGCCTCATTCAAAGGCATTTATAGTAAAAATTTAGATTGTCCTAAATCAAAAGCTATTTTAACTTTTACTATTATATAATTTATTTCTTAGATAAACAAGCCCTTTCCTTAAAAATTGCTTTCTTATGTAAAATATGGTATAATTTATTTATGGACATGTTATTTATGCGTGTTCTCAAAATACTTGGGAGGAATTTTATATGACACCTAAAATCATCAAAAACTATTATTACAACGCAAATCGGGATATCATTTTAACAGCATTTAATTGCACATTAGTATTTTTAACCTATTTTCTGACCCGGCGCGTCATTGACGCCAATCTTAGCACTGCGTACTTCTGCGCAATCGCTATTCCACTTCTTATTTTGTGGTATCTATGCGTTTATCTTCTGGGCTTATCTGTTGGAGACATTTGGAAGAGAAAAGGAAGTCATTTAACTATTGGCGATAATGTAATTAAATATACCACTGGAAGAATTTCAAGGCGTACTACGGTTGTTGCAATTGACAAAATCAGTGTGTGCACGTGTGAATACGATTTTTTGCAAAAATCATGTGGCACAGCAACAATTAAGATTTCTGCTGCAGGGCATAAAAACGCAATTTATATTCATGGCATAAAAAACGGCGAAGAGGCATGCGAACAAATTCAGAAATTGATGGAGAAAAACGATTATTTACAGTAAAATACACGCATAGTAAATCAGGGCTAGTTTAGCCCTGATTTACTTTTTTACAACTTTTCGTTTTTACAATAAATAACTTGTTGTAATAATATTCCAAAATTTTTGATTAACTAAAACTTGCTTTTTCTTAAATTTCATGTTATAATTCTAATTGATGGTGCATTATTCTAGTAATGCTTTCTATTATGAGGGTGGGGCTAAAAATCCACTAAAGGGCACATCGTTGAAGTTCCTTGTTAATGCGCGAAATGCCAGTTTTGTGTGTTTTCAGGGAGTAAGATTTTAGGGAAATATGTAATGGCATACATGTCGTTCCCTATTATCGCGGAGGCTTAAATAAATTACATTTTAAGTATAACCTATGTGTTTTAATATTAATACATAGTGTAGCCTGTCTTGAGTGGTAGTATTGGGATTATATTTATTTTTTATATGAAATTTCTACTGCAAAAGGGACTAATCTTAGAAAAGTATTTTAAGGAAAACTTCTAGAATGTTTGTTTCATTAGAAGCATAGAATTATAGGGATTAAGGTACGGATTTAAGTGGCAATCTGGCATTCTACGCAAGTAGAATATCTGCTTGAAAAGGAAACTGCTTAATAGTAATGTTAAGTAGCAGATAGAGAAATTAGGCTAGACCTCAAACCGTAAAATTTACTTATAGTTTTACCATCTTAACTTTTTAAAAGTTGCATCGATAGTGTATAAACACTATCGAAATATTTGATTTAAGGAGAATTTTTATATTAAATGAATAATTCAAGTGAATCATCGACCGGAAACCTGAAAAATAATAAAAAATCTCAATCTAATTCGAACGTTAAAGGTTCAAAAAATAGTAAAAAGAGTAATAATTCAAATGTCAAATGGCTCATATCTGTTTTTATTATTACTTTTGTTTTATCGATCGTATTTTCCTTTTTATCTACAAATTCAATTAGTAACTTATCAATATTTTCAGCAATTTTAATATTATTTTTAGTAATACTAGTTGGTATATTTTTCGATATAGTTGGTGTCGCAGTTACTGTTGCAGATGAAGATGAGTTTCACGCAAAAGCTTCTAAAAGAATCGCTGGCTCTAAAACATCTGTAAAATTAATAAGAAATTCTGCAAAAGTTGCAAATTTCTGCGCCGATATTGTTGGTGATATATGCGGAGTTTTAAGTGGTTCTATTAGTGCTCTTATTGCAATAAAGATAACAGATGCCTTTAATTTATCATTTAATTTGCAATTTATAATAAGTGCTATTGTTGCATCTTTAACAGTTACTGGTAAAGCCTTTGGAAAAAATATTGCTCAAAAAAATTCTGCAAAAATAGTTCATGTAGTAGCAAGTATTCTTAATAAAATGCATTTAAATTAATACATAATATGTCCGTTTGAGTTTTCTCCTCAAACGGACATATTTTAATATCTTATTGCTCTATATTGTATTTTTAACAAAATTTTAAATACAGAATCATTTAATGGATATGTTCTATGTAATCCAGATAAATCTAGTTTATTACTAGTATTTATTTTATTATCTGTCAAGTTTTGAACATAGCCTGCATCTTTTAAAGTTCTTCTTCCTTCTTCTGTAGACAATCCATATGGATATGTAAATACCTTTAAGACATTTTGATCTCCTAATTCTTTTTGTAAGTTTTCATATGCCATATTGGTATCTGCTAATAATTCTTGTGAACTTTTTTTGTCATATTCTGTATGAGTGTATCCGTGTAGATATATAGACATAAGCCCACTGTTATACATTTCTCTTGCTTCTTCCCAAGTATAATAACCTTCTGTTCCAATAGTATCCGTTATTTCAAAAGAGGTCATCGGAATATTATATTTTTTAGCTATTTCATAAGCATATTTGTATACTCCTTTATATCCATCATCAAAAGTTATTAGAAAACTCCATTTAGGTATTGCTTTCTTCCCATTTTTATACTCTATAAGGTCTTCATAACTAATCGGTTTATACCCTAATTTCATTAATCCTGTAATCTGCTTTTCAAAAGTACTAACTGTAGTTTGCATATAGTCATACTCTATTTGTGACTCATCTTCTACTATATCGTGATATACGAATATTGGAATTTGTAAGTTTTTCTCTCCAATATAATATGTATTGTTTCTAGTTGCAACTTCATAAATTATAAATCCTATTAATGCTATAACCAACATTATCAATAAAGATAATATAGTTTTTACTGTTCTATTTCTTGTTTTTTGTTTTTTATTATCTTCTTTTTGAATATTAACTTTCTCTATATTTTCTTCCATTTTCTCTCTCCTCCTTTCTCCCAAATAGTTTACTATACTGTATTTTAAATTTCAATAGTTTTTTAACATATACTGTTACTTGTATTCTTAACCTGTGTTTAGTAGTATTGTAATAAAATTGTAATATTTTTTTATCTATTTTTATTAGACATTCTATATTGTTGTGTAGTATAATGTATTTACTTATACTAAGGAGAAATTGTGCATGAGTATAGAATCAGATTTAAAGAAAGATGGAATAACAGTTATAGAACCACTTGATAGTCTAAGCATTAATGCTATAGCCAAAAATGTTAGTGAAAAAATTGTAGAAGCTTTTCCTAACCTTGGCTTTACTTTTGATAGTTTATATAATCGTTTTTCTAATCTTCAAATGTATATAGCAGATATTCCTTTCGGAATGTCTGAAGCAAGTTACTTTTATAAAAATTCCGCTATTTATTTTAGGGATGGAATGGGATTATCCGATTTAGAAAAATTTGCAGTACATGAGCTTATTCATAATTTACAAGAAGTAAAAGACACTAAAGGAAATCTTACGAAATTAGGATTGTGTACTTTTAAAGGTTCTAAAGTCAATGGAATGGCCATAAATGAGGCTGCCGTTCAATTACTAGCATCAAATATTATCGGGGCTACTTTTAAAACCGTAACATATTACGATATAACTTTTTCTACGATAAGTCCTAATTGTTATCCCTTGCTATGTAATTTAATATACCAAATGGCATACATAACTGGAGAAGAAGTTTTATTTGACAGTACTTTTAATAGTAATGATCATTTTAAGAATAAATTTGCCTCATTATGCGGTGAAAATGTATATTATCAATTGTCTAATTTATTTGATAAAATACTAGATTCAGAAGAAAAAATTATAGTTTTAAATAATAAAATACAAAATACTGATTTATCAGTTTCAAAGATCCAATCTACATATGCTAAAATTGAAGATTTGAAAAAGCAGTTACGAAATTCTTATTTTTCAGCACAAGAGCTAATAATAAAAACATACTTTACAAACGTTTTTAAAACATTACTAAATTCATCTGACATAGATAGATTTAGAAAAAAGTTATATAGTTTTCAAGATTTAATTGGAACAGGACCAAATTATTCTTTCTTTAATGATTACTATATAAGTATGATGGAAAATTTGGATAACATGTTTGATCTATTATCTGGAAATTTTAATAGTGATAATACCTATTTAATTACAAAAAAGGATAATAAATTCTCTAAATTTATAGATTATATAAAAAAATTATTATGGAAGAAAAAAACAGAAAGTCAAAATATAGAAAAATAAAAATTAAAGTGAATTAAAATAATTCACTTTAATTTTTTATTTTTGTAGAAATTCTATTATTTTATTAGCTGCTTTTCTTCCAGACTTTGCAGCCCATGCCACTGTTGATTTTTCTCCTGCTATATCTCCTCCTGCAAATACTTTTGGTATAGATGTTTCCATATTTTCATTTATACAAACATATCCCCATTTATTCTTTTCAAAGTCTTTTATAACGTTTTCATCTGGTTTTGAGCCTGTGGCCATTACCACATAGTCCATATCCATATTAAAATTGCTATTTTCTATTTCAACTGGAACCAACCTTGTTTCCCCTTCTTTTTGTACTAACTTTGTTTTAATACATTCTATTTTTTCTACATTATCTTTTCCAATTATTCTAGATATGTTTGTTTGAAATAAGAATTCTATTCCTTCATTTTTTGCATCTTGTATCTCTTTTCTTTCTGCAGGCATCTGTTCTTCAGCTCTTCTATATATAATTACAACTTTTTCAGCACCTAATCTTTTTATTGTTCTTGCTGAATCCATAGCGACATTTCCTCCGCCACTTATAGCAACCTTTTTGTTCTTATAATTAGGATGTTTATTATATTCTAATAAGTAATTTCCTCCATATACTCCATTTAAGTGTTCTCCCTCTATGTTCATTCCAGCAGGTATATTAGCTCCTATAGCGACAAACACAGCATCATTATTAACTGCTAATTCATTCAAATTTACGTCTTTACCAAGTTCTTTATTTAACTCAACTTTTATGCCTAAATCTAATATCTTTTGTATTGTTTTTGAAACTATCTCTTTAGGTAATCTAAAATCCGGTATTCCATGAGAAAGCAATCCTCCTAGCTGAGCATGTTTTTCATATATTGTTACATTTACTCCCCTTTTAGCTAGAAAAGCAGCACACGTTAATCCAGCTGGTCCCCCTCCTATTACAGCAACTTTTTTATCTTTTAGGTTCTCTTCAATTTCTAATGGTATTTTATATCCTCTTTCTATACTTGTATCTCCTATAAAAGCTTCCATTTGTCCTATTGATACTGGTTCTCCTTTTATACCCCTTATGCAATTTCCTTGACATTGTTTTTCATGAGGGCATATTCTTCCGCATACTGCTGGAAGTACGGTTGTTTCGCACAATATTTCATATGCCTTTTTTAAATCTTCTTCATGAATAATTTTTGGAATATTGTTGTTTAAAGGACATCCATTATTACTACAAGGCTTATTCTTACAATTCAAACAATATTTTCTTATTTTTTCTTCATTCATTTTATTTTATCCTTCTTTAAGTTAAATTTTATAATAGTTTATATTTTCTTAGTATAAATGTCAATAATTGAACTAAGTATTCGGCTTAATTAAAAACATTTATACTGTTCCAAATACTATTAAAACTTGAATATGATAAATTTTAAAAGCAAAATATCCAACTCTTATCAAGCTAGATATTTTGCTTTTTGCTCCTATTTTAGGATGTGTTTAGTGAGATTAGTTGCTATTTTTGGAAATACGATAATGGGCTTCTTTGCCGTTGATACTCTTTGGAACATACTCCGCAATCCATCCGAGTTGCCTTAGCTCTTTTCCAAATCCTTCATCATAGATGTCAATGCCTCTATTGCACTGGATAAAAAGCATGTATGGAACTTCCACTACTATGCAATCACTTCTGCCCTTTTTCTGGGCTTTGCGGTATGCCTTTTGGAGCATTTTTAAGACAGTTTCTCGAGCCTTAGTTCTCTTCTTGTCCGTCTCCTTATCAAAAAAGGTATTCGGTTTTTCCTGGACAATCCGAGAATGAGGATTTTTATCCTCATTTCTTTTCTTCACGATAGCTAACCTCCTTAAGCCTCACCATATAGGCGGTCATAAATATATTATACTAATATATTTTAAATTTGTCAAAATTTACATAATTTTCAAATCTTTCGTAATCAACTTACATATTAATATTTTAAATTTATTTTATTCGCTCTTTCTCTCATCTGTTTTAAATCTTGCCAAAAATCTATTTTCTTTGTTTCATCTCTAAGAAGAGCAGCTGGATGCCATGTTGGCATATATAAAATCTCTTTTTTTTCTATCCACTTTCCTCTTGAAGCAGTTATTCCATATTCATCTCCTAGAATATTTTTTAATGCCGTACTTCCTAATAAAACTATTATTTTAGGTTTTACTAGGATAACTTGATTTCTCAAATAATTTAAACAAGTTTGTGCTTCATCCTCTTCTGGAACTCTATTTTGAGGTGGTCTACATTTAACAATATTTGCAATATACACATTATTTCTGTTTATACTTAGAGCTTGAAAGGCTTTATCCATAAGTTGCCCAGCCTTTCCTACAAAAGGCTGTCCTTGTATATCCTCGTCTGCACCTGGACCTTCTCCTATAAACATTACATCTGCTTGTTTGTTACCTGTTCCAAATACTATATTAGTTCTATTTGTGCCAAGTTTACATTTTTTACACCCTTTAATTGCATTTTCCAATTCTTCCCAGTTATTATACATTTTTTCACCGATTTCCTTAATTTTTTAGTATTTAACTATAATTTAAAATTATATCAACTTAATTTTTATATCTTCTTGTGTATTTATCCTTGCTTTCTTTCCTATTGGTATTATTATTTTTTTATCTATGTGCCCAAAATTATTTGATTTTATTATTGGACATTTGATTTCCTCTTCTAGCGAATTTTTTATAATCTCTTCTAACGATATTTTAGAAGGATGTTCATAATTTCCAATCCAAAGCCCTGCAATTTTATCAAATACTCCATTTTGTTTTAAATAATAAACATTACTATTTACCAATTCTGGCGACGACTCATATCCAAGTTCTTCTAAAAATAAGATTTTATTTTGTACGTCTACTTCATACTTACCACTAACTAATTTTGAGAATAAAGATAAATTTCCTCCTACTAACTCTCCTTCTGCTTGTCCTTCTTGTATAGTTACATATTTATCATCTATTTCTCCAAGTTCCATTTTTCCATCAACAAACATTTTTATAAATTGTTGATATGCATAACCTGTTTCCCAAGATGTTAATGATTTAAAAGTTGGCCCATGAAAAGTAACTAAATCAGTTTTTTCATGAATAACATTTAGTATACTTGTATTGTCGCTAAATCCACATATAATCTTTGGGTTAGCTTTTATTAAATCAAAGTCAATATAATCAAATGTAGAATTTGAGTCTTCTCCACCCTTTACGCACATTATAGCTTTTACTTCTTTATCAGCAAACATAGCATTTATATCTTTTGCCCTTTTTTGTGGTAAAGTTCCATATTTTAAAGTATTCTCAAAAACGTATTTTCCAAATTTAACTTTAAACCCAGAGGCTTCCATAAGTGCTATGGATGCATTTATATACTCTAAATCGTCTTCTTTAATATAATTTGATGGTGCAATAACTCCTATTATATCACCTTTTTGCAATTTACTTGGTACCATATTTTCTCCTTTTGTCTTGTTTTAATTTAAAAGTTCCTCATTTATTTGTGTTCTTCATTAATTTTTTAAAATAGTAAATCATAGTAACTATTTTAAAGCAATTATTGAGACATTTCTTCCTGATTTATTTCCCATTGCTCTATATGAGTGCATATATTTAGAATTGCATACTGTGCAAATATTACTTTCAATAATATTGTCTGACCTTATTCCTACTTCTTCTAACATAAGCCTATTTATTAGTGTTGTATCTATATGATATTTTTGTTTTCCATCTATAATTTCATTTTTCTCTATTATATCATTATTCCTTCTTAAATAGCTAAATGTTTTTTCAAAGATTCCTTTTACATCTTCTTCAACTTCGAAATGACATTTCCCAATACATGGGCCAATACACGCTATTATATTTTCTGCTTTAGAATTGTAGTCTTTTATCATTTTATATACTGCCTTTTGTCCTATTTTTTGAGCTGTTCCCTTCCAACCAGAATGAATATTCCCTATTATTTTGTTTGCTGGGTCATATAAAAAAATAGGCGTACAATCTGCAAAAGTAAGCATTAAATTTATATTATTTTTATTAGTAAGTAATCCATCTACATCTATGTAGTTTTCTGCTTTTTCAAGTTTTTCTTCTACATTTTTTATACAATCTGTGTGACTTTGCATTGGCCTTACTATATTTTTTCTTTCTATATTCAAAGCCTTACAAATTTTTTCATAACTAGAGTTTAAATTTTTGTTATTTTCTCTAACAAAATCCACATTATTTGCACTTAATGTGTAACAATGTTCCAAATTTTCAAACTCTAACAATCTTTTAAATTGTAAGTATTCAATTTCATCTTTTTTTACATGTATAATATTCTTATTTGATAAATCCATATATATCCTTTCTCTCTTTCAAAGTATAAGTAATATCCTTTAATCTCATCTTGTATTTTTATTACTTGTTTTTATTTTATCTAGTAACGCTTCTTTACTCAAATTGCTTATATAGTTATAATTATTATCTTTGCTTTCTTCATCAAATCTACATATTGATTTATACTTACAGAATTCACATGGTGTCCTTTTGTTTGCAGGGTTGTAATATGGTTTTACTTCAATGTTTCCCCCAAGTATTTCTTCCGATATTTGTTTTATTATTTTTTCTGTATATCTCTGTAAGTATTCAAACTGCTCTTTTGTAATAGCACTTGTTCCTTTTCCACTTAGCTCTCCATCTTTTTTTATTGTTGCCGGTATTATTTTACTTATTCCTTTAGGTTCATGTTCTATATTAATATCCATTTTCTTTATTATATTTACATCAGCTAAGATTAGACCTTTCATTTTAAATTCTTGTCTTATTTTATCTTCTATTTCTTCATCTGACATGTTTTTTTCAGAACCAATTGTTGGATTACTCAAGTTAAAATATAGTATGCCAGCAGGAATAAAATCTTCTACTTTACAAGTTTCATTTAAATATGTTAAAAGTTGTAATTGTAAGCCAGCCATTACTTGATTTAACTCTATATTCTTGACTGATGATTTGTAGTCTATTATTCTAACATAAGTTCCGTCTGGATTTTTTAGTATATCCACTCTATCTATTTTTCCAATTATCTCTACTGTTTTTCCTTCATCTGTTGTTACAGTTATTGAATTATATTTTCCTTTCCCTCCAAATTCAATTTCGTGCCCAAAAACATCAAATTCACTCTGCTTTATGCTTTGAACTATATATTTTATAGAGATTGTTACAACTTTCTTAAGTCTTTGTGCCAATATTTTATATTTTGCTGTTGTCTCAAAAATATAATTTTTATTTAATTTTAGTTTGTCTGTTACAATTTCAGATACTATTTTTTCTTGTTCTTCGTCTGTAATTTTCTTTAGGCTAATTTGTCTATCTTCTATTATTTCAAAAAAACTGTCTATTACATCATGCATAAATGTTCCTGTATCTATTGATTCGACTTTAAGAGTTTCTTTTTCCTTTAGTTTTAATCCATATTTTAAATAATAGGAAAATGGACAGCCACTGTATTGTTCTAACTTTGATACGCTTGTTTTTAAGGTGTCACCATACATTTTATCAACATTTCCTTTTGTAATTTTCTCTGGCACATTATTATAGTTTAATCCTTTTATTGCAGTTGCAAGTTTATCATGCCACTCTAGGCTTTCGTTATAAATATTATATATATTGAACCACATTGGCTCTATTTGTTCGCCATCTCTAAAGTCTCTTAACTTAATTAAAAGTTCTTTAAATGTATTCTCTTTTGTAGATATTTCCGATTTTTTATTTATTATATCGCTATCTTCTTTTATACCGTTAAATATTTTCTTTATTCTTGAAACTAGAACTGATGGTCTTAATGACTTTCCTTCCATATCTGATGAAGAATATGATAGTTCTATTCTATCTTCAGCAGTCGTAAATGCTTTATATATATTAAAATTGTCCTCATATATTCTATCTATTGTGCCTTTTGCAAGTTCTACACCATTATGCTTTATCATCTCTCTATCATCATCATTTAGAAATCCCTCTGCCTTATTTACTGAAGGAAACATTCCATCATTTAAACCTATTATAAAAACAGCTTTAATCTTATGGCTCCTTGATCTATCTACATCACCTACGGTTACTTCATCTTGAGCCATAGGAATAGTTCCTAATTTACTTTTTCCTAGTCCAGTTTTTAGTATTTGCATATAATTATCGAAAGTGATTCTTTCATCTCCAAACACAAGGACTATTTCATCTAATACTTGAATTACAATTTTCCAACTTGTTTCATACTCTGTAGCAATATTTATCTTTTGAGCTTCATTTAATTTTTTTATTTTATCTTCTAATTTTTTATCTATATTATTTTCTATAAAAAAATTGTATATGCTTTCTGATATTTGTCTTGCAGTTTTATTCCCAGATAAATCGTATTTTAATTTCATAAGTGGTTCAATTATTTTTCTTCTTATTTCATTTATGTGATTTATCTCTAATTCTCCAATTTCTTCTTCATCGTGAAAATTCCAATCTTCTTTATACCATTTATTACCTTTAATTTCCCATTTTAAAGCATAATTTTCTAACAAGTAAACATCTTCATTCGTAATATCTAAAAATCCGCATTTGACATAGTTAAATACACTGTCATATGTCCAATTTCTTGCAAAAATATCTAATATAGAAATAAGATATTTTACTAAAATATTTTGGCTTAAATCTCTTTTTTCGTCTATATAAACTGGAATATTATATTCTTTAAAAATAGCTTTACACAAATTTGAATATGTATCTATATTTTTTGTAATTACAGCTATATCTCTGTATCTATATTTTCCACTTCTAACAAGCTTAACAATTTTTCTTGCAACTTCTTCTATTTCTGAATATTGGTTATTCGCCAAAAATAAATTTATATTTTCTATTTTTTTATCATATTTTTGATATGGAAAATTATATAAATTTTTTTCTATATGATTTAATTCTTCTGCTTTAAATCTCTTAATCTTATCTAAATATATTGGCTCTTCTATTGTTATTTTATTATCTTTAGCAATTTTTAATATCTTTTCTATTGTTTCTTTATTTGTATAGAAAATATCATTGCTTGCCTCAACAGTTTTATACATTCCATCACTAGTAAATGTTATTGTTACTTTGCTAGCAGATGTTAAAAGTTTTGCTATTATTTCATATTCCTGTTTTGTAAAGCCTACAAATTCATCAATATAAATCTCCGTGTTTTTAAACATATCTGTCTTATCTAGTTGTTGTTCCAATATTGTTAAAGAATCATTTTCATCTATATAGTTAGATGTTATTTTTTCTTGAAATTTGCTATATACGGTATATATGTCATTTAATTTGGTTTCTAAATATTTATTGTTTTCCCCTATTTGCTCTTTTAAATTTAGTAAATTTTCGAGTGTAACTCCATGTTTTTTTAATTCTGTAATCTGAGTCATAACCATATCTATATTGCTCTCTGATTTTCCTAAGAATTTTAAATTATTCTTTTTATTTGCTAAAATACTGTAAAGAATCATAGACTTTCCACAATTAGAAAGAATTGTTTTATTGCTTCCTCCAATTTCGTTAGATACCCTGTGTGCCATTCTAGCAAAAGTTAACACCTCTGCATTAATTACAGCAGTTTCATTTTTATATTTACCTATAGACCTTAATAGCTCTTTTTCTGCTGTGAAAGAAAACTGTTCTGGGGTTATTATATATTTTTTTCTGCCATTATCTATATTTTTACTAATTTCTTCAAATATATAACTTGTCTTACCTGTTCCGCTTCTTCCATAAATTATCTGTAAACTCATATTATTCCTTTCTTTACAAGATTTCTTTTTCCTTATTTTTTGTAATTTTTTTCATAATTTTAATCGCTAATTATTTTGTCTTTTCCAATAAAATAAGTATTGCTGTGCAATTCCTTCTAAATCTCCAAATTTAGCCTTTGCTAGTTGTTCTATTTCCTTTTTATTCACTTTGTTTTCTTTAGGATTATGTATGTATAAATCATTCATTACTCTTCTAACCCACACATCTATTGGAAATACATCAAATCTCTTTAATGTTGAAAATAACAATATACAATCAGCTACTTTAGGGCCTACTCCTGATAAAGTTAATAATTCATCTCTAATCTTTATAGTATTATTCTCATTTTTCATTTTTTCTAAGCTTACTTCTCCACTTTTTATTTTTTTAGTGGTTTCATATATATATTTGTCTCTGAATCCCAGCCCCAGCTCTCTTAATTCTTCCTTACTTGCAATAGATAGTTCGTCTACTGTTGGAAAGGTATAGTAATATTTTCCTCTAAATTCCACTTTTTTTCCGTATTTTTGTGACATTCTGTTTATTATTCCTTTTATTCTAGGAATATTATTATTTGCTGATACAATAAAAGAAATTATCATTTCCCATAAGTCTTGATTTAATATTCGTATACCTTCTCCGTACTTTATGCTCTCTGCTAGATATTCATCAATTTTTGATAAGGAGTCTTTTATTGTTTCATAATTTCTATCTAAGTCAAAATATTTTCTACTTATTTCTTCTATATCTCCATCGCATACTCCTGAAATTGTTATCTTATATTCGTCGCAAACAAGTTCTTGTTTTACGTTTAATACATTATTACCAAATATTCCTGTGTAACTTCCATCTTCTTGTTCATTCCATCTAAAGCATTGTCCACAATCAAATACATCTTTTACTTTGAAAGATTTACAATTATTAATTACATATTTTTGCTCCATTTTTTAGTTCATCCCTTCCAGATTCTTCTGTTAATCTACAATATATTCTTATTTTGACTAGGCAAAGTTTAATACATCAAAGCATAATTATTTTTCAAATTTTTCTATACATATTAAACCATTTTCTTGTACACATTTCAATAGTTCCAATAGTTTTTCCCTATCTATTGCTACACAACCTGCTGTTGGTTTTCCAACTGAACAATGCATAAATATTGCACTACCTTTTCCTGGCACATTTTCTGGATTTACTTTAATTTCTACTGCATATTCATACTCTCTTGAATATTCTATGAGATGTTCTGCACTATTCCAATCTTTATTTACTTTTGTTATATCTACTAGTTGATTATAATATTTTGATTTTATATCATCTACCCAATATAAGTTATTATTTATTTGTATATATTTTCTGTTTATACTATTTAAAAACTTATGGGTTCCAAAAGTTATTCCTAATTCAAATGTACCTATTGGTGTTTTTCCATCCCCTTCTACTTTTTCTTTAGTAACTCCATTTATTCCAATAAAAGCTTCTGTTTCATGTATTTTATTATCCTTGTCATAGAATTGTAAAATTCCTCTGCTACCTTCCAATACTTTAACATACACAGTTTTTACGTTATCCATATTTAATCTCTCTCTTTCTCAAAAGCCATCATAGTTTTTTACTATAAAATACTTATAGATTTATTTAAATCCTTTTCCTAGCACTTCTCTTGCGTTCAATATTATTATAAAAGATGTTCTATCAACATTCTTGGCGATTTGCTCTATTTCATAAGATTCAGTTCGAGAACCTACACATAAAAGCATCATCTTTTCTTCGTTTGTATACATTCCTTTTGCATATACTCCTGTACTTCCTCTATTTACATCTTTTCCTATTTTTTCAGCAATCTCTTTATATTTTGGAGATATTATTAAAACTACTTTTGTGAAATTTACTCCTTCAAATATTAAATCTATCATTTTTCCCATTAAAAAAATAGCTATTGCAGAATATAATCCTACTTCAATAGCTTTAAAGAAAAATACATTTATTGTAATTATTATTGTATCAGTTATTAAAATTAAATTACTGCTCCTATATTGTGGCTTATACGACCTTATTACATAGGATAGCAAATCAGAACCTCCTGTTGAAGCTCTAAATTTTAGTATTATTGCTGTTCCAATTCCCATTAGAACACCTCCATAGATGCAACCAAGAAATCTATCGTAGGTTAATGGTACAATTTGATCAAATATGTCTATCAAAGCTGAAAAAACTACTGTTCCATATATTGACCTAAAAAATAATTGCTTGCTTATTCTAAAATATGCAATTAATAATAAAGGTATGTTTAGAATTAGTATCGTGGTTCCTAATGGAAATTCAAAAAGGTAATATACTATTGTTGCAATTCCTGAAAATCCACCTGTGGAAATTTCATTTGGAAGCAAAAACCAAGCAACTCCCATTGCCATACTAATACAACCCAAAGTTATTAATAAATATTCTTTTATTATTTTATTGATTCTATGTTGCTTATTGTCAAATAACTTTTCAACATTTTTTATACTTTTTTTATCACTCATAAAAATCACCTATATTATTATTGGCAAATATAGGTAATTCTATGCACTTTATGCTACTTTAATTACATTTA
>CALXBZ010000019.1 GCA_944386665.1 uncultured Clostridia bacterium
AATATGCAAAATAAAGTTTCGTTTTTTTCAAATATTTGCTTCATAGTTTTACTCCAATCTTTTATATAAATTACTATATTTATACTAGCTCTTTTTTCTCATAATGAATTATAGTTAGAGTTACAAATATAAATGTGATTATTATTGCTAATAGAACCATTAATGGATTAATAGATACATTCATAATTACATTACGTATATCTGATAAAGTAAATATTGATATATATTTTAAGAATTCTGTACTCTCTCCCATTTCTGCTATAATATTTAAGAAATAACTTGCAAATACAATTCCTAAGCTAATTCCGAACATTTTCTTTGTTTTATGTGTAAATGTCGATAAAAACAAACACACAGAAAATATTACTATTGACGAAAATAATGGTGTTATACTTAATAATATATATAATTTTTTATCAAAACTTCCACTTAAACTTAATCCTATAAAATTAAATATTCCAATTATTATTATCATTAAAGTGATATATAAAAAACCACATAATATTTTACTTATTGCTATGTTTTTTCTCGTTACTGGTACACTATTTAAGTATTCTATCGTTTTGTCACTTTCTTCTTTTAATAAAATGTTTGAACCTAAAATTGCACTATAAATTCCTGTTATTAAAAGTATAAATATAAAGCCTTCTGTTTTAAGCCATCCAAATGCTGAATCTATGCTCGAAATATCCATATTAAATGCTTTTAACATTTCTTTTGGAAACATCTTCATCATTTCATCCATCATTTCCATGTTTTCACTATTTATGATAGATGGATAAACTAAAAATACTACCAATAATAATCCTATTAGAATGGCTGTCCAAATTATGAAACTTTTTAAATTTATTTTTATTTCTCTTTTAAACATACTTTTCCTCCTTATTGATAGTAATGTAAAAACATATCTTCAATTGTTGCTTCTTCAATTAAGATTTTGTCTATTCTATATTTTGAAACTTTTTTTATTAGTTCATCAGGTAGTAAATTGTTTCCAAACTTAATGGTATTTCCTTCTTCTAGAATAACATTTACTTTTAAATCTTCTTTAATTTCTTTTAATTGTTCAGATGTTATTGTAACAATTGTTAGACTTTTTTTAAATAAGTCTTCGATTCTTTCAACTTTTATTAGCTTACCTTCTTTTATGATTCCTACTCTATCACATATTTTAGATACTTCATTTAAAATGTGAGTTGAATAAAATACTGTATTTCCTTTTTCTTTTTCTTCTTTTAATAAGTCATAAAATACATTCTGCATAATAGGATCAAGTCCACTTGTTGGCTCATCTAATATTAATAATTTTGGTTCATGCATAAAAGCTAAAATAATTCCTAATTTTTTTAAATTACCTAGTGATAGATCTTCTATTTTCTTTTTTTCGTCTAATTCAAGTCTTTTTACTAATTCTATTCTTCTATTATGAATGTTTTTTTTATAAAAACTTTCATGATAATCTAGCATTTCTTTTACTGTTAAATCATCGTATAAATAAATTTCACTTGGTAGATACCCTATCTTTTCTTTTAATTCTATATTATCTTTATTAAATTCTTCATTTCCTATTAAAACTTTTCCACTTGTTTTGTTTATTAGATTCATAATAGAACGAATAGTTGTAGATTTTCCTGCTCCATTAGGTCCTATAAAACCAAATATTTCTCCCTCTTCTAATTTTAGAGATAAGTTCTCTACTCCTTTTATTTTACCATAATACTTTGTTAAATTTTGAATTTCAAGAATGTTTTTTCCCATTTATTATCCCCTTTGCAAATTACTAAGTATTTTTTGAACACTTTTGCTCGTCCAAATTGTTTTAACAGTATCTAACATATCATATTTTTTTATTTTTTTCTACATTTTTTAAAGTTTATTTTTTATTAACCATTTTATATTGATGTGTTCATTTTAAATTTTTATAAACAAGTTAAATAAAAGCCGTAAAGCATATTTACACTTTTCGACTTTCTACCATTCCCACTATATTACAAAACATTATAAAAAATAGTGGTTCTCCTTGTATAATTGGTTCGACTGCCATATTTAATAATACAGCACTATATATTCCTACTAAAAATATTTTAAACTCTGCAGAAAATTCTTGGCTTTTTAATATTTTTATAAGATTAAATAAACTTATAATAGTAAATAATATCAATAAAGTAAACGGTATAATTCCAGCTTGATTTGCGACATCTAGCCACATATTATGTATATATTTTAAATCTCCAACTTTTCCTTTGTTTCCTCCCATGGGATAATCAAAAATATTATTAAAAGCTAAAATCATTGTCTCAACTCTATTGCTATCTGCTTCTTGTGTACTGTATGGTTTATTTATTCTCCTTAAGAGCTTTGTATCTTCTATTTTTTCTCTTATTCCCATAAAATTGCTACTATAAATCACTAAGATTATGATTATGGCCTTCACCAAAATCTTTGCGTTTTTTAAAACAATATCGCCTTTTTTTATGTAAAATACTATAAAAGTTACCTCAGATAATATAAATGAAACAACTGATACTATTATTAATGTTCTTGTTCCTAAAACTAAATTATATAATAGAGATAAAATTATGCATATAGTAATTATTAATCTATGTAACTTATTTTTTAAAATAAAGAATGAAAAAAAGCTACTTCCCATTAGCATTGTTAGCATAGTAGCTTGTAATGTTGCTGATCTTGCCACCTTAGTCCATATATCTATCGTATTTCTTTCTTGTGTACCTATATTAATTATGTAATTTGCCATTGCATGAATAAAAAATCCTATTGCTATCGAATATGTATATTTTATAATTGTTTTTTCTGGTGTTTTGCTTATTTCTACTATCATCATTCCTATGTAGTATGAAAGAACACAGGCAATTGAAATTTTACTTACATCAATTCCATAAGACATAGAAATCACATAATATGTAATAGAAAAACCTATAAGCACTATTAAATTTTTATTTACTAAAATTTTGTTTTTTTTCCATGCTATGTACATTATTAATGGACAAAATATAAATACTAAAATTATATTTATATTATCGTATACTACTTTAGTACTAATAATTCCAAGTAATACATTAAGCATTGTTAACTATCTCTCTTCCTATAGATTCATATATTACTTTATATTTCTTTATTTTTTCTATGTCAAAACAGTTTCTTCCGTCTAAAATAATAGGCTTTTTCATATTTCTTTCAAATAATTGTATATTCATATTTTTAATACAGTTCCACTCGGTAAAAATAAAACATATATCAGTACCATTTAAAGTATCTTCTATAGAATTACAATAAGTTATTTTTTCAAAATTTATATTTTTATATACTTTTTCACCTACTGGATCAAAAACTTTTATATTAGCTCCATCTTCTAATAATATCTGTATGTTATCTAATGAAGGAGCTTCTCGTAGATCATCAGTATTCGGCTTAAAGGTTAGGCCAAGAATTGCAACATTACAATTTTCAAAACTTTCATAATATTTTCTTGCTTTTTTTATAAGCTTTATTTTTTGGTTCAAATTTACTTCTATTGCAGCTTTTATTGTTTTTAAGTCATAATCGTAAAAATTTGCACACCAATTTAAAGCTTTAGTATCTTTAGGAAAACAAGAACCGCCATACCCGATTCCTGCCTTTATAAATTGATCGCCTATTCTGTCGTCAAATCCCATTCCTTTTGTAACATCATCTATGTTAGCACCTACTTTTTCACATAAATTTGCAATTTCATTAATATATGAAAGTTTTAGCGCTAGGAAGTTATTAGATGCATATTTTATCATTTCTGCACTTTCTCTGTTTGTTATAATTATAGGAATATTCATATCTTTGTATAACTCTTTCATTACTTTTTCAGCTTTTTTTGAGTTAACTCCAATTACAATTCTTTTTGCATATAGTGTATCTTTTATGGCTGTTCCCTGTGACAAAAATTCTGGATTTGATACTACTTCTACCTTTACATTATTTCTAGCGTTTTTGTTTATAATATTTTCAATTTTTTTATTAGTACCTATGGGAACGGTTGATTTAATAACAACAATTGTGTCTTTTTCTATATTCTCTGCAATATCATTTGAGACTTCATATACATATTTTAGATTAGCACCACCATCTTTTTTTTCAGGTGTTCCAACTCCTATAAATATAATATCTGCATTTTTATATGCTAACTTTGAATTATTTGTATATATTAGTTTTTCTTTGTTCTTTTTCATAAGTTCTTCTAATCCGTTTTCTAATATAGGTGCTTTGCCACTTTTTAGCATATTTATTTTTTCTTGGTTTATATCTACACATGTAACTTTATTGCCTAATTCCGCCAAACATACAGCAGTAATCAAACCAACATATCCAGTACCTGAAACAACAATATTCATTTTCTTCCTTCTTTCTAAATCTTTACTCTAAATATATTCTTAATGTTTTTAAAAATGTCTATTATCGTTTCATTACAAAATATTGACTTCAGTATCATATATGAAGATTTTCTTGTTTTTTTAAATGGTATTAATGCAATTACATTTGTAACAAATTGTGCTATAAGTGTTGCAATAGCAGCTCCTCTTGCTCCTATACTAGGAATTAAAATGTAATTTAAAGAAATATTAACTAGGCTTCCTGTGATGGTATATATAAGCGTATATTTTTGTAAGTTTTCGCATACAAGCCATACTGATCTTGCAGTACCTAATGTGGCAAAAAGTCCTGCCCACACACTAATTTTTAGTACATCAATTGCTCCATAATATTTTTCCCCATACAAAATTTGAACTGCTAATTCTCCAAAAATTGATATTCCAATTGCAAAAGTAATTCCTACTATAGAAATAACATCATATAATCTCTGCATATTTTTATCGTATTGTACCTTATTTTTCCTCTTGCTTAATACTATTATTGGCTGAAAGGCTGCTACTATTGCTGTAGGTATAAAATACCAAATTTCTGCAATTCTAACTGCTGCTGAATATATACCATTTTCAATTTTAGAATTTAGCATTGTTCCGAGCATTACTTGGTCTATTCTCATATATAATGTAACCATAAGTCCACTAAGCGCTACATACCAACATCTTTTTAAAAGTCTTTTTGCATAATCTATATTAAATTTTGGCTTATGTTTTATATGTTTTTTGTACCAAATTTGCAATAATATAGCCACTACAACACTTTCAACTAAATATGTAGCCGTAAATCCTATAATTCCTAAATCATATACTACAACAAGTATTCGCAAAACGGTAATGATAATAGTTGCACAAAATCTGATTATTGCAATAGTTTTTTGTTTCATTTGTGATTGTAAATAATATTCAATAACTTCAAAAGACCTAAATAGCATAGAGGTTCCAACTATAAAACCTAATATCTGTGCTAATATATCATTTTCATTTAGTAGATATATTGTTATTTGAGATATTATTAATAATATTGTTCCACCAATAATTCTTATATATAGACTTGTACCTAAAATTTTTTCTTCTGAATCTTTTTTTTCTATAATATCCTTTATTGTTATTCTTTCCATTCCCAGTGTTGAAAAGGATGTAAATAGCATTACAGTCGAAATTATATAGTTTACTAATCCATATTGCTCTACTCCTAAATATCTGGCAACAATAGATGTTACAACAACTGAAAATAGCATTGTAATAATTTTTTCTCCAATTTGCCATATGCTATTTCCAAATACTTTTTTTAATCCTATTGTTTCTTCCATCGAGGTTCCCTTCTATTGTAGTAATTTTCGAACCTTATTACTAATAAAATTCTTACATATTCTATAATTTGAGCCGCAAATTTTATTATACATTTTTTTATCATATTCTTCATCAGCAATTACATATGGTGGATGACTTAGCGGAAATTTCATTTCATAAGATTTAAGATTTGAAACTGATGAAGCTTTTTTTGTGTTTGTTGCATCTTTTCCAGCTCCTATATTTGTAATTAAATTTACTTGTGGAGAAATAGCAAGTCCGGACTGAATTATTCTTGCAAATCCCCATTGATATGCCCATGAGCTAAATTTGGCATTTTTATTATATATATCATCATAGATGCTTTTTCTTGAAATATATTGAAAAAAATTTAATCTTTCTTTTAATATATTTTTAACATTTTTATCATCCCATAGCTTAATATCAAAATCGTAATATTTCCATGCTCTCTTCCAAGAAGCCCAACCCCATATTCCACCAAATTTAGAAAAATGATAACTATATTTACTTTTATCCCATTTTCCTAATTGATTTGTTCCACTAATAAGCATAATTCTTGTATCATTTCTATATTTTTCTAGTAACTCATCACAGAATTTAAAAAAGCTTATATTGGGTATACAATCGTCTTCTAAGAATATACACTCTTCTACATTTTCAAACACCCAACTAAAGCCTGTTTCTCCTCTTTTTGCACAGCCCATATTAACTTTAGAAAAATTTTTGTATACTTGGCACTCCCAATCAATATTATTAAATATTTCTCTTGTTTGCTGGCATTTAATCTCATCACTTTCTTTGTTTTTACGAGGCCCATCTGCAATAATAAACAATTTACTTGGTTTTACTTTTTTTACTTGTTCAAATACCTTTTTAGTATTTTCTGCTCTGTTAAAAACAAGCATGGCTATTGCTGTTCTTACTTTGTATTCCTGCATTTTTCTTATCCTTCCTTCAGCATAAATTGTTTTTTCCATCTTTCAATATTTTCACTAGGAAGCAAAATATCTGTTACAAGCTCATTGTTTATTACTTTTTCTAAATTATTTATATCATTCCTTTGTATAACTGGTATGTTATAATTTTTGTTAAGTTCTGTTGCTCTATTATCCACAGCTAAAATAATACTCCTGCATTTATGTTGAATAGCACGTATTCCACCATGAAGCCTTGTACCTATATAATCAACATTTGTTTTTAAAATTTTGTCAAACTCTTCTAATTTAGGTGGTATTATTTGTATATTATTGTTAGTATTAATTTGCTTAAAATATTCATAATCATCACTTCCTTGAATCCAAAAAAGGACTTCTTTATAATTTCTTTTTAAAATTTCAAGTAACTTTTTATCTTTTACAAAATCTCTTTTATAATCTGTTAATGTAAACACTACTTTATTTGCTTTGCTTTTTGGTATATCTTGACAATGTTCTTTTGTTAACTCCCAAAATGAAGGACAACCTGTATTAATCACATTATTAATTCCAATCTCTTTTAGCTTTTGCTCTGTATATATGTCACGAACACTATGCAAATATTTATCTGATAATAATCTTTTATATAAATTCTTTGTATATGTTGTTGTTTTTGTAGAATATTTGTTCCAACCTACCCCCATTAATATTACTGGTTTCATATACTCTACATTCCACATTTTAATATCCCATTGTCTAAATCTTGCATCTAGTTTTGGCATTAATAAATTACTTCCTAAAACAAATGAATGCCTTACATCTTTTATTCTTTTTAAATAACTATTATTTACAGGTAAATGTGTAGATATTTCAATATACATATCATTATTAAATATTTTATCTAAATTTTGTTTACAGCTTTTAGCTATAATCTCATCACCTATATTAAGAGATGAAATAGCAGGATTATATAATACTATTTTCTTCATATAAAACTATCCCTTCATAATATCCTGATATATACTCAATATATCTTGCACATTTTTGTCTTGTTTATGTCTAGTTAAAGCTTTATTTCTAGCATTTGTACCATATTCAATGCATAACTTTTCATCATTCAAAAATTTATTTATATACTCTGCACATATTGCTGGCTCTGTATATGGATATAAAAAGCCTTCTTTTTTATGTTCTAAAATATCCATTGTTCCGCCTGTATTAGTTGCAACACAAGGCATCCCAAGTAGCATTGCTTCTGCTAATGAATTAGAACTATTTTCTATTACAGAAGGTAATACAAAAACGTTTGATTTTAACAGTCTGTCTATCATTTCATTTTCTTCTAACATACCTAAAAATATTATTTGTTTTTGTAAATTGTATTTTTCTATCAGTGAGTAAATATATTTAGCGTATCCTGTTCTTTTTATTTTTTGTTTAATTGTTTTATTATCTAAAATATTGTTTCCCGCAACATATAATTTTATATTAGGTCTTGACTTTTCTAATATATATAATGCTTCTAGCAAATAATGAAAACCTTTTATAGGATATCCTGCCTGACTACAAAATATTGTATCTTTTTCTATACTATTTGGATTCCACTTATTTTTATAAAATAGCCCTCTTATTGTTTCATTTCCAGTGTAATACTTTAATTTTGGATTAATTGCTTTTGTATTTGCAAAATCCCAAGTAGTTCTTCCTATAACTGCTTTCGCTCTTTTTAACATTTCAACTTCGTTTTGTCCTCTTATCTTAAATTTATTTTTTTGTTCAAATATATTATCTTTCTTTATAATATCTCTTATAGTTATATTTTTTATAATATCTTTAATTCCAATATTTCCATAATATACTTTTTCGCAAGCCGAAACTAATCCTTGTATCGAAATAACTGTTTTAACATTTGGGTAAACTCTCATAAAAGCTAATCCATGTGCATATTCTGTACCATGAATATGTACTATTTCTGCTTTAAAATCGTTTTGAACATATTTCCAATATTGCTCCAGCTTTTGATTATATTTCAATGCTGGAGCTCCTGGTAGCAAATAATATTTTATTTTTTCATCTTGTATAATTTTAATCTCTTTTCCATAATATACTGTAGCAATTCCAAGTTCTATATTTTTTTCATCTTCCAAATTATACGCTAAACTTTGTAGCCAGCCTCCAAATACACTTTCTTTTATTCTTAATACTTTTGCAGGATATGGAAATATTTTATTCACAATCCATAATACTCTCATTTTATTTATCCCTTCAATTCTTTATTACAGTATTATTATAGTATAGTAAGTAATTTATTATTACAATTTCAAAAATTGCTTCTTTATTTTATTTTTTACAGTTACTATATTATTAGTGAAAAATACTTTCACTAATAATACTATTAGCACAAACACTGATGTTCCAGATTGATAATTCCATCTTACAATAGAAAAAAACAAATTCAATAGTACAAAATTTAATAACATAAAAGAATATATATCTTTTTTATGATAATATTGGTTTAACGCAAAAATTATTAAAATACTATGAAGTATTGGAAACAAAATTACACCTAATAATCCATAATCCAAATAAAAATTCATTATACATGTATAAAAAGCATTAAAATTAGTATTTTCTCCTATTTGAACAGGTTTTTGAGTATATTGTCCTATAATATTATTGAAAGAATTAATTTTTATTCCTATCCCTTTTATAGGATATAGCACTATTTCTTCTATTCCAGCAAATGTTGCTTGTCCAAAAGTATATTTTTGGGGAAAGTTTTCAAAACCATTTTCTATAAAATTATCTAATAATCTAAAACCTCCAACTGCATATTCTAAAATTTGTTCTGTTTGACTTTTTAATGTTTTCTTCATGTTATATTTTATTGGTGCACTACTTTTGCAAGTTCTAACATAAAGCATTCCAAATAATATTATTCCTACAGCAATACTAAGATAAACAATTTTAACAATATTTTTTATATTTATTAATTCTTTTAAATTTGGTTTTAACAAAATATTTATAAAAATGTATATTGCAATATTTAAATAAATCATTCTACTATATCCAATTAAAGAGTATAGTACTATTAAAATTGCCATTAATATAAAAACAGGATTCTTAATTTTTTTATTTACTAACATTATAGAAAAAATTATGGATATTATATACATTGAACCTGCAATAATATAATTAAAAAATAATGCTTCTTTACTATTATCAAATAATTCTCTAAATCTAACCATTCTTACTTCTAGCTTAGATAGATCCTTTATAATAATATTGTATTTTATAAGATAATAAATAACTGCCATTAAAATTAATATAATTAATATTATGAGTATTTTTGATTGCAAAAATTTATCTAAAGAAATTAACTTTTTATTTTCTATTTCAATAAAATCTTGCTTTGATTTTATTATATACCTTGATATTTTATTAAAAGCTATTATGAATGATATTGTACATACTATTATTAAAAAATATGTATATGGCGAAACAGCATACATATTTAATGGATTAACTAGTGAAATGATAATTAATGTTAGTATTTGTATACCATAGGCAAGTGATATTCTCTGAATGTTAATATCTTCTTTCATTCTTGTTTCCTCTTTATAAATTTTATAATTTACTTTTGCACTACATTTAGGGAAGAAGTATTTATTTTAAATATTACTTTTTAAAAATTTATTAATTACTTCCACTTGCTTTTCTGCCGACTTATTGTTTATTACAAACTCTCTTGCATTATTTCCAATTATCTCTATCTCTTCTTCGTTCATTTTTAGTATTTTCTCTATTTCTTTAATAATAGTTTCATTATCATAATCTGTAAAAAATATATATCTTTCATATTCTTTTGGTATTCCATCTAATTTTGTTGTAACAAAAGGAGTTCCTGATACCATATATTCAAAAGTTTTTGATGGAAACGAATATTTTGTATATTCAAGTTTTGGATTTCTAAGGTTTACTAAAACTTTAGCTTTTTTTAAATATTCAAATACTTCTTTTCTGGTCTTAAATCCTAAAAATTTAATTCTTTTATCCTTTTTAGAAGCTTGAATAATATCTTTTTCCATATCTCCGCTTCCTAAAAGCCACAGTTCTAAGTCTTGGTCTTTTATTTTGCTAAATACTTCTAATATTTTATTTACTCCAACCTCTTTATTGAGTTTGCCAGCATAAGCTATTGCTTTTTCCCTTTTTACTTTATCAAAATTTAACTCATCTTTATTATATATACCCTCCATTACAATAAATGGTCTATTAAATGGGTTAACTATATTATTCATCTCTTTTGAAAATAAAATATATAAGTCGTAACTCTGCTGAAGTCTATTCACTAGTGCTATATATGGTCTAATCACCATTTTTTTATACCAAACCATGTTTTTCTGTTTTTCTTTTGAATATGTGTATAAGGATAAATCTGTAAAAGTTATTACCTTCTTAATATTTAAAAGTTTTCCCATAACCACAACTGCGAGTGATACAGGTGCATAATGTATGTTTGAAAAAATACATCTCTCATTATCTTTGCTGTTATTATTCCATTTGATAATTTTAAAGCATGTATTTATGAAAAATAGGGCTTCCTTAATAAAAGGAAAATTTATATACGGCATATAACTTATTTTTATTTTATCTTTTCGAAAGCTTTTCCTATTAAAATATAATTCATTCTTTGGAAAGTTTTCTTGCTGATATAAAGAAATAATATCAACATCATTTATATTGCACATTTCATCTAAAAAAGCTTTTTCATAATTATATTGTGCCATTCTATATGGAGATTTATTCTCTTTTTCGTCTTTGAGATGCAATTTTTCATCGCAAAAATTGCCAAAGTACAATATATCGATTTTTATCACTCCTTACATTAAATATAATCTAAAAAATAGTTATGACTCAAACAACTCTTTGTATTTTTCTAAAGTTTTCTTATAATCGATTTTTTTTGCTATATATTCTCTACAATTTCTTTGTAATTTATAATATTCCTCTTCATTCATTCTATACACACTATTTAAAGTATCAATAAATTCTTTATCATTTCCTAATTTAATTACAAAACCAGCATTTTCTCTTTCAACATCATTCCATGGAGTTTGATTACTAATTAGTACAGGGCAACCTCCCATCATCGCCTCGGCTATAACATGCCCATAATTTTCACTATATGTTGGAAATAAAAAAAGATTATATTTGCTAAAGGTCTCTACAACTTTATTAGGTTCAATTTCTCCACAATATTTTATTCTTTTTAAATCTCCTATTTCTTTTTCGCATTTTTTCCAGTATTTTTTATCTTCTATAAACCCATAAATATCTAATGTTATATTTTGCTTTGCATTCTTCACATACCTAATAGCTGCTAGTAAATTTTTCTTTTCACATATTCTTGATATAAACACACATTTTAATTCATTTTCTTTTTTTACTGATTTGTATTCCTTATTAATTATATTGGTTGGCAATACTTCAATTTGCTTTATTTTGTCTTTTTGCACATTTAATTTCTTGCAAATTTGCATTGTTTCTTCATTAGAGGTAGAATGCCAAATTGCTTTATCCTTTAGATTAAAAAGTTTCAATGCTTTAATATAAACTTCTTTCTTGGTGCTTTTTATTTTTAATGCATTCTTACATAATTCTCCTCTTGGTGCTATAATTAATCTAATTTTGTTCTTTTTTAGATATTTTAGACTTGGAAACAAAAATTTATATAAAAATATACTATTTAAATATATTACATCAGGTGCAATTTCATAAATCTTATTAAGTATAGTATTAATGTTGAATTCTTCATCTGATAAATATAAAACTTTTGCTCTATTTTGAGTATTCCATCCATCTTCTATGTTTATTAGTCTTTCTCTACTTCTAAATTCGTGATCTGAGGCTATAATGTAAAAATTGAACTCTTCTACTAAGCCTTCTACTATATTGTTAATTGAATTTACTGGTCCACCATAAGTTTTTGCTGGTTTATACCCTAAATACATTATCAATACTTTTTTCAATATATGTCCTTTCTCCAATTAGGTTTAAAATATTAACCCTTATATTTCTCTGTACGTATCTGGATTTTCTTTATTAAATACTTCGTTTGCCCATATTAGTACAATCATATCTTTTTTTCCAGTGTTTATAATGCTATGAACATATCCTACCGGAATGTCTACAACCTTTAATTCTTTATCATTTACAGGGTATTCAACTTTCTCCTTGGTACACACATTTTCAAATCTAATTATTCCTTCTCCACTAAATACAACAAACTTCTCATTTTTAGTATGGTGCCAATGTTTTCCTTTTATACAATTTGGTTTTATTATATTTACAGATATTTGCCCATTTCCTTCAGTTTTTAGTAATTCTGTAAATGAACCTCTTTCATCTGAATTTGTATTTAATTTATAACTAAAATCATCTTTTGGAATATAACTTAAATATGTACTATATAATTTTTTTGTAAATTCATCTTGTAAATTGGGCAACATTAAATTTTTTCTTGATTCTTTAAAATTTTGTATCTTACTTAATATATTTTGTAAATTTTCTTTGTATGTAATTGATATATTCCTAATTTTTTGGTTATCTTCATTTACTTTTCCTTGTATCACGTTTATAAATTCATTCACTACATCATCTATATAAACAAGTTCAAGATACTTTTTTTCATCATCTACTTTTACTTTTAAATCACATGCTACATTATTGCAAAATGTTGCTATTACACTATTATAGTTTGGTTTACACCACTTTCCAAATACATTTGTTAGTCTATAAACATATGTACTTACATTATTTTCTTTTCCGTATTTTTGTATAAGTTCTTCTGCTATTTTTTTAGTTCTACCATATTCATTATTTAAATTTGCCTGAACTGACGATGTAAAAAGTATTGGACTTTTATTATTATGTTCTTTTAGTTTTTGTAATAATTTTTTAGTTAATTCAACATTACCTTTTTCAAAATCTTTTAAATTCTTTGGTCTGTTTTCTCCTGCTAAATGTACTACAAAATCACATTCTCTAGTATACATATCTATATCTATTTCACTGGAGTTCCTATTCCATTTTAAAATTTTAGTATATCCTCTATTTTGTAATTCTAAAACTAAGTTTTTTCCAATAAAACCATTTGCACCAGTTATTAAAATATTCATGTTTTACCTCTTTTATGTTCATATAATTCTAGTAATAACATAGTTTTTCAAGTATTAATATGTATTACTTATCTATTAAATATGTTTAATTCATTTTTTATGTATTCAAGTCCAAGTAATTTTTCCTTCACTTCCTCTAATGTTAATAATTTAGTATTATTCGAATTAAATTCTGATAAGTGTTCTCTATTTTCTTCTCCATCAGAATAATATTTATTGTAGTTTAAGTCTCTTTTGTCTGAAGACACTCTATAAAAATTACCCATATCTATTGCATGAACACATTCTTCATTTGTAAGTAATGTTTCATACATTTTTTCACCATGTCTAATTCCTATTATTTTAACCTCTTTATTTGGTACATTAAATATTTCTTTTACTGCTTGAGCAAGTGTTCCTATTGTGCATGCTGGTGCTTTTTGCACCATTATATCGCCTGTTTTTGCGTTTTCGAATGCAAACATAACTAGTTCTACTGCTTCTTCTAAACTCATTATAAACCTTGTCATTCTACTATCTGTTATAGTTATTGGTTTGCCTGATTTTATTTGGTCTATAAAAAGAGGTATTACCGATCCTCTTGAGCACATTACATTTCCATATCTTGTTGCACATATAGTTGTTTTTTCCGCTGGTATGTTTCTCGATTTTGCAATAACCACTTTTTCCATCATAACTTTAGTTATTCCCATAACATTTACTGGATATGCAGCTTTATCCGTTGAAAGACAAATTACTTTTTTTACTCCAGCTTCTATTGCTGCTGTTAATACATTATCGGTTCCTAACACATTTGTTTTTACCGCTTCAAGTGGAAAGAATTCACAACTTGGTACTTGTTTTAATGCTGCTGCATGAAACACATAATCAACGCCATACATCGCATTTTTTACACTGGATAAATCCCTTACATCTCCTATATAAAATTTTAATTTATCATTGTCATATTCTTTTCTCATATCGTCTTGTTTTTTCTCATCGCGCGAAAATATTCTAATTTCTGCTATATCAGTATTTAAAAATCTGTTTAATACGGCATGCCCAAAAGACCCAGTTCCACCTGTAAGCATTAATACTTTTCCTTTAAACATTTAATAACTTACCTCCTTTTTTATTGTTAGATATATATGTTAAAACAGATTAGTTATACTGTTTAAAATTTTTAAATGCTTGTTCTAACAACTCTACTGATTTATCAACCCCTAAATTATTCTCTAAGTATTTTCTTCCTCTTTCTCCCATCTCTTTTCTTATTTTCGGAT
This sequence comes from uncultured Clostridia bacterium, assembly GCA_944386665.1. Classification (GTDB taxonomy): domain Bacteria; phylum Bacillota; class Clostridia; order TANB77; family CAG-508; genus CAG-245. The sequence goes on from CALXBZ010000019.1 coordinate 15,087, forward strand.
TATCTAATAAAAAATTAAATTTATTTATAAATTCTTTTAAATTATTGGATTCACACCATAGTCCAGATAAACTTTCATTTTCTATTAATTCTTTATAGTCTGTGCTTTTATCTGTTGCTGCCATTATAGGTAAACTATATTCGAAATACGTTAATGTTCTAGATGGAATATTTGGTATTGTAAATCTATGGTCTAAAAATACTAGTCCTATATCACTTTGAGACAAAATTTCACAATACTCTTTTTTAGGTACATAATCTAAATAGAGAACATTCCTAATTTTATTGGTCTGAATATGTTTAAACAATCTATCTTTCTCTGTCCCTTTTCCTATTAATATGAAGTAAACCTTATTATTATTCTTATACTCGTCTAATACTTTAATTAAAAAATCTATTCCTTGTGCTCTTCCAAAATTTCCGCCATATATAGCAATAACATTATCCTCAGGAATATTATATTTCTGTCTTATTGAAGTTTTACTCCAATATAACTCCTTATTTATTTTTATTGTATTTGGAAATAGTTCAATTTTCTTTTCGTCTATAAAACTATTATTTTCTAATAAATATTTCTTATTTCCATTTGACATGCATCCTATAACTGTAACTGTTTTATATAGATTTTTTTCGATATTTCTAAAATACCAGTATGCAGGATTAGATTTATTAAGTATACCTAAATCCAACGCATTTTGAGGAAAAATATCTTTTTGCATTAAATATGATATACAATTAAATTTCTTCATGGCAAATTTAGCAACACTATACATTGTTATAGGTGGTGCCATAAGTAATACTAAATCAAATTTTTTGTCACCTAAGTATTTATTTATGGCATCTTTTAATTTGTTTTGCATTGTGATAAAAGATGTTGCTTTTTCAAATAAACCCACATTATATAAATTTCCTGTTTTTACTCTTATCACTTCAATATTTCTTTCTCTACACATTCTTGTTTCACTAGCATTTTTTCTTTCATCCGAAACCACTACCACTACATCATGCCCTTTTTCTTTAAGTGCTTCTGCTAAATCTGTATATATGTTATCTTCTTCATTTTCCTTTGGAAATATTGATGCTATATATAAAACCTTCATTTCATAAACCTTCCAATTATTTATTGCTATATTAGAAATATTTTAATATGGCTATAAATTTTAACTCTATTTTATCCAATGGTATATTGAATTATTTTGAAGATGTTTAAAATTATTTTTAATATAAAAATTTTGTGCCTCAATATTATTTAGCTGTGTTCCTACTTTTATATATTCAATATCTTCTTTTACTGCATAACTTTCTAATTTGTTTAAAAGTCTTGTTCCTATCCCCTTATTTCTGTATTTTTGTTCTATTGCCATCAATTCTACAATAATTGTATTTTTATCATCTTTTTTAAAGAGAATAAAACCTATAGTTTTTCCATCTATGTTGTAATAACAAAAAAACTTGTCTTTTTTATTAAATGAATTTTTAGCCCATTCTTTATATACTTGATTTCCATTTTTAAAATGATTATCCCTTAAAAATCTAGAGTATACAAATGAGCTATTTGATATATCTAATATATTTATATTCTCTGGTAAGTTATTACTTATTCTAATATTATTTTCTATATTGTTATCTTGCTTTTTATTTGCTTTTTTAACAAATTGAATATTCACATCAGCCAAGTAAACACCTTTGATGCTTCCAAGTAATTTATTGTTTGTTTCATTATTATTGTCATTTTGAATGGTTACAAATTTGATTTTATTTTCTTTTATATATCCATTTATGTTTTTAAATTCTTCTTTGTCTATTTCTTTTTTTAATATTACTTTTGCACAATTAACATTAAAAAAATTTGTATCCCATTCTAATTCTTGAATTTTATATTTATTTGTATCTATTATACCAATCACTTCCATTCTTTAATTGAGTAAATTTCTTAGAATGTATCTAAATAAATTAGATTTCTCACTTTTATTTTGAATAAATGTTTTCTTTTTTTAATAATAAAAAACAAGTTACAAAAATTATTTTTACGTCCATCGCAAATGTTAAATGATTAACATAGTACACATCATTTTTTAATCGTTCTTTCCATCTAATAGAATTTCTAAAATATGCTTGATTATATCCGAGTAATTCCTGGTCTTACTTTCAATTTTCTTTTTTCTTCATTTGTATATAGCATTATATGTTCTGGTAAATCTGGTCTAGGTCCTATAAAAGACATATTTCCTTTTATCACGTTTATAATTTGTGGTATCTCGTCAATACTTGTTCTTCTTAAAACTTTACCTATTTTAGTTACTCTAGGATCATATATACTATTATATGTTGAACCATCTGCGTTTCTTATGTCTCTCGCATTTTCTTTCATTGTCCTAAACTTATACATTATGAAAACTTTTCCATTTTTGCCTAGTCTTTTTGAATTATAAAATATACTTCCTCCATCTTCCAAATATATTAATGGCGCTATTAGTATAGTTGTAACAAATAAAAATGGAAGCAAAAGGATTGCTAATATTATGTCTAAAATTCTTTTTATCAAATATTTATACATTTCATTTCCTTTAAAGTTCTTTTAAAGCCATCTATTACATATTTCACGTCTTCATCTGTTAATAATGTATGTAATGGCAAGCTTATTTCATTTTTATATGTATTATAACTATTTGGAAAGTTTTTTATACAAAAACCTAAATTTTTATATGCAGTCATCATCGGTAATGGTTTGTAATGCACATTACAATTAATTCCTTGCTTAGCTAATTCCTCTATAAATTTATTTCTATATTCTTCATCTTTATCAAGTAACCTAATTAAATATAAATGACCACTTGATTGAAATCCATTTTTATAATGATTCAAAATTTGTACATTACAATCTTTTAACCCATCATTATACATTTCTATAATTTCTTTTCTTCTTTTAAGCATATTATCATATCTTTTAAGCTGTGCTAATCCAATACTTGCCATTATGTCTGTCATGTTATATTTATATGCTGGAATTTTTATATCGTATTCCCAATTATTGCACTCATTCTTTTCAAAAGCATCTTTATTTTGACCATGTAAAGAATATAACTTAAACTTATTGTATAATTCTATATTACTTATTCCTTGTATATTGTTCCAAGTTACAGCTCCTCCTTCTGCTGTTGTTAAGTTT
>CALXBZ010000020.1 GCA_944386665.1 uncultured Clostridia bacterium
TCTTCTCTATTTTTTAAGAATTTAGCATGTTTTTCGTTATGTTTTTCTTTTAAAGCAATTATCTTATTTATTTTTTCATTACATAAATTTTTATCTTTTTCACTTATCTTTTTTGCAATTTTAGCTTTTTGATATTTTATTCTAATATCATAAAATTTTGTTATTATTTTGTGTATAATATTTGTATCGATTATTGTAAATATTAAATATTCTGCCACATATGGTAAGAATATTACAAATAAAAATGGCCATACTGCACAATGTAAATTTGCAATTGCAATAGCAGTAAGAAATATTCCAATTGCATATCTAATTTTCTTTTTCTCTAAAAAGTTTTCTATAAAAAGAATGGTTAATTCGAATAGAATAAACGTAGCCAATTGTGCTCTAGCTGCAATATATGGCTTAATTAAAAACATTGCTCCTATGGTGATTATGAAAGATATAACCTTATTCTTTGATATTTTGTAATTAGTACAATACATTACTATTCCAAGAATACAAGCAAATACTATTGTAGAAATAAATATTCCAAGCATTCCACCCATATTATAAATAAGATATATCATTACATCATATGCCCAATGAGGGTATGTGTAAGGTAATTCATGCCAAGAAAAAATGTCCTGCATGTCTACTGTTTTTGTATTAACTATATGTTCTCCTATTGGAATTGTATAAAATGTATCATTCTGCAATGTTACCGGACAAATAGAAACACAAAACATGATAATACACACAATAGCTAATATATGAAATTTTATATTTATAATCTTTTGTGTGTCCTCTGTTTTTGTTAGTTGTTTTTTTTCTATTTTTTTATTATCTTCACTTTTTTTGTCTAGATTTCTTTTGAATATATTTTTCACTTGTTATTCTCCTTATTCTTATAATTTTATATTGTCAATTATACCAATTTTAAACCCAAAGAGCAATAATATTAATAAAATAATATACTTTGTTAACTCAATATTTACCTATATAAAAAAGAAAGCTAATAAATATCTTAGCTTTCCTGCATTTACTAATTTTTCAATTGTTTTGCAACTTCTTCAGCAAAGTTTTCTTCTTTTTTCTCGATTCCTTCGCCTTTTTCAATTCTTGCAAATCTTGAAACTGTTGCACCTTTTTCTTTTAATAATTGACTAATTTTTATATCTGCATTTTTAACAAATTCTTGGTCAACTAAGCAGATTTCTGAATAAAATTTGCCAATTCTTCCTTGTACCATCTTTTCAGCTATTGCTTCTGGTTTTCCTTCATTCATAGCTTGAGCTTTTAATATTTCCATTTCTTTTTCTACTCTTTCTTGTGGTACATCTTCTCTATTTAAGTATTCTGGTCTAGAAGCAGCTATTTGCATACAAATGTCTTTTGCAAGTTCATTTTCTGCATTCTTCATTTCTACTAATACACCAATTTTTCCTTCACCATGTATGTATTTTGCAACTATTCCGTCTGTTGTTTCAAATCTTGAAAATCTTCTTATTGTCATGTTTTCACCGATTGTTGCTATTTTATTTATTAATACTTCTTGAACTGTTTTATCTGGCTCTGTTATAAACTTTTGTGTTAATAATTCTTCAACATCTTTTGGATTATTTAAAGCAACTTGTTTAACAACATCTTTTACGAATTGTTGGAATTCTGCGTTTTGTGCAACGAAATCTGTTTCAGCATTTACCTCAACAACTGCTCCAATTTTTCCATCTTCAGAAACATATGCGTCTACTAAACCTTCTGCAGCTATTCTTGATGATTTTTTAGCTGCTTTTGTTATTCCTCTTTCACGTAATAGCTCCATTGCTTTTTCCATATTTCCATCTGTTTCTGTTAAAACTTTCTTGCAGTCCATCATTCCTGCACCTGTTTTTTCTCTTAACTCTTTTACTTGGCTTGCTGTTACCATTTTATATCCTCCTTTATAAATTTACTCTTTACAGAGTTTTATTATTTTTTAATTTTATAAAACATTAAAGGATAGGGCAGCCGCCCTACCCTTTGGTATTTTCTTTATATAATTATTCAGCTTCGTCTGCGTTTTCAACAACTTCTTCAATGCTTGTTGGTTCTGTAGCTTCTTCTGTTTCCATCATTTCTTCTGATGTTGTTTCTAAAGCTTCACCTTGTCTGCCTTCAATTACTGCATTAGCCATTGTATCAGCTATTAATTTTACAGCTCTTATAGCATCATCATTTCCTGGAATAACATAATCAACATCTTCTGGATTGCAGTTTGTGTCGATTAATCCTATTGTAGGAATATTTAATTTTCTAGCTTCTAAGATAGCATTTCTTTCTTTTTTAGGATCTACTATAAATAGAACTCCTGGCATTTCTGTCATGTTTTTAATTCCACCTAAGTTCTTCTCTAATTTATCCATTTCTTTCTTTAATAGGATAACTTCTTTCTTAGGTAATACTTCGAAAGTACCATCTTCTTGCATTTTTTCTAATTCATTTAATCTTTTAATTCTTTTTTCTATCGTAGCAAAGTTTGTAAGCATTCCACCTAACCATCTTTGGTTAACATAGAACATTCCACATTTTTCAGCTGCTTCTTTCATGCAGTCTTGAGCTTGTTTCTTTGTTCCTACAAATAGAATTGTTTTTCCTTCCTCTGCTTGCTCTTTTAAGAAAGCATAAGCTTCATCTAATTTTTTAGATGTTTTTTGTAAGTCGATGATGTGGATTCCGTTTCTAGCTTGGAATATGTATTCAGCCATTTTTGGATCCCATCTTCTTGTTTGATGTCCAAAATGAACACCAGCTTCTAGTAATTGTTTCATTGCAACTACTGACATAATTTTGTTCCTCCTTTTAGTTTTTTACCCTCCACAAATTTTTAGCATTTAAAAGAACTTTTATATTAAAGATTTTATAAAAGCACTACTTTTAAACTATAATTTGTGTGCGTATTTTTAACAAAAACTATTATAACACAAAAAGCACTTAAAAATCAAGTGTTTTTTGTTGCTTTATTGATATTTGTGGTGAAATTAATTCAAAAAATAATATCTGTGCAAATTTTTTTATTCTACCTCACACTAAATTTTTGTTTTCTCACTCTACAATTAGTTATAAAATTATTAGCTTTTTAACTATTTTTAAAAAACTTTTTAATAAATTCGAATATTTTTTTGTACCACTTTTTTTCTTGTACTATAATCATATTCATATTTTCTTCTATAATATTTTGTTTTTTAGTTTTAAATATGTCATCTTCATTATATTTTTCTATTATCTTTTGTTTCATTATATTTTGAACTTCTTGTAATTCTCTGTCATCTTTTTCTTTTAACTTTTTTTTCTCTTCTGGAGAACATAGGAAATCTCTATATATTAGTCCTAATATAACAATTGTTTCATTTTTCAATCTTTGTTTTTCTAACGGTTCTTGTATGTTTGGCATATAATTGGTATCTCTTTCATTTTCTATCATTTCTTTAAATTTACCAGGAATTTTCTTAGCCAATTCATCAGGCATCATTTTAATTATAATATTTATTTCTGTAAAAGCTTCTTTATATTCTTGCTTCAAATGAATTACCTACCTTTCAGGCTCATCTGTATTCTGCATATTTTCTTGGGTTGTCCTATTTCTTTCTTTAAGTCTATTCTTAATTGAGTTTATTATATCCGATCTCATTTTTATAAATTTTGCTCTTATACTCTCAGGTACCCTATCTATTGCTTCATACCAGCCTTTAAATCTATCTGTCCATTGTTGTGTTTCTTCTTGTTGTGAAACTAATTCTATTCTCGGATTTCTGATATTGCTTTCTGCATGACTATAAAGTTCAGATTGATGTTTTTTTTCTTTTTCTTGAATATAAAACTCTTTCATTTCTTCAAGCTCTTTATCGGATGACATAGTAAAAAATTCTTGTAATATAGCATCTTTCGTATATTCCCCACTATTTCTTAATTTCAAATATCTTTGATAAAACTCTTTATAATGCCTATCTACAAATTGTCCTTCTATATCGTTTTCTTTTCTTCTATACCCCATGGTTTGTTTTATTTGTTCTTCGCTCATAAAATATTTTCTAAGTACATTACATAAAAATTTCTTCTGCATGCTTTCTGTCATTGCTTCCAAGCCTTGAGCTTCTCTATATTTGCTAATGTCTAATTCTTTTAGTTCAATTTTTCTTTCTTCTGCCATCTTTTTTGCAGCTTCATAATTTGGTGCTAATTCTCCTTCTCCATTGCTCCTATAGTATATTGCTTCTATCTCAAATTCGTCTACAACTATTTCAGAATATACATTTCTATTATCATAGTTCAGCATTTCCCCATTATAATCTATTGTTCGTTTTATACACTCATCTTCTATTTCCCATGGCAATTTAATTGGTGGAATATTCCCTCCTGAAAAAGTTTGCATATATTGATTTATAATTGGTGAATTATTAGTAAAAGTGTCATGTTCAGATGCACTTATTATATTTTTTGGTTTTATTATAAATCCAAAATTATTTCCAATATTTTCACTATATAAACCCATCGTCTTCTTTGTAACTAATGAAGTAGACATATATTTCTTATTAAAGTTTCCATCAAATGCTCCTTTTGATAAGTTATGTACCAACCATCTAGGTTCTTCAGTATCATTTGTTAAGTAATTTTTCCAAATTTGTGACGCTATTCTATTATATTCCTGAATGGACATTTGTATATCATTTACTTCAGTTTTTTCCTGACTTGTATCTCTTTTTAATTTCTCACAAAGTTGCTTTAATATTTCTCTTTCTTCTAGTGATACATATATTTCGTGTTCTGATATACTTCTAATAGATTTTATTGTTGAGTATGCCCTTTCTCTTAAGTTTTGTATAAAATGCACTTTATTATATACTCTTTCTACTTCTATGCATTTTTTTATATTTGAATAAATTTCTCCTATTTCCATATTTTCATACTCTGCAACATTAGTATCTCTTGTGTATTCATATTCGTCATAATTACTACTTTTAGGTACACTGTCAAATAGTTTAGTTGAATTTAATATATCATTTTTAAATTCTTCATTGGGTTGTAATTGTAATTTGCTTTGCTTACAAGAATATACTAAATTTTCTAATATTCTTGTTGCAAACTCTCTGTTCAGTATACCATCTGTATTAAAAGTTTTAATTTCATCTGCATATTCTCCATAGTATCCAATTGAGCCTTGTATATGTTCATAAATTTTTTCTTTAGTATCTTCGTCAACAATTATTTTTTCCATCTGAATATCCTTTGCTTAATTAATTTACGTTTTTATTATATCATATTGAACAAAAAAACAATAACATAAACTGTTATTTTCTTCATTTTGTATGAAAATTGTCTCAATTGTGCTTTTATCATCAATTTACTATAATTTGATTTTTATTATCCTTTATAATCAAATTATATATGAAATCTTTATTTTATTTATTCATCTCTAAAATCTTTATTAACCACCAAGATACTTATTAGGATTTTAGAAATATACTAAAGCCACCTATAAAGGTGGCTTTTATTGTTAAATTTATTTACTACTTTACATTAAATGACATTATAAAATCTGTTCCTTCTTCTAATTTTACAATAAATTCTCTTTGGTCAGATTCACCATTGTTTTTTGTTATTTCTACAGTAGCCACATATATATCATTTGTTTCTTTGCAATTTGTATATTTAAATTCTTTGTCTGAAAAATTTTGCTCTGCATATCTTTTAAACTCTTCTTCATTTTTAAAGTTATTGTTTCTAAAAGTTTCATCTAGTTTGTTATATACATATTTATAATCTTTATCCTTAATAGCATCAAATATTTTTTGCAAATTTAATCCTACTTTTATTTCTGCTTTATTGCTATTATATTTGTCTAAAAATTCTGGTAAATCTATTGTGTATGTATCTAAAACAACACTATAATTAACAACATTGTCTCGTGTAAATATATAATATTTTCCTTCCTCATCGAGACATATATATTCTGTCTTTCCATTAATCTCTTGGCTGTTATACATTTTTACATCTATGTCTTCGATCTGCTCTCTATTTTCTTGAATATATTTATAAAAGTTTTCATAGCTTCCATATTTCTTTTCTCTATACTCTTCATTCATTATCTCATATGCTGTTTTAGGGTCATTTAACATGTAATTTTTAAATTCATTAAACAGTTGAATTGAAACATATTCCTCTTCTGCAATTATATTCTTATACTCATTGTAAGGATTTGAAGCTATTTCAGTATCCGTAATCTTAATATCCTGTTCATTCATCTCTCTATTATAATTATATTTTGTTATATAATCTTCTAGAAATATTGAATATCTGTTATTTCTGTTATCTATTTTTATCAATATATTAAAGTCATTATTTACAAGTTTAGATTTTATTAAAACTAATTGTATCTCATTACTAATATCTTTTCGAAGCATCTCATTAATTTTAAAACTATAATATACATTTTCTCTGCAATTTCCTTTTTGTTTATATTGATTAAAATATTTAACTAATTTTTCATCATTTGTTTGTATATCTTCAGTATATTGTCTGTCCAATAATTCTTTTATTGTATCTATTCCGACTTGTTGTAATTTATTTGTAGCTTCCGCTTCTGTCATTTGCAATTTTTCTAAATTTAAATATTGGTCTCCATTAATTTGTTTTATATATGCTATAAAGCCATTCATGATGCTCTTAACCGTATAAAAATAGCTGTTATTACTTACCTCTACAAATTCTTCTTCCAATCTTATTATATCTTCACCTTCATGTATTTCATACTTTGGAGCTTTATTTCTTTTTAATATAATTATAATATTTATACATATAATTACTATAATCAATAAACAGATTAACAATAATATTAACATTTTTTTGTTATTTTTCATTATTTCCTCCTCGTTCTTTACAATTCTATTAACTAGGTTTCCTTAGCACTTGTAAATCTCCATCATACGGAGCATCTCTCATAAAAGCAGCAAATCCGCTTCTAGTTGTTCCTTCTGGTCCATGTTCTCCTGTTCCCGAGTCTACATCCCAATATGTATCACCACCAGCATATATAACTACATGCTTTCCATTTGATACAACATCTCCAGGTTTAACTTCCGATGGGCTTATTTGTTCCCATCCAATGCTCTTCAAACTACCCGCTAAATTACGAGGATTGTGGTATCCATAATTTTTTTCTGCTAAATATTGCCATTGTTCTAAAGTTACTGCTCCTGACTTATATAAAACTGATGCAACATATCCTCCACAGTCTTGCCCCTTCATTGTTGTATAGTCCGAATTCTTTTCTATATCATAGTACTCTAATCCTGATGTTGAATAATATACATTATTTTTAACCATTTCTAAAGCTGTAAGTTCTGCCCAATATAATATATCAGATCCATCACCTATTGTTTGATATGGATTATTCTCTAAAAATTGATTATACCATTTCAAAGCATTGTTTACCTCTTGTTTAATTTGATCTTTTGATGCTTCAAAGCTATTGCCAATTATATCTCCTTGAGATTGAAGAAGTTTCCATACTGCATATTCTAATCCATCTTCATCTTTTGCATTCATTAATGCGTCTATAAATTCTGGATTATCATTTTGCATTTTTCTCCACATATCCTCAAATTGAGCATATGCTTCTTCCCATGTCATTTTTCCTGCATTTACTTCCTCTTCTAGCCAACCCAAAATAGCTGATATTCCCGCTGCTGGAACTCCACGTGCTAATAGATAATCAAAAATTTGTCCTTGTGCTCCTTCTATCCCACTTTTAAGCGGTGTAAAATTTACTATACTTCCACCTCCTGCAGGATTATCTGGATCGCCTCCAACTAGTTTAAATTTGTCTAGGTTAAATAAGCTATAATCGAATTCTTCAACTCCATAGTTTTTATCTGTTGCTTTATACAATAAATATTTTAGCAAATCTAACATATCTGATGTTTTTTCATTATGTTTTATTATATCAAATAACCATTCTGTTGCACTATATATATTTGTAGAACTTTTATTATTTTTCTCATCTATAAACAATGTTACAAAATTTGGTTCTATTGAATCATAATCAGTCTTCTCTTTTATTATGGCTGGTCCTGGAACATTATTTATTGATTCTACTTTATTTTTTATATTTATATTCCAATTCTCTTTGGCATAGAAATAATCACTTGTTAAATCTGTTACACTTGCGCTTACTTCTATATTTGGTTTTATATATTGATGTGCTATCGAATTTGCAAGTTTTGATGCCAATCCTAATCCATCAGATGAATCTGTTTTATCCGGGCTACTTGGAAAAGGTATATCTTCTTGAGGTTTATCCGTTTCATTCTCTATTGGGGTTGCTGTAGAAATTGCAAATTCATTTGCATACTTTAATGCCCATATATCTGCATAGCTCACAATAGCATTTACCGTATTGGTTTGTGTTATTATTGTATTTACATTAGTGCACTTTTGCTCTGCTATACCTTCTCCAGCATCTTGATTTTTTATATTATAAGTATGTGATTCGCCAGCTGCTGCATATGAAGATGTATTTGTTGTTTCTACTGAAATATCTACATCATATGTGTGTACTTTAGTTTTTTTAGTGTATGTTTCTGTTGCTATATTGGTATTTGTTCTTAAGCTATCTAGTACTGTAATTTCTAGTTCACTATCATATACTAAATCAGCTAAATCTAATACAAATTCTTGTTCTTGTCCAACTAATAATAACGCATATAAAAATTCAAATGGCATTGTATAACCTTTTACCAAGCTTTCGTAGTCTATCGGTGTAGTAGTCATATTATAAGTAGTTATATTGTGCTGTTCCACCTCGGCGTCATTTGAAACAAGAACATCGTTTGTTTCTTCCCACGTTGCTATTATAGCATAAAAATTTCCACTAGTAGACAAACTTCCGTTTCCGTTTCCGTTTCCACTTCCTATTCCTGTTACTCCATCTAGGTTAGATCCGAATCCTCCAGCGTCACCGCCCATTCCATTTTCATATGAAAACGTTAAAGGATCAATTTTTTGTCCATTAAATGCTATTTCAAAGTGCAAGTGAGCGTCTGTTGAAGTACCAGTGCTTCCCGCTCCTGCTATTACTTGTCCTTTTGTAACAATTTCTCCTACTCTAACATTTATAGATTGAGCATGCATATATCTGGTAATATAACCATTTCCATGGTCAATTACTACCATATTTCCTGTTCCTTCACCATAACCTGCTTGTATAACTTTTCCAGATTCTGCTGCATATATGTCCCAACCATAGCCAGCATTAATATCTATTCCTCCATGATTTGTTGATGCCCCTTCTGTTGGTCTTGGTCTAGGTCCGAAATTTGAAGTAACCTCTGTGCTTACAGTTGGCCAACATAAATCTCCAAAAGAATTTTCTTCTGCTCCAGATGATCCCAAGTCGTCCTTCACTTGCACAGCAATCTTTTCTGTTGATGCTAACTGTTCTGAATTAGTAATTACCTTTGAAGTGTCTTCTGATTCATTGTCTTCCGACGGAATATCTTCTGGTTCTCTTCTTCTTACTGGCCATCCTTTATTATATGGTTGGTTTTTATCCCAAACAGTTGCTATATCTATACGAGGATATTTTTTATTGTTTTCCCTATCCTCTATAGCTTGTGTTTCCTTATCAACAACAATTCCTTTTCCTAAGCTTGTCTCGACAATATCTCCAAATTTTAGAGTTCCTTCAGGATTTCTTTCGTCTATAACATCTCCGGCTACCATTATGTATGGGCCATACATCTTACAGCCTGTTTCTTCGTCTATCCAAGGCTCTCCATAATCAATTTTATGAATTTCTTTCATGTTTTTTACAACTTGAGTCATATCATAATCATACCAAGTTTCTTTATATCCTCCCGGTCCAATAACTACTCCTTTACGTGCAGTAAGTACACCTTCTTCTGCTTCAGCATCATAGTAATTTGGTAAGTTACCATAGCTGCCTCCACTTCCATAAGCACCATTTGTACCATTATAATTTTTTCCTATTGTAAAATGGCTTAAAGCAAACTCTTTGGCTTCTTCTGATCCAGTTTCATTATATTCATCTATGTGTGCTTGTAATGTATCTGGAGAAGTATATACCATTGTAATAATTCTTCCATCTTCTCTAGCTCTTTTTAATTTTGTTATTCCTTGAAGTTCTGTTGAATTAATGTCTGAATTTAATTTATCCCAATCTATTGGAGCATTTGGATTTGGTCTTGTATCCAAAAATTTTGTAGCAACTTCTGCATTAATTAATTTTTTCAAATCTTCAGCTTCTTCTAAGTATTGATTGACACTGCTATTGTTTTCTTCTAACTTATCCCACATATCCTTGACACTATTCCATGAATTAATCTTACCATCAGCAGAAATCGTTACTTGGTCAAAATATGTTTCAACTGCATATGGAACATTTGCTTCATCACCTTCTTGAACTGTTCCGTCTGTGAACGTCATAAAATGCAATACGGAAGATGCTATTCCAGCAACAATTGCTACAACCAGTAAACTTGCAATTGCAGGTCCAGCTACAGCACTTATTATTTTATTTCTTATTATTTTTTTTGCGGTATTGTTTTTTTCTCCCATTACTTATATCCGTCCTTTCATTGTAGTTATAAAACGTTTTTAGATTGAAAGTATCTATCTTACAAAACTCTATAGTTTTACTTCTATTACTTTATAGTCTCCATAGTATGCCTTATTAGTCATTTGTTCATATACCGCATAATTAGTTATAATCCTATTAAAGACAGCTTTTGTTATCACTTTATTTGAAACATATTGGCTGTAATATTTTATTGTCAATTTTCTTGTTTCATTTGGTATGATTTTAAAATCAGCTTGAGATAATTCATGCATATATGGTTGATATTTCACTCCATTACTATCTTCAATATATAATGCATTAACAATATTAGGCTCTGTCATCATTATTTTCCTATCCGTATCATTTGTAATCTCATATGATAAAGTTTGATAATCCATATATATATTTGTTTCAGTAACTTTTATTTCTATATCTCCTGATTTAGCAACTGCATCCAATTTTTTTCTTCCAATATATCGATTAATATTAAGCTTATTTTCTCCATTTTCATCCTCTACTATTGTTATGTAGTCTTGATATGAACTGTTTGAATTATATGAACCTGTTGCTAATGGATCTTCTACAAATTTTACTTTATATATATTTCCTATCCAATTTTCTGCAGAAACATCTTTTTTGTTTCCATTAAAAATAAGTGCATAATATCCTTTTTCAAAATAATCTTGTGATGGATACATCTCTTCTTTGCACTCTTGTGAAAGTAAATCATATGCATTTACAATATCTCCATTAATGCAATAATTTATAAAATCATCCAATATTTTTAATGAATTAGTTTGTTCTATAGATAGCTCTTCTCCAGAAATTGCTGATTCTGTCGACTCCATGCTTATGGAATTTGTTATGCTCTTTTCATTTTCAATATTATTTTCTGTTGTTTGTTGCTTATTTTTTAAATTTTGTTCAGCAATGCTATTAAGCATTTTTATTATAATTATTATAAAAGCAATTATTATTATAGTTGTAAAAAATTTTTTTCTATTAGTGTTATACCAATGAAGTATTTTACTCATTTTTTCCCCCTTCTTACTGAATATTTTTAGTAATTTTTACAAATATCTTTTTTATCTCACATAAACTTTCCTCCTATGTACATATTGTTCTTAATTAATAATACCATAAATCTATTTATTTTTTCAACATTTTTAGACAATTAAATTTGTGTTTTTTGTTAAAACAATAATATACAATAGTGTAACTAAACTACCGTGTTTTCTTATAAATCATTAGGTTTTATAGAAACAAAAAAACAGAAGCATTTTTGTTTCTGTTTTCTTGTATTTAACTATTTAACTTCTATCCTTTCGAAAAGAATACCAATATTCTCAAGAGGAATCTCTTCTTTTATGTCTATTTTATTCCAAGAAGGTTTACTAATTTTTAAATAATTTCTTATTTTACAAGCTGTTTCAGGCATTATAGGTTCAAGCAAATTAGATAAATTAGCAATCACATTTGCACATGTATAAATAGTGTTGTTAAATTCTTCTATATTTTCTTTTCTTTGCACCCAAGGTTTTCTTTCGTCATAATATTTATTTCCAGTTTCTATTAATTCAATAATTTCATTGCAAGCTTTCTTAAATTCCAAATTTTCAATGCAACTTGAAATTGCATCATATTTTTCCTTTATTTTTTCATTTATTTGTTCGTCCATAATTCCACAAGGAACTTTTGTTAGTTCTTTAAATTTTAATGTTCTATTAACAAAATTTCCTAATTTATTAACTAAATCTGAATTATGTGTACTAACATAATTTTCAATTGTAAAGTCAACGTCTTTGTTTTCAGGTCCATGTGAAATCATATAATATCTTAAAGAATCAACATTGTATTTTTCAATCATTTCTGAAATAGTTATTCCATTTCCTTTGCTTTTTGATATTTTTTCTGAATTAATATTTAAATACTGTGTTGATACCATTACGTCAGGCAAATGATAATTTTCATTCATAGCTAATAATAATGCTGGTAAAATTATTGTATGAAAGGTTATATTGTCTTTTCCATGGCACATGTACATTTTTATATTACTGTCTTCTTTCCAAAAGTTTTCCCAGTTTAATCCTTTTTCTTCGCAAATCTTTTGAGTTGCAGTTACATATCCTAATACAGCATCTATCCATACATACATCTTTTTATCTTCAAATCCATCAATTGGTATGTCGACTCCCCATGATAAATCCCTTGTAACAGCTCTGTCCTTCAAACCTTCTTTTAAATATTTTTCGGTTTCATTTATAGATGCAGTTCTCCAATATTTTTTTCTAGCATCAGCATACTTTTCTATTTGTTTTTGGAATTTTGATAATGCTAAATATAAATGTGTATTTTCTTTCTGAATTGTTTTATTTCTGCATGTTCTACAAGTAGCTCCTACTAAGTCTTCTTCTGTTGGAACATATCCACAATCACATTGATCTCCTTTTGTTGTCATACCACAACTTGGGCATACTAATTCTAACTCTCTATCTGCTTCAAATTTGTTACAATGTTCACAGTATGGTTGCATAGATTTTTTTGAATATATGTAATTATTTTTATACATTTTTAAGAACATTTCTTCTACATGTTTTTTATGATATTCATCACATGTTTTTGTATATAAATCATAAGAAAAATTCATTTTTTCGAAAACCTCTTTAAATTCCTTATGATATCTTTCAGCAATATCTTTTGGACTTACTTTTTCATGCATAGCTCTTTCTGTTATTGGTGTTCCATGACAGTCGGTTCCCGAAACAAATAAAACATTATCTCCCAATAATTCATGATATCTCTTTAAAAAATCGCCAGATATCAAGGCAGCAAGGTGTCCTAAATGTAGAGAACTGTTTGCATAAGGCCATGCGCCTCCAATTAGAACATTTCTTTTTCTTATATTATCATTATTCACTGATATCCCTCCCATATAAACATTTGCATAATATCACACAATTAGCGTATTGTCAATGAGTTATGTCTCCTCAAAGGCTTCTAACAGGTTTAAAATCAAGATTATTCATAAAAAAATTTAGCATAAAAAATTTAAAATTAAATAGTTTAATTATATCTTTTTACAAATTTCACTATAAAATTTTATTTTTTTGCTTTTTTCCTTTTATTTTTTTGATTGTTGTGGTACAATAAGTACCAGAAAAAACTTTTCGATATTTTGCATAGGAGGGTTACTAATGAACTTAAATAAATGTGAACGTTGTGGGTGCTTTTTTGCATCAAAAAATTCAGTATGTCCTAATTGCGAATCTAAAGATGAAAACGAAATAAATAAATTAAAACATTTTTTAAGCGAAGCAGATACTACTGTTACAGTTGATTCTTTAGCATTCTCTACAGGAGTTTCTTTAAAAAATGTTAATCGATTCTTAAAGGATAAAAATTTATATACAACACTTACCAATTTAGGTTTGGATTCACAAAATGATTCAAATACTAATATAACATTTTCTTTATAAAATTTAAAAATGAGCCATAAAATTTTTATGACTCATTTTTTTATATTTTTGCCACTATATAATTATTTTTAATATATCCGGTATTTTATTTGCTCTTTTTTCACTTATTTTGTACAATTCAAATAATTCTTCAACAGCTTTTGTTCCTTTTTCTTCATCATTTGCATGAATATATGCTAAAGTTTCTCCTTGTACCACGCTATCTCCAACCTTTTTTAGCAATTCAATTCCAACAGAATATTCTATATTATCTTCTTTTCTTATTCTTCCGGCTCCAAGGTTCACAGCTATCTTTCCAACTTCTTCTGCATTTAGTTTTTCTATATATCCACATTTTTTTGCTATTACAGGCACTATATATTTTGCTTTTTCAAATTTGTTAATATCTTGTATATACGAAATATCTCCACCTTGATTTTTTACTAATTCTTCAAATTTATTATATGCTTTTCCATTTTTAATTATTTCTTCAATGATTTTTTTGTTCTCTTCTATGTTATTTCCTTTTCCGTCTAATTTTAATATATAAGCACCTAGTTCCAATACAACATTTTTTACATCTTCTTGAATGTTTCCTTTTAGCGCTTCTATTGCTTCTATTACCTCTAGATTATTTCCAACCATTTTTCCTAAAGGTTGATCCATATTTGTTATAATGCATACAGTTTCTTTATTTGCTAGTTTTCCAATATTTATCATTGTTTTAGATAATTCCTCTGCTTCTTTTATATTTTTCATAAAAGCTCCGCTTCCGCAAGTTACATCTAATACTATTTTATTTGCTCCTGCAGCAATTTTTTTGCTCATTATACTAGAACTTATTAAAGGAATATTTGCAGTACAATTTATCGAATCTCTTAGAGCATATAATTTTTTGTCTGCCGGTGCTAGATTTAAAGTTTGACCTATTAAACTTATTCCAACTTTTTTTACATTTTCTTTAAATTCTTCAATTCCAATTTCTGTTCTATATCCAGGTATAGCCTCTAGCTTATCTTTAGTTCCTCCTGTGAATCCTAATCCCCTTCCAGACATTTTGGCAACTTTTACTCCTAATTCTGCAACTATTGGCATTAAGATTAATGTTATTTTGTCTCCAATTCCCCCTGTACTATGTTTATCTACAACATTTCCAACAGATGATAAATCTAGTACATCTCCTGAATAAGCCATTGCAAGAGTTAGATTTGTTGTTTCTTCTATTGTCATCCCATTAATGTAAATTGCCATAACTAATGCAGCTGCTTGGTAATCTGTTATATTCCCTGCTGTATATTCTCTTACAAAATATTCTATTTCTTTTTTTGAAAGCTCATGTTTATCTCTTTTTTTAGCTATTATTTCTAAAATATCCATTATAAAACACAATCCTTTCTTTTTTATATAATAACTTTCTAGTTAACAATGTTCTTTACAAAAGATAATCTATGTATTGGACATAGTCCATATTTTTTAATTGCTGCAATGTGTTCTGCTGTTCCATATCCTTTGTGTTTTGCAAATCCATATTGTGGATATATTTCGTCCCATTGCCTCATTATTCTATCCCTAGTTACTTTTGCTATTATAGATGCAGCAGATATAGAATAACATTTTGCATCACCTTTTACTATAGATTTGTATGGTATTCCATCTGTATCTATTTTTGTTAAGGCATCTACTATTATTAAGTCAGGTCTAACAGCTAGTTCTTTTACAGCCATTGTTAATCCTTCTTTTGTAGCATTTAAAATATTTATTCGATCTATTTCTTTTGGTTCTATTATTCCTACCCCATAGCTAATTGCTTCATTAATTATGGTTTCGTATAATGCTTCTCTTTTTTTTTCAGATACTTTTTTAGAATCATTTACACCTTCTATCATGGAATATCTTGGCATTATAGCAGCTGCAATAACAACCGGTCCTGCTAAAGGTCCTCTGCCAGCTTCGTCAATGCCACAAATGCATTTCACGTTAGAATTATACATTTCTTCTTCTATTTCTTTTAGTTTAATTAATCTTTGTTCTTCTTTTTCTTTCATTTACATTACTCTTTTCTTTGTTTCTAATTTTTTTCTATTTCACTTGATTTATTTATAATATCTGATAACTTGTATAATACTTCATTTTCAGAATATTTACATCCCATAGATACTAATACTTCATAAGTATCATAATTAATTATAAAATAGCTATCTTTATAATTTGTAATTTTTAGTGTTGCTGTAGCTAAATCTTCATCTTTTAAAACATAATACTTATCATACTCTTCTTCAGATAAAATATTCTTGTTAAAGAATTCTTTTAAAACTAAATCTTCTTTCATCTCTGATAATTTAGTTCCTAGGTACTTTTTTTCCTCTCCTTTTACTATCTGCTTATCTATATAGTCTTTTACTTTCCATTGTACTTGTAGCATATCTGTTTTTATTGTTTCTACTCTTGCTTCATGATATTGCATTCTAATAAAGTAAACACTTAACGCTACCACTATCCCTATAAACAGCATAATTATTATTATTTTTATCATTCCCATTCCATTATTTTCTTTCATATCTTTTTACTCCTCAATGTTTTTATAATTCTATTTCATATCTTTTCTCTATTAAAGATAACTTTGGGTTACTTCCGTAATTATATTTTATTATTCATTAACAGTCAATGTTTTTTGTTCATTTAGGGACAGTTTGTTCGTTTGGGGACTGTCCCCAAACGAGCAAAAAAACAATTGCCACTTTCTCTTAATGGCAATTGTTTCGAAAATAAAAGGGGATATTTTAATTTTTTAGTTAGTAATGGAGTAATTTAATATTACTAACTATGGTTATATATTATCAATACTTTTTGTCCTTTTTGTGAACTAGGCGTAACTAATTGGTATTTTTAATATTTTGTTTTTATTGTTCTTGTAAAACTATTGTTAAATCTTTTTCTTTGCCTTCTCTATTTACAGTGATAGTCATTGTATCGCCAATATTGTGTTTATTTTTTAGTTCATTTAATTCATTCATTGTCTTTATTTCTTGTCCGTCTGCTTTTACAATAACATCTCCAATTTTTATTCCTGCTTTTTCTGCTGCAGAAAATTCTTCTACATTAGCAACGTATACTCCTACTACTAGATTATTCCTTTTAGCAGTATTTTCATCTAAGTCTCTTCCAGAAATTCCAATGTAAGGTCTTTTTACTTTGTTATACTGAATTAGTTGTTCAAATATAGGCTTTGCAGAGTTTATTGGTATAGCAAATCCCATTCCTTCTACGCCAGTTGCCGATACTTTTAATGTATTTATTCCTATTACTTCTCCTTTACTATTCACTAATGCTCCACCACTATTTCCAGAGTTAATAGCAGCATCTGTTTGAATTAGATTAAATACTTTTCCATCGTTATCTGTTACTTCTCTATTTACTGCACTAATTATACCTCCAGTAACAGAACTTTTCATTCCAAGTGGATTTCCTATAGCCATAGAAAATTCTCCTACTTTAACTGTGTCAGAATTACCTAATTCTGCTGCTTTTAATCCAGTTTTTTCAATTTTTATTACTGCTAAGTCTGTTAATTCATCTGTTCCAATTACTTTTGCTTCATATTCTGTTGAATCATTATATAGGTATACAGATACTTTGCTTGCCTCGCCAATTGAATAATAAGATGATGATGAACTAGAATTAATAACGTGATTATTTGTTACTATATATCCATCTTCACTAATTATAATTCCCGAGCCTTCAGCAGATGCTGTTCCTTGTTGTATAGAAAAAATTGAATTTACTGTATATTCTACTTTTATTCCTACTATTGATGGTTGTACTTTTTCTGCAACAGAAATTCCTGTTCCAGAATAATCTACAAGTGATATTTGTGTAGTATTTATTTCTCCATTTGTTCCTGCATTAGTGTAAACACTATTATGGTTATTATTTATATTTAATATATTTTCTCTAATTCCTGGTACTCCAAAGCAGGTTCCTAATACTATTCCTGCACCAAGCACACCACTTAAGAATGGAACAGCAACAGTTTTTCCAAATCCTCCTTGAAATTTTCTTTCTTTTTCTTCTTTATCATTTAGTTTTACTG
>CALXBZ010000021.1 GCA_944386665.1 uncultured Clostridia bacterium
ATTATATCTATTATTTGTTCATCTGTAACTTCAATTCCTTTATCTTTTTCTATTTGTAATATTGCTGTTCTTACCATTTGTACAGCATTCTTTTTGTTTGTATTTTTCTCCTTCATTGCACTTTTTAAATCCTCTAATAATTTTTCTTTTAACATTTTACCCACAATCCTTTCTTTTTAAACATTTTTAAATACAAAAGCGCTTTCAAAATATTTTTATTATTTTGAAAACGCCTCTTTCCTTATATAAAATTAAAATTTTCTTTTTCTAGCTGCCTCTGATTTTTTCTTTCTCTTTACACTAGGTTTTTCATAATGTTCTCTTTTACGTACCTCTTGTAATACTCCATTTCTAGCACATTGTCTTTTAAATCTTTTTAAGGCATCTTCTATATTTCCATTATTTACTTTAACTTCTGACATGATATTCCCCTCCTTCCGGTGCACCGTCTTGCATTCGTATGGGATTTTAAATATCTTAAAATTAAGATACTAATCTTTACATGCATATTATTATAAACTAATTTCGTCATTTTTGTCAATAGTAGTTAATACTTTTTTCAATTTTACCATGCAAAATGTTACTATTTAATAGTGTTTTTTAATAAAGTTTGCTAATACTCTTTATTTTTTCTCTTGTTTTTCTTCTATTAAATCATCCACTATCAATTTAATTACGGCAACTACGGGTACTGCTAGGAACATTCCTAATACTCCAAAATATGCTCCACCAATTGTTACTGCAAATATTACTAATAGTTGGCTAATTTCTAATGAATCTCCAACAATTTTAGGATTTATTACATTTGCATCTATTTGTTGTAATACAATAACCACTATAGCCATTAATAGTGCTTTGGCAATTCCTCCAGTTAATATTGTTATTAGAATAGAAACTACAACTGCAATAATTGCACCAAAATAAGGTATTAAATTAAATAATCCAATTAGGAATCCTAGCAATATAGCATATTTTACTTTTAATATAGTTAAAGCTATAGATACCAATATACCTACTAAAACAGCATCTATCATCTGACTAGTTAGAAATTTAAAAAATACGATGTTTCCTTTTATAAAGTATTTTTTTATTTTTGAATATGTTTTTTCTTTAAATATTGCATGTGTTAATTTCGAGAAAAAAGCTATTATTTGTGTTCTTTGAGCCAATATATAAATAGATACTACAAATGCAACAAAAATATTAAATATTGTTTCTACAGCACTTATAACATTTTTTATATACTCTTGTATTTTTTCTACATTTATAAGTGATTCAAAATTTATATTTTTAATACTATTTACTATTTCAATTGCTTTTTCTCTTCTTAATATATTATTTTCTGGCAAGCTATTAATTTTATCTATTATTGAATTATAATATTCCGGTAAGTGAGTAAAAAGATCTGTTAAACTTTGAACTACAATTGGAATTATTACATTTAGTATTATTACTATAATTATAATAGCTAAAATGTATGTTGTTAATATGCTAAGACCTCTAGCATGTTTATTTACAAATCTTTTTTTCTTTGTTCTTTTATACGCATCTTCTATTTTTTTGCAAGGCAAATACAATATATATGCAATTAATAGTCCTAAACAGAATGGCATTAATACTCCTATTAAGTTTCCCAACCATTGTCCTATTTTTGTTAGATTTCCCATTAAATTATATAAAGCAATAATTGCTAGTGCTAAAGAAAACCAAAAGCCCCATCTATTTATATTATATTTATTTTCTTTCATCTTTAATTTCCTTTCTATATTTTTTAGATTATTCATAAATTTACTCTATCTTTGTATCCAGTTCTTATTTTATTCCTGTCAAATAATGACTTTTCATTGCTATATGTTTATATCTAGTTCCACAGGGCAATGGTCACTACCAAATATTTCACTGTGAATTTTACTATCTATAATTTTATCTTTAATATCTTCTGAAATGATAAAATAGTCTATTCTCCATCCCGAATTTTTTTCTCTTGCGTGGAACATATATGACCACCAAGAATATGCCTCTTTTTGTTCTGGATATAAATATCTAAAAGTATCTATAAATCCTGCATTTAATAAATTTGACATTTGATTTCTTTCTTCTATCGTAAATCCTGCATTATGCGTATTTGTTTTTGGATTTTTCAAATCGATTTCATTGTGTGCCACGTTTAAATCTCCACATAATATTACAGGTTTATGTTCTTTTAATTTTTTAAGGTAATCTCTGAAACATTCTTCCCATCTCATTCTATATTCTAGACGAGTTAATTCTCTTTGAGAATTAGGTGTGTAGCAATTTACTAAATAAAATTTATCATATTCTAAAGTTATTACTCTTCCTTCTTGATCGTGTTCTTCTATATTAATTCCATAACTTACATTTAATGGTTTTATTTTAGAAAATACTGCTGTTCCTGAGTATCCTTTTTTTACTGCACTGTTCCAGTACGCATTATATCCTTCTGGATCAAAATCCACTTGCGATTCTTGTAATTTCGTCTCTTGAATGCAAAATATATCTGCATCTATTTTTTCAAAAAAGTCATTAAATCCTTTGTTCAATACTGCTCGAAACCCATTTACATTCCAAGATATTAATTTCATATCAATTTTATTCCTTGTATAGTAATATATTTAGGTTTTTTTAGAAGGTAATACCCATAAACCTTTTTGTTAATAGTCAAATTTTATCTATGTTCACATGTATTTTACTATATGAATCAAAAAATAGCAAGCTATTACACTTGCTATCTTAATTTCATTTTATTGTTTCAATATTTTTAATATTCGTTTTAGAAATATACATTTCCTCCAATATATTCTCCTGATGCATATCCTGCTGATCTAAATGATAAATAATTGTGATTTCTTTTTCCATTTAATGCATCTTTTACTGCTTGTTTTACTGCATTTGAATAATTTCCGTTTAATCTTCTTTTCCAATAGCTATCTATTGAATAACAGAATTGTCCTGGAGCTTTATATTGGCTTAATGGATCTGCTCCGTTTCTTGCCCATTTAGTGCTTTCTGCTCTATTGCAAGCACATGTTATAACAGCTAGTGCACCTTCATAACTTGAACTACATTCTTGTGCTGTTATTGCGCATAATAAGTCAAATTCTTCATCTGAATATGACCATACACCATTGCTATATGTTGCAGAATAGCTTCTTGTGCTTCTGTTTGTTATATTTTTTCTAACTTCAATAACTTTATTAACTGGTTCTTTTATGATGTTAGAAGCAATTTCTGTTCTTTCTATCTCAATATCATTTTGATATTTTACTTTATAAGTAACTTCTCTTAAACCGTCTTTTCCTTGTTGAACAACAGTTTCTCTTTTATTTGAATCATTGTTTGAAACATCCTTTGTAATTGTTTCATATGGTATTACTTCTTCTACTGTTTCTATTTTTTCAACTATTGCATTATAAGATTGTAATAGTGTGTCTACAGTTACATTTGCTGAAGTCTCTGATGTTTCTGCAACTTCTATTGTTTGAGCCTCTTCTTTAGTTATCCTTATTGTCTTATTGTCTGATATTTCACTATCTTTGCTTGGGATAACACTTTCTTCTGGTAATAATATTATATGGTTTTCATTTAATATTTCGGATATATTTGTTTTAGATGTTGTTACATTCATTATATATCCATTTGAAAGAATTATTTTTACGTTGCTTAGTTTGACATTTGATGCCATAACTCCAACGCCCATTACGAATAATAGTATTAAGCAAATACCAATTATTTTTCTAATTGGAAATTGTGCTTTTTTTGCTTTCTTCATATTTTTTTTCGTTCCTCCTTTTGAAACAACACTATTATTATACCATTTTTTTCTTTTTGTGTCAAATTTACTAGTGATTTTTATTTTTTACTACAGTTGAGCGTTTTCTCAGAACTCTTATTTTTTTCTACTTTGTCCTATTATATAATATTACTGTTTTTCACGAGATATGCATATTTTAAAAATTGTTTTTGCATTTTCATAAGTTATTTTTGCTATTTCTTCTGCTTGCATATTTTTAAATTCTGCTATCTTTTCTGCAATATACTTTACATTTCTAGAGTCGTTTCTTATTCCTCTTACTGGTTCAGGTGCCAGATATGGACTGTCTGTTTCTATTAATAACCTATTTAGTGGAATCATTTCTATTATTTCTCTAGCATTTTTTGCATTCTTAAATGTTACTGTTCCTGCTATAGATATATAGAATCCTAATTTCAATGCCTCTTTTACTAATTCTCTATTAAATGGACAACAATGGAATACTCCCTTTCTATTTACTGGATTTTGTTTTAATATTTTTAAAGTGTCCATAACCGCTTCTCTCGTGTGAATTACTATTGGTAAATTAAGTTCATTTGCCAGTTTAATTTGTTCTATAAACGCAAAGTTTTGTACATCTTTATTTTCAGCATTCCAGTAATAATCTAGTCCTATTTCCCCTATTCCTACTATTTTATCGATTTTATTTTCTTTTTTCTGCCTATCTTTGTAATCTATAATATTTTTTCTTAATTGTACTATATCTTTTTTGGTTTCTTCTATAGTAGAATTAACATCGTTTGGTGATATTCCTGAAGTTGTGTATATATAGTCATATTTATCTGCTAACTTTATTCCATTTAGTGAGGATTCTAGATTATATCCTGCACACATAAACTTTGTGACCCCTGAAGAATATATTTTTTCTATTATCTCATCCCTATCTTCATTAAATTTTTCATCATCATAATGAGCATGCGAGTCAAAAAGTTCCATGTTTTATTCTCTCTTTCTATATAGTTTATAACTATTAATCTTATTTATATTAAAATGCTTACATTTGCTATTGCATATTCTTTTATATGAGATATGCTTACATCTATACTAGCAATTTTGCTTAGTTCTTTTTCTACCTCTTTTGTTAATGAAATAAATTTTATTGTTGGTTTTCCATTTTGATCATTTATTGTTTCAACATTTTTCCACGAAATAGAATATTTGTCTGTTAGTAAAGGAGCTATTGCTTTAAAAGCAGCTTCTTTAACTGCAAATCTTGCAGCATAATGTTGATATTTATTTTTGTTTTTGCTTTCACAATATTTTATTTCTTGCTGAGTATATATTCTTTGTAAAAAATTGCCACTAGATTGCTCTATTGAATCTTTTATTCTATATACTTCTATTATATCAATCCCTGTCTTTATTTGCATAATTGGCTCCCTTTTTGATTTTCACTTCTTAGATTATATCTTAAAAGTATTTATTAAATATATTATTAATGTTATGATTAGTATGACAATTATCATTTTATTAGTTTTCATTGTTTTCTCTATATTGGAATTTTTGTAAAATAAATCATATTTATTTTTTGCTTGAGCATACAAAGAATTTAATTTTAATACTTTTTTCCACTCTTCTCCTATTAGACTACCAAGGTTTTCATTTGTTACTTCTTCAATCCAAATTGTTTGAGTAAAGTCAACAAATTCTTGCTTTATTTGGTTTATTTTATTTCTTTTTTTAAAATCGCAATTTACTTTATTAAGATATATCTTTTCATATAGTTCATAGATGTAGTGGTATAAGTATTGTCTTTCAAATTTATATGGAAGTTTCGTATAATTTTCTGAATTTATATCTGATGTTAAAAGTACTGTTCCAACATTGCTACTTCCATATAATTCGTGTTTTGTCTTTTCAATTATTGACATTTTGTCTTTAATTCCGTTTTGTCCGCAATCCACTATATAATCTGATTTTTCTACATTAGCAAATTTGTAAAACTCTTTTTGTTTTAGTTCATCAAGAATTTTTTCGCTCCAAGATTCTTGTTCTAAACAAACATATGAATATGTAATAAATCTGTCTGTATCTATATTTAATTTACTTGCTTCTGTATTATTACCAGTAATATCTTTTATTAATGTTGCTATTTCTTTTATATCGTTAAACATATCTGTTTGTATTTTTATATTTTCATATCCTTTAAGATCGTAAGTATCTGATTTAATATCTCTAAATTTATAATTAAAATTACATACATCAGACAGTGTATTTTCTCCATCTAAAATTGTTTTTATTAGCAAAAAACATATACCAGTATTAAAGCACACAAGTTGTATATTGGTTACATTAAAGAATATTCCATCTTTCTTGCCAGCTTTACCTTGTATGTCTTTTTGAATGTCGTATTCAAACATCGTGCATGGATATTTTGATATAACTACTGATTGCATATTTTTATCAATATCATTGAATTTAGAAAATCTATATTTATCAAAATCCATTGTCCAAAATAGTGTTTCTCTTACTTTTGGTAAAAAATATGAATATATGTCTTCATCTTTTTCTCTATCGAAAAATTTTATTTTGAATTTTGGATTATATAATAATCTTTGCAAATATTTGTTATAATCTTTTTTTCGAATTATATATGGATATATGAAATATGTGTATTGATATTTAGTCTTTAGTTCCATATTATTTTTTCATTCCTTTCATTATTTATAAAAAGAAAGATACTCTACTTTGTATAATAATTAGCATTTATATCTTCTGCTAGGTGCCACTCCCCTATAAAATCTATTATAGGATTATTTTCTAGTGCAAGTGAAGGTTCAACTATTGTTTCACCTTTTGAATTAATAGTTCCCCATTTTCCATCTTTTTTTACCGCCACATAGCCAGAATCATTTTGTTCTGTTGCGTCTTCATAAATGTAATTTACTACTACTACATTATCCTTATTTACATATCCATATTTTCCATCTTTTTTTGATAAGAATAGTGTA
This sequence comes from uncultured Clostridia bacterium, assembly GCA_944386665.1. Taxonomy (GTDB): domain Bacteria; phylum Bacillota; class Clostridia; order TANB77; family CAG-508; genus CAG-245. The sequence goes on from CALXBZ010000021.1 coordinate 6,784, forward strand.
TTTCCTGTTAGTATTTCTGTATTTTTCTTTTCTTCAAATTTAAAATTGTAGTATTTGTAGTTTGAGTCAACTCTTACTTTCATATAACCTTTTTCTGTATTTATTTCAGATACTATTCCTGATAATTTCAAATTAAAGTTTCTGTCAAATAAATCTGTTTCTATTTTATCTGATTCACCTTCTATAATGTCAACCTGATCTAAATACACTAAGCTTTTATATTTAAAATCTATTTTTATATTGTTGTCTGTATCTATTACTCCATATAAGTCATCTTTTTTTGCAATATAATAATTTTGATATATATTTTTTAAAATATCATATTGTGGTTCTACTTTTTCTTCTCCAGACGTTAATGCAACTCCATATTTTCCTGCTCTTTCTACTACCATATATGTTGAGTCTATTGATTTTACATTGTCATATTCTAAATTAATTGAAGTCTCTTCTCTAGTATTTATAATTTTCCATGTTCCACTCTCTTTGGCAACATATGTATCTTCTGCATAAACGTTTTTTATTTCTTCATATTGAACTGGTAATATTATCTTTTTGCTAGTTCCAATTATTCCAAATTTTCCTTCTCCGTTTTTTACTATATATCCATTTTCGTATTTATCAGTAAGTGCTGTAATTTGTTCATATTCATTTTCTATAATAATTGAACCTGTAACACTCGCAAGCCCTTTTTTTCCATCTTTAGTAATTATTAAACTATTATTAATTCCAAGTATTGGCTCTATACTGTCATAATTGCAATCCAATAAAACTTTTCCCGAAAGATCGATTAAACCATATTTATTGTTTCTTTTTACTTTTAAACAGTTCTCTTCGTACCATAAGTTATTTTGATTATCATAGTTTTGAATAACTTCTACTTGCTCATATTCTGCAAATAATTGTTTATTCTTTTCATCTATAGCTTTTGTTTTATATGTGTTATCTGTATAATTAACGTCATACATTACTATAAATACCGGTTTTTCTTTATTTGGAACAATAATCATTTCATCGTATTCAGGCTGTATTACTGTCTCCCCAGACGAATTAATTATTCCCCATTTATTATTTTCAAATGCTGCATAATATGCCATTGCTACTTTTTTCTCTGTGCCTGAATTTTTTGGTTTTAATAGTCTTGCAAACACCACAATAGACATGATTATTACCAATATTGTAATAATTACTGCTATAACTTTTTTTATATTTAGTTTATGTTCTGCCCCATTATATCTTTTTCCTTTACTCATAAACGACCTCTCTATTTTTATAGTTTTTCCATTACAATATATCATAAATTTCTGTATAATTACAATACAAAATCGCAAAATTGCTTGTATTTTATTGATATGCAAAAAAAGAACCCACATATTTCTATGCAGGTCCCTTTTTTGGTCACTTTATCAGTGGCTAAAGTTGGCTTAGGCTTGATGTCCAAAAATAGCTTCGAAGAAAGATTCTATGTCTCCTTCATCAGAAGTATCCGCTGTTTTTCGGTCCTTGTAATCATAGGCTTCCGCTTGTTGCAGGTCTTCCTCATTCAATACAATAGTATCATCAATAGTGAAAACGTACACAGGTATCCCTCTTGTCACTGCCACCAGCAACTCAGATTTCACCTTGGTAACAACAAATCCTTCTTTTTCAAAGTATTTGATTACCTCTGGAAAAACGTGCCCCACGTAGCGGTATGCCGTATCACCGTCTCCGCTTTTTTTCGTGTTAAGCAATTGCTTCCGGATGAATTCTCGTTGCTTCCTTATTGTTTGGATTTTGATTTCTTTTGCCAACAACATTGTTTGTTCCTCCTTTTTGTGATTGATCGTTTGTTGGACAATTACCAAAAAGCATAGGAAAATCCTATAACTATTTAGTCATAAAGGTATTCAAAACAGCACAATATAAGCGCTTTTGCTCTTATATTGTACCATATTATTCCTTATATGTAAAGTTGCCGCAAGGCATACACAATATATTTAAAATTAAAAGGTGCTAGCATCTTTCAACTAGTACCTTTTAATTTTAATCTTTCTTATGAATTTTATATGCAATAACTGTCATATCATCTTTTTCTTCTCCAAAGTCATTATCAATAGATTCGTTTAATATAATATCTGCTATTCTTTGCACATCATCTGTTTCTATTTCTTCAAGTATTTCTTGTATCCATAGTTCCCTGTTCATGTATTGCTTATTTGAGTCTAATATTCCATCACTACACATTATTACAATGTCGCCATCTTTTAAATCATAATTATATTCTATTAAATCTATGTTTTCTAATATACCAGTTGGTAATGTAACTGCTTTTAGTACTTCTACACTTCCATTTCTTTTTATAAAAGTTGGACAAGCACCATTTTTTATAAACTTCATGTTTCCTTTAAATAAGTCTAAAATACTTACATCTAAAGTTGCATACATATCTTCGTCTGTATTTGCTGATACAGTTGTATTTATTAATTTTAATGCCGTGTCATTATTAAATCCAGATTGTAAAAGTCTTTCTAACATTTTTATAGCTATCTTACTGCTTTTTCTTGCTTCTGGTCCTGAACCCATTCCGTCACTAATAGCTAATAAGTATTTCCCATCTTCCAATCTCGTTTGTAATGTAGTATCTCCAGATATAATCGAATTTGCCTTTTTAGATTTTGCAATTCCTACTTGTACTGTGTATTTATCTTCAGATGTAAATGTATATACACATGTATCATTATTTTCTCTTAGTCCACATTTTTGTTTTTGCAAAATCATTTTGCTATTTAATACTTTAGCTAAAATTCGTGCAATTTTTTTTGCTCCGCACTCTTTTCCATCCACAGTTTCACACACACCTGTGTATAAATTAACTAAATATTTTTCACTTTCTTCTTGTTTAATAGTAATATCTTTTAGCTCTATTTCTTTTTCTTCTAATAATTTTCTTATTTGTTCTTTTTGTTGTTTATAAAGATCATTCTCTTCTTTAGTTATTTGTGTTGCTAAATTAGATAAAGCCTCTGACACCCCATTTAATTGGCTTGACATGGTCTTTTTGTTTTCATCTAATTTTTTCTTCCATATGAAGTTTAATTTACTTATTCTATATGATGAATTTATAGCTCTTACCATTTCATTAATGTCATTTTTAGCTATATAGTCATCTTCTTTTAAATCAGGACTAAATCCTATTATGTAATTATTGTGATTTGCAAATATGTTTACAATATCTTTTCCCGTAATTACTTCTTTTGTTATTAGTATTTCAAATATTTCTTCTATTATATTTTCATTATTGTTGTATATTTCGTTATATAATAGATTTTCTTCTTTTCCTTCCAAATTATTGTATAATTCTTCTTCAAACAATTCTCGATTGGCTTTTTCCTGTTTTTCTAATTCTTCGTCCGTAACAATTGTGGCAGCAGCATTTTCATATTCTTTTGCCATTTGTGAAATAGTGTTTGACATATTGTTCAGCCTATTTATTGTTTCTTTGTTCTCTTCTAATGTTCTGATAGTATTTTCTGGCAATAGTTTTGTATTGCTGATAAGATCACTAATTTCAATTTTATATGTTCTTGGAATTGCTAATAAGCCTAATGCTGCAATTAAAATTTCTTGAAATTTTATTATCTCAATCGTATTCCCATTTGCAATATACGACAATACTATATTCCCTATAATAAATCCAACAACAACCCCTACTCTACCTAATCTGTTTAATAATCCTGCAATCATTCCAGAAATTGCATATGCAGCAATCATTAATGGTTCTTGACCTGTTAGTATTCCAACTATCATTCCTATTGTTATTCCTGTTGTTCCTCCAACAAGCATTCCATTTTTCCAGCCCATTGCAAGAACAATTAATATACTTAGTATATTTCTAATTGAAAATCCAAATATGCTAAGTTTTCCTAGCGCATTTACAGCAATTGCAAGTATTACACTTGCTCCCATAATCTCTTCTATTGAAAATACTTTTTTTACTTCGAATTCTTTAAATACAATTAGGGAATTAACAAAAACTTTATATAATATATATGTTGATATGGTTATCATTATATTATAAAGTAAATCGTATACTAAGAAACCTTTAAAAAGCATTTTTACCATTTGAACTGCAAAAACTGCAAAAGTCATTTGCAATCCAACTTTTAATTTTTCATTTTTATCTTCTTGTTCTATCGGCCTTTTAATTAAAATAAAAGCAATAAAAATTAGTAATGTTAATATATAGAATAATAATCCACTTCCACCAGTTTTTATTGCCGTTCCTATTATTGTGACAAGACATACTGTTGCTGCTGGTATTCCTGCACCAAAGCTAGCAGCAGTAATTGCACATCCAAATGGTGCCATATTAGTAAATAATACACTGTCGGTTCCACCAACAAGAGATAACATAAATGATAATACATAAATAATTATATTAGGTATGCTAAAATTCTTTTTTAATATTTGTTGTATTCTATTATTGCTATTCTCCGTAGCAAATTCCACATCCTCGTCAAAAACATCCTCATTGTTTTTTGATATATTTTGAAACATCCTTACCACCTCTTACTTTTTTAACTTTCGTTCCTACAAACTATATTTTGTACTCTTCAAATTTGTTTTACTTGAAACTTTATTATGTTAGTATTTTAGTACAAGCTTGTAAATTTGTTTGTCGTTTTTAGTATGAAATTTAAAAAAGTGTTTTACATCTTGTGATATATTTTTATTATATTTTTCTATTTTTTCTATTATTTTTATTTATATTAAAAATTATCAAAATTATTTTATATTATTTTGTGGCAAAATACAATACTTTGCGAGTAAAAAGCCATTCAAACTTTAGCTTAAACTTAAAGTCAGCATTACTATTTATAGTGATTTCTTTATAAGAACGATGTAAATCTTATTTTTATAGTAATACATTTTCATAAAAAAATGTCCACTTGGGGACAGTTTGTACGTTTCGGGACTGTCCCCAAATGAACATAAATTATTTGATAACTTCTACATCTATATCAACATGTTCTCCGTTGATGTTTATGTCTGTATAAGTTTTTCTTTCTGCTCCATAAATTATTTCTTTTGTTAAAGTTTCGTGTTTTATTTCTTCTTGGTATTTTTTTACTAATCCTTCTACATTAGAATTGTTAGCAACATAAAGATTTATTTTATCCAATACTTCAAATCCTTTTTCTTTCCTCATGTTTTGGATTTTTGATAAAATTTCTCTCAAATCTCCTTCTTCTTTTAGTTCAGGAGTTATTGTTGTTTCTATTACAACTCCAATTTCGCCTTCACCTGCAAAAGCAAATCCTTCTTTTCCTTGCATTGTAACTAACAAATTGCTTGAATCTAAGTTTATCTCTATATCATTAATCATTATAGGCTGAACTTTTCCAGATTTTACTGTATTTGCAAGATCCATTTGGTTCATTTTTGCAATTTCTGCTTTTATTTGTGGTATTAATTTGCCATATTCTTTCCCCAAAACCGGAAGGTTTGGCTTAATTTCAAAGTTTACATACTCTGACATTTCAGCTCCAAGAACTACTTTTTTTACATTCATTTCGTCCTTTACTATATTTCCGTAGTATTCAGGCAAAGTGTCTGCTGAGATTAACATTTCTGATAACGGCTGTCTATTTTTGATATTTGCAGAGTTTCTAGCACTTCTTCCTAATTTTACAATTTTATATGCTAAATCCATCTCTTTTTCTAATTTTGTATCTATCTCGTCTTCGTTTATTTCTGGCCAACAACATAAATGTACACTTTCAGGTTCATTTTTATCTAGACTTACAACTAAGTTTTGGTATATTTCATCTGTCATGAATGGTACAAATGGAGCTGCAATCTTTATTAAAGTTGTTAATACTCTATACAAAGTAACATATGCTCCTATTTTATTGTCTGTAAGTTCTGATGCCCAAAATCTTTCTCTATTTCTTCTTACATACCAATTAGATAAAGAGTCTGTGAAATCTGCCAAATCGTAGGCTGCATTTGTAATATCGTAATGTTCTAGTTTGCTATCAACTGATTTTATTAGTGTGTTTAATTTAGATATTATCCATCTATCCATTACGTCATCTATCTTAAAGTCTTTGTATTCTAATGGATTGAATTTATCTATTTCTGCATATAATACATAGAATGAATATACATTCCATAATGTGCTTAAAAATCCTCTTTGACTTTCTTGTACATTTTCTATAGATAAACGAGATGATAACCATGGTGCACTTGCTGTATAAAAATACCATCTAGTTGCATCTGCCCCAACTGTATCTAATAGAACTAATGGGTCGATTCCATTTCCTTTAGATTTAGACATTTTTTGTCCTTTGCCATCTAGTACATGTCCTAATACTATACAGTTTTCAAAAGGAGTTTTATTAAATAATGCTGTTCCTAGTGCTGTTAACGTGTAAAACCATCCTCTAGTTTGGTCAATTGCTTCTGATATAAATTGAGCAGGGAAATTGTTTTCAAATATTTCTTTATTCTCAAATGGATAATGCCATTGTGCAAAAGGCATTGATCCAGAATCAAACCAACAGTCAATTACTTCTTTTGCTCTTTTCATTTTTTTGCCACATTCTGGGCATTTTAGATAAACATCATCTATATATGGTTTGTGCAATTCTATATCGTCTGGAATATTAATTCCTTTTTCTTTAAGTTCTGATATGCTTCCTATACATTCTTGATGTCCACATTCGCAAGTCCAAATTGGAAGTGGTGTTCCCCAATATCTATCTCTTGAAATTCCCCAATCGATAACATTCTCTAAGAAATTACCAAATCTTCCTTTTTTAATTGTTTCTGGATACCAATTTACTTTATCGTTGTTTGCAACAAGTTCGTTTCTTAATTTGCTCATTGCAACAAACCAGCTTTCTTTTGGATAGTATAATAATGGAGTATCGCATCTCCAACAGTGCGGATATGAGTGTAAATGTTTTTCTTTAGCAAATAGCTTTTTCTCTTCTTCTAACCATTTGCAAATGTCTTCATTGCAATCTCTTACAAATCTACCTTTCCAAGGTTCTACTTCATCTACAAATTTTCCAGTTTTATCAACTAAATTTACAAAAGTAATTCCATTTTTCTTTGCTACTAAGCTATCGTCTTCACCATAAGCTGGAGCAATGTGAACTATTCCAGTACCATCTGTAAGTGTTACATAATCACCATGTATAACTTCAAATGCTTTTCCTTCTACTTTTGCAAAAGGCATTAATTGCTCATATTTAATTCCTAATAGTTCTGAGCCCTTGTATTCTTTTACAATTTCATATTCCTTATCTTTAAGAACTGTTGGTACTAGCTCTTTTGCTAGAACATATACTTCATATTTTTTATCTTCTTCTGTTCCTACATTTACTTTTACATCACAATAGTCATATGCTTTGTTAACACATAATGCTAAATTTGATGGTAAGGTCCATGGAGTTGTTGTCCAAGCTAAAATGTATCTATCTTCTCCTACTATTTTGAATTTTGCTGTACAGGTTAAATCTTTTACATCTTTATATCCTTGTGCAACTTCATGAGATGATAATGCTGTTCCACATCTTGGGCAATATGGCATTACTTTATGTCCTTCATAAAGTAATCCTTTTTTCCATAATTCTTTTAAAGCCCACCATACAGATTCAATGTAATCGTTGTGATATGTTACATAAGGATTTTCCATGTCTACCCAATATCCTACCTTGTCAGACATTTCTTCCCAGATATGAACATATTTGAATACACTTTCTTTGCATTCTTTAACAAAGTTTTCTACTCCATATTTTTCTATTTGCTCTTTTCCAGAAATACCAAGCTTTTTTTCTATTTCTAGCTCAACTGGAAGACCATGGGTATCCCATCCTGCTTTTCTAATAACTTTATATCCCTTCATAACTTTATATCTTGGGATTATATCTTTTATTGCTCTTGTAATTATATGTCCTGCATGTGGCATTCCGTTTGCTGTTGGAGGACCATCATAAAAAGTAAAGTATCTTTTGCCCTCGTTCATGTCAAAGTTCTTTTTAATAATGTCTTTTTCCTTCCAAACTTTAGCAATTCTTTGTTCCATTCCAACAAAACCATCTTTTGTTAGTTCGACTTTCTTGTACATAAAAAATTACTCCTTTCCATAATAATATATAATAACAAAAAATCGCACATACCTGTATATAGGAAATGTACGATTATATTTACACAATATAATTTATACAAAATAATAACCACCTTATACAACATACCAATATATGTGCCCTTTATAACGTTAGGAAACGGCAAATCTTACTACTGTTTCAGATTGCAACTCAGAGGTGATATTCACATTAGCTTAATTTAGAAGGGCTTGCACCATCCCCTACTCGCTTAGTATTTGGTCTTATGTTACTTTTCCTCGTCTCAGTCTTTATTTCATTATTATTTACTATTTTATTTTTAATATGTGTATTATAGCACATGATTTTATGATTGTAAATAATTATTATATAACTTTTTGTGCGTTTCGTGTATATGTTAAAGCAGAATTTCTTTTTACCTCTTTATTTTCTATTTCAATTATGCTAGAATTAATTAAACACATATAAAAATCTCCTTTATAATTTTGTTTTGTCACAATTATTATATATTTGATTTTTATATGTGTCTATTATTTTATGTCTATTTTGTTGCTTTAATTTTTTGAACTCAGTACGTTTCGTATCTTGTGCATTAAAAAAATAATAGCAACGCAAAATCAATAATAATTTATGCAACTATTTTTTTATTTCTTCTTTGAAGCAATTTTCTTATTTAACTTTTCTACTGCATTTCTAAGAACTACTGTTCCTTTTGTTGTAATGCACCCATTTATTATAATATTATCTTCTTTTCTTAGTCTTCTAAAAACAGAGTCTGCTTGTTTGTTATATGCTTCTACTTTTATTATTTGTTTGTCAGTTGTTTCTATGTTAAATTTTCTTTTTTGAAAATCTGGTAAATTAATTTTTTATTTTTAAATCCTTTCTATGCACAATAAAAAACTGTGCAATTCAAATTTCTTTGAATTTACACAGTTAATTTTTAACACTCCTAATATTTAATTTTCTACTATGATACTAATCTAATGCTAGACTAATGTTCAATTTCGTACCCTGGGCTCTGCTTATCTATATTTTATAGTTCTCGCATTCAGGGCTCAGTGCTACCTTAAAAAAGTGAAAGGCGAAATCCACCGTCGCAGTTGCTGTAGGTCGTAAAGAGGTAGTCGCGGAGGCTAGCTGGACTGCCCGAACCATCGTAGCCATAGTAACCACCACGCCCAGCACAAGGACGGATGGTGTTAGAGGTATATTCTAAGGTCCACTCCCATACATTTCCTGCTAAGTCGTATATGTTCATCTTCTTTGTTTCATCACTTGCTCCTGTTGTTAATAATATACTATTAGAAGGATCTGTAATACTTTGCTTTACACTACTTTGTACACAATTTGCTAAATCTTGATTATAATTATACCATGTTGATAATTCTCCATCTTTTGCATATTTCCCTCTATTTAATATAAATGTTGAATTGTAATAATTTCCCCAACTTGTACTATCACTTCTTAAATCGTTTTGAGAAACACCTTTTGTTTCTAGGAACTTCATTACTAAGTCCCATTGCACTCCAAACATTAAACTACTTGTATAGTTTCCTGAATTTACTTGTTGTGCTAATACATGTGCTTGTGTTCTTGTTACATAAGTATATGGGTATTGGTCTGCTTTAGATACAGGTGTTACTGTTGCTTCCCCTTTTGCAGTTCTATTTTCTGCTATTCCTGCTTCGTATCTTCCTATCCAAAAACCTCCATTTTGGTATACACTTTTTAACATTTTTTGTTTTAATATATTATATTCTGTTTCACTTGTAAACCATCCTGTTGTTGAATCTGCATAATATTTGTCTGTATAACTAGTTCCGTTTCTATAATAGTCTGTATATGTGTGTAAATCATTTTCTATTTTTGTATATTCTTCTTCTGTAAAGTTTGTTATATTTAATCCTGCTGTTGGATATACTGTTATTGTTTTTGGCACTTCTATCCATACATATTGGTTTTCTTCTCCATCTTCTACTACTAATCCATTACTTAAGTCTGTTCCCGGCACTTTATGAAAATCTTCTCCTGGTAAATATGGTTTTGTTTCGTTTGTAGATGGCAAATTTTGTGTTCCTTCTCCACCAGTTGATCCTCCAATATTTTCTTCTAGCCATTCATCTACTTTGTTTAATTCTGATTGTTCATTTTGTGTAGCTTCTGCATATTTGTCTCTAGCATCTTTTGATTTTTTTATTAGTCCATTTTCTCCTAGTACTAGGCTTAAGCTTACTCCTGCTAGTATCAATAATACTACTATTGTTACGACCAAGGCTATTAGAGTTATACCTTTTGCTC
>CALXBZ010000022.1 GCA_944386665.1 uncultured Clostridia bacterium
AATTATTTTAACACAATTTTGAATTGGGTATCTTATTTTTATTAAATTAATTTTCCCGAATTTATTTTACACTAACTTTTTTAATACAAAAAACACCTGCATTATTTATTATGAATAAAAATGCTTATCAACTTTGAGTTTTCAATATTAAATTAAAAGGTTTATTTTTTAATTATTTTATCTAATTCTATTTCTGCTTTTTTTACAAAAAAATTGCTAGTGTCAACAGGGATTTGTAATTTGATAATTTGCTTTTTTAATTTTTCTATTGTATCAATATTAACATTATTTGATACTGTTTCTACTTCAATTAGATTGTCTCCATTTTTTATATCTTTTATAGCTATTTCAAAATCGTTTTTCCCATAAACAATATCTCTTTCTTTAATATTCATTATTTTATAATAATGAATTGCTTGAAAAAAATTAACTGCCTCATCTATATTAAGAATATCACAATTAATAGCTTCTTGACTTAATATATCACCATCTTTACTAAATTCTTTCTTTTTAAAAGTTATCTTCTTAGTTTTCTTATCACTTATTTGATCTTCTATATCTCTTATTAATATTGCTTCTTTTAAAATTTCTCTACTAGTTAAATCTTTTATTTTAGTTTTTAAAGCATTTGGTATCATAAATATATCATTCATTGTAAATTTATCTACAATTTTAAATCCTTTATCTTCTAAAATTTTACATAACTCTTTCATTTCACAATTTACTTTCATTGTTATTTCATTCTCTTGTTTTATTCCCATAACTCTTCTCCTATTTGTATTAAAACTTATTACTACAGTTTTATTGCAATCTTATAATTTCTTTATGATACTTTGTATCAAATATAAAAATAAAATACTGTCTTACAAAGCAGTATTTTCAGTAATTGAGGTTATTTGTAGTACTTTCTAATACTCTATAATAACCGTCTAAACTTATTAAAATTGGAGGCACCTCTCAGAATCGAACTGAGGAATAAAAGTTTTGCAGACTTCTGCCTTACCACTTGGCTAAGGTGCCGAATATATAATTTCTTTGATAATATAATATATGCTAAATATTATAGAATATTACTTATAAGAATAAAAAAATGTAACTTTAGTTACAATATAAAAATTTGGAGCAGGTAACGGGAATCGAACCCGTGACTCAACCTTGGCAAGGTTGTATTTTACCGTTAAATTATACCTGCATATATGCTTAGAAGTAGTACAGCTTCAAAACATAAGCAATTATTATAATAGCAAAATATGGCTTGATTGTCAAGTGGTATTGCAAATTAATTTGACAATTTCCATAAATTAGAGTATAATAGTAAACAGTTGTTATCTGAAAAAGGTAAAGAAGAGATTTGATAGTTATATATATTTTACTATACTGTTAGTGCGGAAATTTTTTGTATAGTAAGCTTATAGGATGTTATAAAATAATATATCTAAGAGATAATAGATATATGTATTTTTCGTATTCCAATTTAAGTATGAAAATATAAAATGAAAAAATGTACGGATCAAATAAATTAATTATGAGAGTAACAACGAAGAAATAATGCCATAGAGCATGAAAAAGAAGGAGAATGAGAATGACAGAAAATTTAAACAAAACAGAAAAAATGGAGATAGATAACACTACTCCAGTAAAGAGTAAAAGAAAAGGATATCATAGAAATTATAACAAAAAGGAAGAATTAAATCAGGAAACTCAAAATAGTGTTACTGGTGAAAGTAAATCTACCAAAGTTAGTAAATCAAGAAAAAATGAAGGTGGATTAATAAAAGTAGAACATAAAGCCATTATGAAAAGAGGGGAAAAGGCAATAGCAAGAAGAGAAGAAAAAACTATTGCAAAAAGAGAAGAATTTAGATTTAAAAAAGCAAGTATCAAAATTATTCCTTTAGGTGGTATAGAAGAAATAGGAAAAAATATTACAGTTTTTGAATATGATAATGATATTATAGTAGTTGACTGTGGATTAGAGTTCCCAACAGATGATATGCTAGGTATAGATTTAGTAATACCAGATGTATCATACTTAGTAAAAAATAAAGATAAAGTTAGAGGAATGGTAATAACTCACGGTCACGAAGATCATATTGGATCAATTCCTTATGTTTTACAACAACTAAATATACCAATATATGCTACAAAATTAAGTTGTGGCTTAATTAAAGGAAAGCTTGAAGAGCATCATTTATTAAGATCTACAAAATTAGTAGAAGTAGAACCTGGACAGAGCATACACTTAGGAAAATTTAGTGTAGAATTTATAAGAAGTTGTCACAGTATACCAGATGCTGTAATGCTAGCAATAACAACTCCAGCAGGAACAATACTACACACTGGAGATTTTAAAATAGACTATACTCCAATTGATGGTAAACCAATGGATTTAGGAAGAATTGCCGAACTTGGAAATAAAGGAATTCTAGCACTTATGTCTGATAGTACAAATGCAGAAAGAAAAGGATTTACAATGTCCGAAAAATCTGTTGGAGAAGTATTAGACAAATTATTTATGAATTGCAAGAAGAGAATTGTTGTTGCGACATTTGCTTCAAATGTTCATAGAGTACAGCAAATAGTAGATTCAGCCGTTAAATATGGAAGAAAAATTGCTATATGCGGAAGAAGCATGATAAATATGATAGAAACAGCAATGTCATTAGGATATATTGATGCACCAAAAGATTTATTCATAGATATAGATTTAATTAGAAATTATAATGATGAACAATTAGTAATTATAACAACAGGAAGCCAAGGAGAAACAATGTCAGCATTAACAAGGATGGCTGCAGGAGAACACAAAAAGGTAACTATAACTCAAAATGATTTAGTTATAATATCAGCAAATGCTATTCCAGGAAATGAAAAGCTAGTATCAAAAGTAATTGATGATTTAATGAAAATTGGCGCAGAAGTAGTTTATAGCGCTTTGGCTGATGTTCACGTATCAGGACATGCATGCCAAGAAGAACAAAAATTAATCTTATCTTTAGCAAAGCCAAAATATTTCATACCAGTGCATGGTGAATATAGACAATTAACAGCACATGCTGAAACTGCAAAAAAATTAGGAATTCCAGCTCAAAATGTATTTATAACACATAATGGCAGAATTTTAGAATTGAGTGAAGACGAAGCAAAATTTACAACTTCAGTACCATCAGGTAAAGTTTTAGTAGATGGTTTAGGAGTTGGAGATGTTGGAAATATTGTTTTAAGAGACAGACAACATCTATCACAAGATGGCTTAATTGTAATAGTTCTAACAATGGACTCAACAACAGGAGAAATTGTATCAGGACCAGATGTAATTTCGCGTGGATTTGTATATGTTAGAGAGTCTGAAAATTTAATGGAAGATGTAAAACAAGTAATAAAAGATGAAGTAGAAAAATTTGAACAAAAACATATAACAGATTGGTCAACGATAAAATCAACATTAAAAGATAATTTAAGAGATTATATATTTCAAAAAACAAAGAGAGACCCAATGATATTACCTATTATTATGGAAATTTAATGTTCATTTGGGGACAGTCCCAAAACGTACAAACTGTCCCTAAGTGGACAAAAGGAGGAAGTTATGGATTATAAAGATTTAGCAGAATTGATATTCCCAGAGGCAAAACCAGTAGAATATTACGAGAAAAAGTACCCTGAAAGAAATTTACCAGAAGGAGCTGTTGTATCAAGATTTGCTCCAAGCCCAACAGGGTTTGTTCATATAGGAGGATTATACCAAGCATTAGTAGCAAGAACAATGGCTAAGAAAACTGGAGGAGTTTTCTTTTTAAGAATTGAAGATACAGACCAAAAAAGAGAAATTGAAAATGGTGTAACTGATATTGTAAATTCTTTAAAAGATTTTGATATAATTCCAGATGAAGGTATGATTACTGATACTGAGGAAGTAGGTAATTATGGACCATATAAACAATCTTTAAGAAAAGATATATATCAAGCTTATGCAAAGCATTTTATAGAGATGGGAAAAGCTTATCCATGTTTTTGCAATGCAGATGAATTAGAAGAAATGAGAAAGAAACAAGAAGCGGCAGGAGTAAGAACAGGATACTATGGCGTTTGGTCAAAATGCAGAAACCTATCTGTTGATGAAATGGTACAGAGAATTAATAATGGTGAAAAATATATAGTTAGATTTAAATCACCAGGTAGAGAAGACAGAAAGATTAGGCATAAAGACGTTATAAAAGGTAATGTTGATTTTCCAGAGAATGACCAAGATATAGTAATAATAAAGGCAGATGGTCTACCAACATACCACTTTGCACATTTAGTAGATGATCACTTAATGAGAACAACACATGTAATTAGAAGTGACGAATGGCTTTCTTCTGTTCCATTACACTTACAATTATATAATGAAATGGGATTTAAAGCTCCAAAATATGCCCATATTTCTCCTATAATGAAAAATGAGAATGGAAATAAACGTAAGTTAAGTAAAAGAAAAGACCCAGAAGCGGCAGTTGCCTACTATGAAGAAATTGGTGTTCCAAATGAAGCTGTAAAAGAATATTTATTAAATATAGCAAATTCGAATTTCGAACTATGGAGAAAACAAAATCCTGATAAAGGAATTGAAGAATTTGATTTCCAAATTAATAAAATGAGTGTAAGTGGTGCCCTATTTGATATGGTTAAATTGCAAGATATTGCAAAAAATGTAATATCAAAATATAATGCTGAAAAAGTTTACAATGAATCATTAGAATGGGCTAAAAAACATGACAATGAATTATTAGAGATTTTAAACGATAAAGAGTATTCTATTAAGGTACTAAACATTGAACGTGGAAAAACAAAACCTCGAAGAGATATTGCTAAATGGAAAGATGTTAAAGATTGCATTATATATATGTATGATAATAAATTCTTTTCAAATAATGACGAATATGATTTTGATAAAATAAATGATAAAGATGAAATTAAAAAAATATTAAAGTTATATGTATCTAAATATTATGATGAAGCAGACGATCAAACAACATGGTTTGGAAAAATGAAAGATTTGGCTGAAGAACTTGGATATGCTAGAGAAGTTAAAGAATATAAACAAGAACCAGAAAAATGGCCAGGACATATTGGAGATATTAGTACAGTAATAAGAGTGGCAATAACCAAAAGAAGAAATACTCCAGATTTATACGAAATAATGCATGTCTTAGGAAGAGATTCAGTAGAAAAAAGAATAGAGTTATTAATTAATAAATAAAAAAATCAGATAAAGAATAAATTAGTTAAGGATAATAGAATTTTTATGGAATACAAAATTGGAGATATAATTGAAACAAGAAAAACACATCCTTGTGGTAGTAATAAATGGGAAATTATAAGAGTTGGAGTAGATTTCAAGTTAAAGTGTTTAGGCTGTGAGCATGTAATAATAGTAGAAAGAGAAAAAGCTAAAAAAATGATAAAATCTAAAATAAAAGAATAAACTAAAAACTGTGTCAAATTACGTAATGTAATGACACAGTTTTATTATATGAACATATATCTAAAATTTAACAAATAAAAAGAAACCCCCGCCGTGGAACAAACCTAGGCAGGGGTGAGAGTAGTTGCCGTGGATTATGAGATGAATACGCCACCTTGTTTTCTGAGATATCCTGCGACTACAATGTCATAAATCCCAGAAGTCCGTGCGAAGTGAAGGGCTTTTCCGTCAACGTAAAAGTTGGTTTCTGGAAAAAAATCAACAGCTGATTGAAGAACCTTCGATAACTGTTCATCATTTTCAAACCTACACCCATTAAACGTACCATAAGAATCCATATTTCCTCTCCTTTCTAATTATGTAGTACACTTTATTATACCATATTTTGGAGATAAAATCAATGTTAAAAAGAGACCCTGCCACTAGGAAAGAACTGTGGCAGGGTAGGGTTTGCTTAAAGTTGCTTAGTTTTTCACCTTGACAGCGCCCAGCTTCATAAACCTGTTGTCTACGCGACAATCGTAGTCTATAGAACCGGTTTTTGTGAAAAGAATTTCGGTGCGCCTTATCTTGGTGAAGGAAACGTTGGGAAACAGTGATGTTACAGTGAAAAACGCGTTATCACGATCTTGTTCTGAATGGAACGTATATTTATCGGTGATACGTTTTCCATTCCGTACGTACCTAGGCATATAATAAGCTCCTTTCAAAATCCTCATATATATGAGTTTGATATAAAGATAATAACATAAAAAACATTAATTTTCAAGCATTTTCAACGTATTTCGACAAAAATTCCCAAACATTTTCACTATATATCTTTCTTTCAGATGAAAAAGGTAAAAAATTTAAATCTTTCAATGGATTTAAAGCATTTTGTAAATTGGTTACAGCTTCATCCACTTTTGTTATTGCAATTTTATCAGCTTTATTTGCAATGATTAAACAAGGTGAATTGGTATGGATTATATAATCATACATCATTTTATCATTAGCTGTTGGCTGGTGCCTTATATCTATAAGAAACACGATTAAAGATATTTTATTACATTTTGCCAAATATTCTTCGATAAAATTACCAACTTTTACTTGTTCAACCTTAGACATTTTACTATAACCGTATCCAGGAAGATCAACAAAGTAAAAAATATCATCCACATTGTAAAAATTAATTTGTCTAGTTTTTCCAGGTTCACTACTGGTTCTAGCAAGTTTTTTTCTGTTTAGCATGGTATTAATAAAGCTAGATTTTCCGACATTAGATTTCCCTACTAAAACTATTTGAGGTAGATCGTTATTAGGATATTGGGAAGGGTTAACTGCGGAAATCTCGAATCTAGGATTTTTTACTAACATAATTTTATACTCCTTATTGTGTATCATAGAACTTTTAATAATTTATGCTTTTGGTTTTATAACATCTGTTCCACCCATGTAAGGACGTAATACTTCTGGAATAGTTATACTACCATCTTCGTTGTAATTATTTTCAATAACTGCAATTAATCCTCTAGGAGTTGCGACAACAGTATTATTCAATGTATGAGGATAGTAATTTCCTTTTTCTCCTTTAACGCGAATACCAAGTCTTCTTGCTTGAGCATCTCCTAAAGTAGAACAGCTACACACTTCAAAATATTTTTTCTGTCTTGGACTCCAAGCTTCAATATCACAAGATTTAACTTTCAAATCGGCTAAATCTCCACTACAACAATCAAGTTGTCTAACTGGAACATTCCAACTTCTAAATAAATCCACACTTAGCTTCCACATTTTATTATACCAATTCATAGAATCTTCTGGCTCGCATAAAACAATCATTTCTTGTTTTTCAAATTGGTGAACACGATATAAGCCTCTTTCTTCAAGACCGTGAGAACCAATTTCTTTTCTAAAACAAGGAGAATATGAAGTCATGCTAATTGGTAAATCTTTTTTCTGCAATATTTGATCTTTAAATCTTCCAATCATTGAATGTTCAGATGTTCCTATTAAAAAAAGATCTTCACCTTCAATTTTATACATCATTGCATCCATTTCTTCAAAACTCATAACGCCTGTAACAACGTCACTACGAATCATAAAAGGTGGAATAGCATATGTGAAACCATTATTTATCATGTAATCTCTTGCACATGCGAGCATTGCTTCATGAAGTCTTGCAATATCACCTATTAAATAATAAAATCCAACTCCACTTGTACGCCCAGCTGACTCTTTATCCATACCATTTAATCTTTCTATAATATCTGCATGATAAGGAATTTCATAATCTGGAACTTTAGGCTCACCAAATCTTTGAACTTCAACATTTTCTGAATCATCTTTGCCAATAGGAACTGAAGGATCTATAATGTTTGGAATTTTCATCATTCGGTCCTTTATTTCAGAAGAATATTTTTCTTCTAATTTTTCATTTTCAACAAGTTCATCATTAATTTTCTTTACTTCTAATTTAATTTGCTCTGCTTCTTCTTTTTTTCCTTGCTTCATTAAATTTCCAACTTTGTCGCTTAAAATTTTTCTTTGAGAACGAAGTTCATCGCCATGCACCTTTAAAGCCCTATTTTTTTTATCTAAATCAATTACTTCGTCAACTAATGGAAGCTTATGCTCTTGAAATTTATTTTTGATGTTTTGTTTTACCACATCAGGATTTTCTCTTAAAAATTTTATATCTAACATATATATCCTCCTAATTTAAATTATATTCTTTAAGATTGTTTATGAGTTCAAATCTACATTTTTGACCTGTTACATTATCAGGTCTTTCAGGAATTTCCTCTAAAAACATTTTCTCGGATCTTACACAAATTTTTCCGGAATTGTCCAAATGCCTATAAACTACCATTCTTTCTTGAGTCTCAGAATCTAGTCCAACACAAATTACATAGTAGAAAGGACCTTTAAAATGGCGGTAAACTTCGCCTTCTTGTACTTGTTTCATATTCTACCTCCTTAAAAATATAAAAAATCGTCCTTATGCTAACATAAGGGCGACATATTATCACGGTACCACCTTAATTTTATTTTAAATAAATCTCGTAAATGCCGATAACCGAGCATCAAACGGTTAGCTTTCACTAAAAACTCCAAAAGTAGATTCACAAAATATTTTAAACTGTTTTCACCAAACACAGTCTCTCTAATAAAATTTAGATTGCTACTAATCTTTCATCAACGTTTAACTATATAAATGATATACATATTATATTACAAATTTTAAAAAAAGTAAATAAAATATGGAAAATATGAGAAAAATATAATATTATTAATAAAAGTTTGTTCATACAAAATAAAATTATTTTATAGCAGACGTATGAACATAGTACTAAGAATAGAGGAGGAATTTATGAACTTGTTAATAGAATTAGTTAAATTTATCATATTGTCATTAGGTATAGTTGCATTATCAAAATATTTATTAGTACCAGTTTTAAGAAGAATATCACAATTGTTAGAACTAGGCCCAAAGGCATCTGGAAATATTGCAGGATTTGCAACATCTGTTCCAGAACTATTAACTGTTATATTTTCGGCAGCGTCTGGTCTTATTAGTACGAGTATATATAATATATTAAGCTCAAATGTTATTAATTTAATACAGTATATTTTTTCCATATACTTAAATAAAAATCAAAAACATTTAAACAATAAAGCTATAAAAATAGATTTATTATTAGTAATTATTACTATATTAATTCCAATTTTTTTAGTTGTATCTAATATAGGAATAAATACAAACCTAGTTATAATTTTTATAATATTATTGGCTGTATTTTATTATATAAATTACAATTCGCATAGGTTATATTTAGAAAAAGAACAGCAAGAAATTTTACAAGAAGAAATTGAAGAAGAGAAAGAAGAGTATAGATTTAAGAAAAAGAATAAAAAAACAGTTATTTTATATTGGATATATTTAATCTTTATTACAGTAGGTTTATATGTAGTAGGAGAACTATTAAGTAAAAGTCTAACTAATTTGAGCAATATTTTTGCATTACCAGAAATAGTGCTAGGAACATTATTAGGTGTAATAACAAGTATTCCTGAATTACTTACATTTATTGAAGCACAACGTAAAGAAAAGAAAAAAAATAGCGAAGAAGCAAATAAATTAGGAGTAATAGAAGCAACAAATAATTTATTAACATCTAATATTTTAAATCTTTTTGCAATTCAATCGATTGGTATAATAATTTATACAATTTTTGGATAATTATGAATAATTAGACAATTTCCTAATATAATAGTTAGAGGTATTAGGAGGAAAATACAATTATGGAAGAGTATGTAAAAGAAAATAAAATTTGGGATAAGTCCCAAGAAGAAAAAAATAGAGAACTTATAGTTAGCATATTAAAAACACGAATGGAACTAAATATTAATATAAAAAACTACGAATATGCAGAACAAGACCAAATTGATTACTATTTATATCAGATAAAGGCTAACCAAGCTAAATTGGACTATTTAATAAAAAAAGCTAAAGAAAATAAAATAGAATTAAATAATATAGAAAAATTAAAATATGAAGCATAACTAAAATTTAAACTTTTTAATCGAATAATAACTATCAATGGGAAGATTGCAATCAGTAATTTTAAGAAAAACTTTTGAGCATATTTGTCCATTAAGAGCATACAATGTGGTAAACAAAATAAAGGATGTGTAATATGGAAATAAAAATGTTACTTACATATGTTGCTTGTTTAATTGGAATAGTTATTATTGGAAAAATTTTCATAGTTCCAATAAAAATAATCTTTAAATTAATGTTAAATTCACTGTTGGGAGTCATTTTGCTATATGTAATTAATCTAGTGGGGATGATATGGGGATTACATATAGGAATAAATTTTATTACTGCCATTATTGTTGGACTATTAGGAATACCAGGAGCAATACTACTAACAATATTAGCAATTTTTATATAATGTTTGAATTATAAATTTGTATGTGATATAATAAAAAACATAAAAATTAAAATTTAAGATGAAGAAAGAAAGGAAAGAAAAAATGAAGAAATCGAGTATTGTATTATTGGCAATAATTGCAATTGTTGTGATAATTGGAGGAATGTTAATTAGTAGCTACAATGGAATGATATCTAAAAGAGAAAGTGTAGATACACAATACTCAAACTTAGACACTCAATTACAAAGAAGAGCAGATTTAATTCCGAATTTAGTAAATACAGTTAAAGGATATACTAATCATGAAACAGAAGTAATTAAAAATATTACTGATGCCAGAGCAAAACTTATGGGAGCAAATACAGCACAAGAAAAAGCAAATGCAAATGATGAACTAACTTCAGCATTAAATGCGTTAAATGTAGTAATTGAAAATTATCCAGATTTAAAATCATCTGCAAACTATATTAATTTATCAGATGAATTGGCAGGAACAGAGAACCGTATAGCAACAGCAAGAAGAGATTACAATGAAGCTGTTAGAGTGTACAATACAGCAATAATAAAATTCCCTAATAATATATTAGCTGGCATGTTTGGACTTGAAAAAGCTACTTATTTTGAAGCAAGCGAAAGTAGCAAGGAGGTACCAAGTGTTAACTTTGACTAAAAATAAAACAATATTGGTATTTACAATAATGATTTTAATCCTAAGTACATTAGGATTAAAATCTTTTGCTTTAGTAAACCCAACTAGCAATTTTTATGTTGCAGATTATGCGAATTTAATAGATGCGGATGTAGAGGAATATATAATTAATACAAATAAAATATTGAATGAGAAAACCGGAGCTCAGATTGTTGTTGTAACAGTACCAAATCTTGAAAACCAATCATTAGAAGAATATGCAACAGCATTATTTAGAAAGTTTGGAATAGGAGACAAAACTAAAAATAATGGTGTTTTAATGTTATTAGCATTAGAAGAAAGACAGTTTAGAATAGAGGTAGGATATGGCTTAGAAGGAACATTAACAGATGGAAAAACTGGAAGAATTCAAGACGAATATATAATACCATATTTAAAAGATAACAATTGGAATGAAGGAATAAGAAATGGATACAGCAAAATTTTAGAAGAAGTTTCAAAAGAATATGAAGTAGATGTAGGAACTATAACAGCAAATAAAGCAGAAATTTCCGATGAAAGCTATAATCAAAACATAATAGAAATTTTAGTTATTGTAATAGCAATTTTTAGTATGATTCCACAAAATAAAAAAATAAAGTTAGGAATATTAACTGGAGATGCAATATCTTTTATTTCTGTGTTAATATTTAAAAATAAAATTCCACAAAATATACTAACGAATACAATAAGTATACAAGTTATTGTTTTTATAATAACAATAATAAGTTTTTTTGGAAAAGGAAGATATTTTGGCGGAGGCTGGAGATCTGGCGGAGGATTTTCTGGAGGTGGAGGATTCTCTGGTGGAGGTTCATTCGGCGGAGGCGGAAGTTCTGGCGGTGGAGGCTCATCAAGAAGTTTCTAAACATGGAGGAATATAAATGTTTGACATAGAAGCAGAACTAAAAAAATTACCTAAAAAACCAGGTGTATATATAATGCACGATAAAAACGATAAAATTATATATGTTGGAAAAGCAGTCGTTTTAAGAAACAGAGTTAGGCAATACTTTAGAAAAAATAAAAAAACAAAAAGGATTCAAAATATGGTTGCTTTAGTGGATCATTTTGAATACATTGTTTGCGACAATGAGGCAGAAGCTTTAATATTAGAATGCAATCTAATAAAAAAGAATATGCCAAAATTTAACGTTCTTCTAAAAGATGACAAAACATATCCATATATAAAAATAAATATAAGAGCAGAATATCCAGATTTATATATTACAAGAAGACGTTTAAATGATGGAGCAAAATATTTTGGACCTTATGCAAATGCAGGTAGTGCAAAAGAAATGATAGAATTTATCAAATCTAGATACAAGATAAGGCAATGTAAAAGTTTTAAATATAAAGACAGACCATGTTTAAATTATCATATAAAAAAATGTATGGCACCATGCATGGGATATGTAACAAAGGAAGAATATAGAAAACAAATTAACGAAATTGTTTCAATATTAGAGGGAAAAACAGAAGAATTAAAAAAAGAATTAGAAGCGGAAATGCTAGAAGCTTCTAAAAAAATGGATTATGAAAAAGCTCAAGAACTAAGAGATAAAATATTTGCAATAGAAAGAATCTCACAAAGACAAAAAGTTTCTAATATATCAGAAAATGATATAGATGTAATAGGATTAGCAAGAAAAGATGGAGAGGTTTGTATTGAAATATTCTATGTAAGAAATAGCAAAATGATAGGAAGAGATAATTATATTTTTAAAGGACTTGAAGACGAAGAAGATAGAGAAATTATTTCAAGTTTTATAAAGCAATATTATATGGGAAAACAAATTCTTCCAAATAAAATAATGGTAAAAGAAGAACTAGAAGATAAAAATGCGATAGAAATGTGGCTAACTGAGCAAGCAAATAGAAAAGTAGAAATAAAAACACCTCAAAAGGGTGAAAAATTAAGATTTATAGAAATGGCTGAGAACAATGCGTTAATCACTCTACAAAATAAAGAAAAGGAAAAATACAATATTTTAGCAGAACTAAAACAAGTATTGGCACTGGATAAACTACCAAGAAAAATAGAGTGTTACGATATTTCAAATTTGTCCGGAACAAACATGGTTGCAGGTATGTGTGTAATGCAAGATGGAGTGATAAAAAAGAACCTATCAAGAAGATTTAAAATAAAATATGTATTAGGACAAGATGATACGAAATGCATGGAAGAAGTAGTTGAAAGAAGGCTTCGCCATTCAGTAACAATATTAAACAAAGACAAGCAAAATGGATTTGGAGAATTGCCAGATGTAATATTTGCAGATGGAGGAATAACTCAAATAAGAGCAACTAAACAAGCCATAGCAAATATAAATAAAGAAATAGAAAAAAAGGCAAAAGAAGAAAATATAGAAATAACTGAAAAAGATAGAGTTAATATTGCAGTGTTTGGAATGGTTAAAAACGACAAGCACCAAACAAGAGCATTAATGAATGAAAAGAGAGAAGAACTTGAAATATCAGAAACATTATTGAATACTATAACAATGTTTCAAGACGCTGTTCATGATACTGCTATTGGATATCATAAAAAATTAAGAGATGAAGAGATTACAAAATCTGTTTTAGATAATATAAAAGGTATAGGAACAGTAAAAAAAGTAGAACTTTTAAGAAAATATGGAAGTATAGAAAATATTGCAAAAGCTTCTGAAGAAGAAATCGCAACATTAAAAGGAATAAATTTAGAATTAGCAAAAGAGATAAAAAGACAACTAAATAGCTAAGAATAATTAAATAGAATTACATAAAAATATAGATTAATAATTCTAAAAAAATCGAATTATGTATATAAAAATAAAATTATAATATACGAAAATTATCATAAATAAAAAAACTCCGAATATACTTTTAACATAAAAGATATAAGGGGGATTATATATGGAATATTCTAAGGACATAATCATAAATGCCTATTCAAGCAAAAAAGAAACAGGACAAGCTAAAATAAAGGAAAGTAAAATAATAAAATTGTACAAAAAACACAAAATTATAGCCACAATGTGCGCAATATGTGGTATATTAATATTATTGGATTGCATACTCGTATACAATTTTGTTGAATTATTGCAAACAATAGCTTAAATATAATAAGGAGACGTAAAAATGAAACTAGCAAATAATTGGAAAGATTATGAAATACTAGATATGGCAAACGGAGAAAAACTAGAAAGATGGAAAGAAATAGTCTTAGTAAGACCAGATCCTCAAATAATATGGAAGGACAAGCAATTTGCAGAGAAATGGAAAACCGCTAATGCTAGATATAGTAGAAGTAACACAGGAGGTGGTCACTGGGAATATAAAAAGCCACTTCCAACAAGCTGGCAAATAAATTATAAAAATTTAACATTTAATATAAAACCTATGGGATTTAAACATACAGGACTATTTCCAGAACAAGCAGTTAATTGGGACTGGATGATGGAAAAAATACATAATACAATAGAGAAAGAAAAGAGGAATGTAAAAGTATTAAACCTATTTGCTTACACAGGAGGAGCAACTGTAGCATGCTTAGCAGCAGGTGCTTCAGTTTGCCATGTTGACAGTTCAAAAGGAATGGTTTCATGGGCAAAAGAAAACGTGATATCTTCAAAATTGCAAGATAAACCTGTTAGATATATAATAGACGATGTTATAAAATTTGTAAATCGAGAAATTCGAAGAGGCAATAAATATGATGCTATAATCATGGATCCTCCATCTTATGGTAGAGGAGCAAACGGAGAGGTTTGGAAGTTTGAAGAAAATATACCGGAATTAATTAGTTTGTGTATGCAAGTTTTATCAGAAAAACCAGTATTTTTCCTAATAAATTCATATACTACTGGAATATCTAGCACAGTACTAGATAATATATTAAAAATGAATATGAAAAATAAATTTGGCAAAAAGAACTTACAAGGAAATTTTGAAAATGGGGAAAT
This sequence comes from uncultured Clostridia bacterium, assembly GCA_944386665.1. GTDB lineage: Bacteria > Bacillota > Clostridia > TANB77 > CAG-508 > CAG-245. The sequence goes on from CALXBZ010000022.1 coordinate 15,022, forward strand.
AGGATTGCCAATGACAAACTCTGAAACTGTATTACCTTGTGGAATTTATGCTAGATGGAGTATATAAGTATAATATAAATATGTAGAAAAGGATAGCAAAATTATAATGCAAGACGAATATAAGATAAAAATTAGCGATGAAGAAATAACATTAAAAATAATATATGAAGACAATCATATAATTGTTGCTCAAAAACCCGTAAACATACCATCACAAGGTGATAAAACAGGTGATATTGACATGCTCACAATAATAAAACAATATATAAAAGAAAAATACAATAAACCAGGGAATGTTTATTTGGGACTCATACACAGACTAGATAGACCAGTTGGAGGAGTAATGGTATTTGCTAAGACTTCAAAAGCTGCTTCTAGACTTAGTGAACAAGTTAGAGAAAAAATATTTAAGAAAAAATATTTAGTAATTGCAAATGGAAAATTTAATAACAATAATGGAACCCTTGAAGACTATATGTTAAAGAATGAAAAAACTAATATGAGCAAAATTGTAAAAGAAGGGACAAATAACGCAAAATATGCACAATTAGATTATGAAGTTTTAAAATATGACCCAGAGTTGAATTTATCTGTTCTAAAAATAAATTTACATACTGGAAGACATCATCAGATAAGAGTGCAATTATCAAGTAGAGAACATAGCATATATGGAGATCAAAAATATGGTGGGAGAGGACATGGTAAACAAATTTGTCTATGGGCATATGAACTTACAATTCAGCATCCAATAACCAAAGAGCAAATGACTTTTACTTCCATACCAGAAAAAAAGGGAAGCTGGAAAATATTAGAAGATTTAAAAGAATTATAATATAAATGTATACATGATAAATAAAGTTAAAGCATTTTGCACTTCATTTATCATGTATATTTTTTTATGAAATTAGTAAAAAAATATACAAAAGTAATGCTTAAAAATACAAAAAGTAATATGTAAAATAAAAATAAAAATTTATAAAAAAAATAAAAAATATGTCGAAAAAAGTTGTAATATACACATAACGAAAGAGGAAAAAATGATAGATAAAATTTGTGAAATTATTATAAAAAGAATAAGAAAACAAATGCCAGAAATAGATAACCAAAGGGCAGAGGTAATTATGTATGGACTTCAATTAATTATTGGCGAAATACCTAAAATACTATTACTATTTGTTACGGCTATTATTCTAAAAATAGGGTGGTTAGTAATATTTGCATATGCAACAATGCTACCATACAAAATAGTAGCTGGTGGATTTCATCTAAAAACAAACATTGGATGTACAATTGGAACATTTATTGTTTATTTTGGAAATGTATTACTTAGTAAATATTTAATAATTCAACCCAATTCCATAAAATATATTTCAATACTGTTAATATGGATATTTTCAATAATATTAATTACTTTATATGCACCAGCGGATACTATAAATGTACCAATATTAAGGAAAGAAGAAAGAAAATT
>CALXBZ010000023.1 GCA_944386665.1 uncultured Clostridia bacterium
CTTTCTTTTGCTTTTTACTGCAATCTTTTTTTAATTCTTCCAAATTCATTTTTTATCCTCCCATACAAATTACTATTTATTATTTTGATTATAACATCAAAATAATAAATATTACAACTTAGCATTTTATTTGTTTATTAATCTTTTCGATAATAAAATTATCTTTATTAAACTTGTCAAAAATATCATTTATTTGAAATAGTTGTTTTAGTTCATTTTTTAAAATTACACCATTTTCTAATGAAATTCTATTGTTTATAACAGCTAAATTTATCATTAAGCAAACATGATTATAATTTTCACAATCCAGTATGTCGCTTATAATATAATCAGTTATTTCAAATTTAAAATAAGTTTCTAACTTTTCTTTAAGATCTTTAAATTCTCTATTTCTTATTTCTATTTTTTTTACAATATCTGAAATATCAGTATCTGTATAATTTCTGCAATATTTTTCCATATTATTTTCAACTCCTTTTCACATAATAATATCATATTCTCTCAATTTATTGAACTATTTTGCTTAATTTTCTCTCAATTTGTTGAGAGGTTTTAATCTATTAGTTTGCTAAAATTAAAAAATAGGGAAGAAGGTGGTATTTAATATGGATTTCTCTGATTTAATTGCTTTAAAAATAAAAGAATTAATGCAAGAGCAAAATATTACTATATATAAATTAGAGAGTCTTTCTGGTGTATATAGTTCGACTATCGCCATGTTTTTAACTAGAAAAACAAAGACAATAAGATTAGAGAATTTGTTATATATTTGTGAAAGCTTAGGAACTAATTTATCTGAATTTTTCGCAGATGAAAGATTTAAGGACGCAGAAGCTAAAGAATGGTTAAAAAAGAAAAAGTAATTGATAAATGCAAGTGATTATTATTTTTATCAATTACTTTTTTATTATTGCAGTATTAATTGTATAAATTTTTTATATTATCTTTATCTTCTGTTATTTCAATTCCTAGTTTATCTTTTAATATTTTTTTAATTTTTTTATTTTTATCAAGAAGTTCTTTTATTATTTTATAACAAGCATTTAACTCAATATTATTCATTCTTAATTTTTCTTCTAATTCTTGATTTTCATTCATAATATGATTATTTTCTATCTGTAAATCTGAATAGTATTTTTTTGCATTTTTAGTTTTAGATAATTCTAATAATAAATCATGATTTTGTTTTGCTAAACTATTATTATATTTTATTATTGGATAAATTAGTTTTCTATCTATATTTTCTTTCGTAAAATCTTCATATTTATAAAATTTTTGAACATCTTCATAACTTATCATTTGTTCTTTTTGCTTGTTTAGATTTTCTTTTAATTTCTTTGTACTATAAAAGTTAGTTAATTTCTTCATATCATCAGTAGATATATGTTCTCGATCTTTATTTTCCTTTCCTCTTTCTAAATTAAATCCCTTTTCTGTAATATATTTATAAAATTGATTTTGTAGTTTCTTATAACTGTCTTTACCTTTCCAAAATTCACTTGCAGATATTTTTCTTATAGTATTTCCTTTTTTATCTTTTGCATTTACTACTGGTATATATACTAAATGCATGTGTGGAGTTTCTTCATCTAAATGCACAACAGCAGTTAATATATTTTCTTTTCCAATTCCTTTGTATTCTGTCATAAATTTAAAACATTCCTGAAAATATCTTTTTGTTTCTTTTTTACCAATTTCATTAAAAAATGTATTGTCTGAAGTTAATATTACTTCACATACATAAATACTATTTTTGTGTAGTTGTCCTTGAGATAGATTATTTTCTTTTATTAATCTATTGTATTCTTTTAAATAAGTGTTTTCTTTTGGTAGTTTTAAATGATAATTTTGACTTGTTTTTGACAAGTCTATATTTTTATTAGAATATTTCTTTTTAAATCTTTCATTATGAGGAGCTAACCCGATCATCTCATCTTTTGTATATTTTTCATTTCTTATAATTGCATAACTCATACAAAATTTTCTCCTCTCAATATATTTATTTTATTAAAGGCTTTCTTGCATAGCTTTAAGAGAACAATGTTCGCAAACTTTTAATAAACAACATAAATGTTACTTATTAAAAATACACTTGCTCACATAAGTTCTCTAACACACTAGAGAACTTTGTACCAAAGTTCTCCGTGTGCCAGGGCTTTGCCCTTGGAACCCAAAAAATAGATGAATTTTTTAAATAAAATCCATCTATTTAATATAAATTATTTTAAAATATTTTTAATTATTTTTTATTATTTTACCATGATTGCCACCAGTGTATGCTGAAATACGCAATATGCCAGTATTCTTGTACACTCCCCGCAACCAAGTAAATTAGTAGAGTCACAATAAATTGTGGCTCTTTTTTTAATGTATTTAATATATTTTTATTCTAAAAACAGTTAGTTTTAAGTCTGTCTTCTACTTAACTCTTATTTTTTCTTTTAAATTTTCAAATTTGCTGCTCCCAATTCCAGGAACATTTTTTAGTTCTTCTATTGTAGAAAACTTACCGTTTTGTGTGCGGTATTCTATTATCTTATTAGCTGTTACTTCTCCAATTCCCGGTAATTCCATTAATTCCTTTAAAGATGCTGTATTTATGTTTATAGTAGATTGTTCTTCACTGTTTATTTCTTCATTTACAGTTGTTATGTTGCCTATTTCCTCGTTCTTATTTGGAACATAGATTTTGTCCCCATCGCTTACAATATATGCCAAGTTCAGTTTATTTAAATCGGCATTGTCAGTTTCTCCTCCTGCTGCTTCAATTGCATCTACAATTCTATCTCCCTCTTTTAAGACTACTACTCCTGCATATTTTACTTCTCCTGTTATGTGAACTATTATTTTCTCTTTTTCTTTATCATTTTCTTCATTTGTATTCATATTTTCATTAGTTGTTTCTTGTGATATGCTTTCATTGCTTTCTAATTCAGCATTATAATCTATAAAATTTATATCACTTTCTTCTTTATATGTTTTATAAATATATAATCCAATAGTAACCATTATAATTGCAATTGAACTTACAATAATAATCTTTACTTTTGTATTTGCATCTTTCATTTTATTACCTCTTTTCTCTTTTTATTATAAATACATGGTTTATTATTCTTAAAGCTACATTTTAGCTTTAAGTGTATCATTCAAAAATTTTAATTCTATAAATTTATTTAAAAATTAAATTTCTTCTTTAGGATTGAATTTTTATGCATTTTAAGTTATTATATACATACGTTTTACAATAGAATTTAATTAATAAGTTATTTATACTTCTAACTATAAATGCCCCTGTGCATAGCAAGAAAGGAATGTATTTTTTTATGCGACACTTTATAAAACTTAAGAAACCAATCTTATTATTTATAGTTTTTTTATTTATCAGCAATCTTTTTTGTTTGAACGTTTATGCAGAAAGTTCATTACCAGATGTTTATACTCCATCTTGTATTTTAATAGAACAAAATTCTGGAAAAATTTTATATAGTAAAAATGCTAATACTCGAATGTTTCCAGCAAGCACCACTAAAATAATGACTGCTATTTTAACTTTAGAAAATTGTAAGTTAACTGATACAGCTATAGCCAGTCATAATGCTGTTTATTCTATTCCATACAGCTATTCTGTTGCTACAATTCAAGAAGGTGAAGAACTTACCATTGAGCAATTGCTTAACGTTCTTTTAATCCCTTCTGCAAATGATGCTGCCGTTGTTCTTGCAGAACATATAGCAGGATCTGTCGAAGCTTTCGCGGATATGATGAATAGTAAAGCACTTGAGCTGGGTTGCAAGGGCACTCATTTTGTTAACCCTAATGGAGTTCACAACGAGGATCATTATACTACAGCTTACGACCTTGCTTTAATGGGGCAATATGCAATGCAGTTTGATACATTTAGAAGTATTGTTCAGAAAACTTCATGTTCACTTCCTGCAACTAATAAATATGATAAAGAAGATCGTTTATTTAATACCACAAATGATTTAATTAAAAAAAATTATAGTTCATCACCAACTAATTACTACTATGAATATGCCACAGGAGCAAAGACAGGATATACTGACGCAGCAAAAAATTGTATTGTTGCTACAGCCACAAAAGACAATGTATCTTTAATCGCTGTAGTATTACATGACGGGCAAACAGATGAGGGCTTAAGTCAAAGACCTATTGATTGTAAAACTTTATTTGAATATGGTTTCAATAATTATTCATTTCAACAAATTGCTGCTCAAAATTCAGTAGCACAACAAATAATTGTAAAAAATGCAACTAAAGAAACAGAAAAACTTGATTTAATATATTCAGAAGATTTAGTAGGATTTCTTCCAAATGGCATTGACATAACAACAATAACTCCAAATATAAAACTTACGGATAACTTGGTTGCACCCATACTTGAAGGTACAAATGTTGGAACTATAACTTATAATATAGATGGTTTAGATTATTCTTGTTCTTTAATAGCTTCTCACACCGTCTACAAAACAAATTTTGTAAAAACAATAATGCAACTTGCATTGCTAATATTATTTTTGTACTTGTTTGCAAAATTTCTACATTTTAAAAATCATAAACACTCTAAAAAGTATAAGACACATAATCGAAAAAAGCATAGCAAATCTTATGTAGATAATTTTTACCCTTACCGCAAATAACTTATATTTCCATATTATAGATACAAAAATAGGGATTAATTTTCCATAATTAATCCCTATTTTTATTTTAATTTTTTACTTGTATTTTATTTTCTTTTTTAGAAACTTAATAATTTTCTGTATTGTCTTCATTTTCCGATTCTTCATTGTCCGTAGGAAATAATTCTTCAACTAATTCTTTCGTTTTTGAACTATTTGCAATGTATAAAGATACTCCATTACACATTTCTGCTTCTCCTGGAACCATTCCTGTTTTTATGTTGTCGGCATTAAAGTTTACTGCATATGGAACATATGCTTTAATGCTTGCTAAATCGACATTTGTTTTAACATCTTCTTGCATTATATCAATTATTTGTTTTAACTTAAATATGTTTTGTGGTTTTAATGTTTGTTTTAAAGTAGCAATTATAAATTCTCTTTGAGTTCTCATTCTTCCAAAATCTTGCTGTCCATACGAGCTTGGATATGTTGATCCATCATCATTATGTCTAAAGCGCAATAGTTGTTCTGCTTTCTTTCCATCTATTTCTTGTTCTCCTGCTTTTAGATGTATATATAAATCTTGAGAAGAATCTTCATAGTCCATATCTATTGGAACATTAAAAGTTACTCCCCCAATTGCATCAACTAATTTGATTAAGGCATTTGTGTCTATGATTACATAGTTTTCAACATTCAAGCCTGTTAATGCATTTATTCTGTCTATTGCTTCTGGTATGTTTGTCCCATTTCTAAAAACAGTATTTATTTTATAACTTGCTAAATAATTTTGAGTTGCAGTTTCCCTATTTTTCTTTCCTACATAAGTATCTCTTGGTATAGACATAATTGATGCTTCTTGAGTTTTTGGATTATATGATGCAATCATTATAGTATCTGCCAACTTGTAGTCATCAACACCACTTTCACCCATTATTAATATTTGTATTGGTTCTAAGTTTTCTAAATTTGATGTATCTTCTCCTAGTATTGTTGCTAGAGTCCCTGTTAGTCCTCCACCATTTTGTTTTATTCTATTTGCTACTAAATAAACTGAATATACAATTGTTAGGAGTAGTAAAAGAACAACTACTCTTTTTACTTTCCTAACAGTTTTTACTTTCTTTTTTGTTTTTTGACTTTTATTATCTTTTTCTATTCTTTTAGCATTTTCTTTTTTATCATTGTTTTTGTCTTCATTATATTTTTTATTATTCTTTTTAACTTTTTTAGATATTTCTTCCTCTTTTGCATGCTTGCCACGAGTTTTATCTACTGTTTTTTTATCTTTACCCAAATATTATCACTCCCATATAACTTCATGATTTAAAGTATAACAAATACTAGTTAAAATATCAATACTTTTCAAGATTTCTTAGGTTATTAATTATTATTCTGTTTAAAAGAATAAATTTAATATAATATTATTGTTATATAACATATTTCCTAACGTTGATTTAGTAACCGCAGTTGCTACTGGATTGTTTATCCACATTAAGCTTGTTAATGAAATTATACTTAGTAATATATACACTATAACAATTCCTTCTACAGCGCCATAAGCTATTCCTCCAATGTCGTCTACTTGTTTTATAATAGGTAATTTGGTTATTTGTTTTACAAATATGCTGATTACAAATAAAATTATTCTTGCTATAATAAATACAATTAGACCTGATGTTATATTGATTATTGTTTTTGAAGTCTCTTCTATTATAGCTGACTTTGCTTGCTCTGTTGCATTTTCTATATTAGTATTTATTTCGTCAATCATTGTTGATGGCATTTTTTTGTCTTTTTCTTCCGAACTATCTTCTTGTTCAAATACATTTACTATTGTTGATCTTATATTGTCATCTATTTGTGTTTTTTCGATTATTATATTTGATATAGGTCTATATAACACAAAGGCAAGTACAATTGATATTACAAATGATAATAATTTTATTAAACTTCCTGTTAAGCCTTTTTTATATCCCATAAATATAAACAATAATATTATTGCAATTATTATTAAATCTACTATAATTCCCATAATTATTTTTTCTCTCCTTCATCGCCTCTATATATTTGATAAGGCATATTTTACATTTATATTCAACTTTTTGAAAATATAGATCTGTTGTAAGTTAAAATTTAATTATTTCTATTTTATCTCTATATACAATGCCTGCTATATCTTCTGTCATAACTATTTTTCTTATTTCTTTTTTTGATGTATATTTTTTTATTAGCCAGCCGTTTGTGTCTACGAAATGGACTTCTGTCCCCAAATTTAATGCTATTTTGCTATCATTGCAGTATAATTCTTTAGTTATCCCTTCTAATCTATATGTATTTTCTTTTTGAGAAGCTGAGTTTATTATTTTTACAGATGTTGTTGCATTAAATAATCCTAAACTTTCTTCTGTATTTTTTACAATGTGGTTATTTAGCTCTATACTTAAAAAAGTGGTTTTTTCATTTTCAGTATTTATGTCTGCAATTTTAGTGTCTTGATTGTCTTTTATTACATGAACTTCATTGTCATATTCACATACCAATCTTGTCTTATTTTGATATTTTATATTTATAATTAAGCTATTGGATGGAGCTTTGTATGTATATACGATTGGTTCTGATGATTTATCTTTTGCTTTTTCAATAGATATTACTTTTATATTTGATTGAATTAGCGTTCCACTAGTATTTACCTCTGCTATACTTAAATATTTATTATCATCAGAAATTGCTGTATCTACCGCAATTGTATTTGCTAAATAAGTTTTGAATATTTCATTTCCTAATTCGTCAAATAATATTATAACCGATTTATATGCTGTTCCAGATAATATTACTGATGAGTATCCATTTGCATTAACATTTATTCTTGTTATATTGCCTTCCAAGTTATTTTCCCATTTAATATTATTGTCTGATATCATATATACTCTTGATGAGTTTTGTTCTGCTATCATTAGGTATTTTCCATTATTATAAACGATTGGATTACTTATTTCAATTTTGTTTTCCGCTTCTTTTTTACCTGATGAATTGTACGTTGTTAAAGTATTGTTATTTAATATCGCTATATATTTTGAATATGCAAATATGTTAGATTTGTCAAAATCTTCTATTTCAATTGATTTCAAATCATTTTCTTCTATTTGTTTGTTTAAAATATTAGAATCCATATAAATCCTAAATTTTTCATTATTGGCGTAAATAATATACATTGTTGCAATTAGTAAAATTAGTAGTATTATAATTATTAACCCTATTAATTTTGGTTTGCTAATAGTTTTAGTTTCATTCTTATCGAAGTATAATACATTAATATTTTCATCATGTTTCTTTTTATTACTTTTCTTAGGTTTCATCTTTTCGTTCCTTCCTAAAGACAAATTTTAGATTAGTGTAATTATCTTTCAATTTCTCTATATATTTTATATCAGTTTTCATCATCTTTTGCAATACTATTAGCTTTTTTTAATATGCTTATTATTTCTATAATTCCAATTATTCCAAACGTCGGGTACAATGCACTTATAAGCCTACCAAAACCAATATAAGCAATTGGAATTTCTAGTATACAAATTATAAATGCGATTTTTTTATATTTTTCTTTGTTTTCTATGTTTTCTAGTACTCCATATCCAGATGAAATTGCAGAGGTTAATATTGCGGTAATAATTGCAATTGCGTATATTGATTTTTCTATTGGATGACATTCATCTAAAATTCTCAAAATAGGAAGCTCTAAATTTGACACATTTATCGAGCATGAAGTTAGCATTTGATATATTGCTAAAATTAATATACCTATAATACACCCCGATACAATTGAAATGTATTTATTTTCTTTTTTACTCGTTATTTTTGAACCAAGGGAAATTATTATAGTAATTACGGTTATACTGTTATAACTAATATATAAAATTGCATTGATAATCACTTTAAATAGTTCTTTTATGCTTGTATTTGTATCATTTGGTGAAACTATATTTAGTTTTGCACCTAATAAACTTGTTACTTGGTAATTTTTTATGCTTACAAACATAATTATTAAAATCATTATTGGTACCACTATTAAATTAAGTTTTATAACTCCATCTACCTTTTTTAATAATAATATGTATGTAATAATTGAATTAATTATAGCGGTAACAATCAATGGTATTCCCATTTCTTGCTTAAAAAAAGTACAAAATCCTGTGCTCATTATCCAAAATGAAATTACTAAAAAAATGTTTATTATATTTTTTAATATTTGTGTAATCTCGTTATTGTTTGAAATATGTTCCACAAACTCGTTATTATTTTGTATTTTATATTTTTTCACTATTAGAATAGTTCTATAAATTATTATTGTAGTCAAAATTGATGCAATAATTGCGCCTATTATTCCAGTTTCTTCATATTGTGCAAAGAATATATAAATTTCTTTTCCAGAAGCAAATCCTGCTCCAATTATAGTTCCTATTATAACAACTACTATTTTTATAATATTAAAAACTGTATTCATAAAAGCCCCCTCATAATATTTATGAGAGGGCTTTTATTTAAATTACTTTATTTGTTCTTTTATTTTATTACTTTTTTCTTCTTCTTACTTGCCATACTGTTATACCTATTATTATAATCATTATTGGTAAAGCGGTTATTATTATTCTTATAATTTGATCTTCTTTTGCTGTTGCAGTATATGTTACAAGTCCAGTATCTTTTCTTAATGTTATATTATCTTTTCTATCTGTTAAGTATGATATTGAATTAGCTAAAAAATCTTTGTTGCTATAAAAGTTTATTCCATACATTTTGCTAGTACTATTTAAACCGTTAACATTTAAGTCAACTGCCATATCGCTAACTAATAGACTGTTAGCACATATTACAAGCTTAGAAGTTTTTTCATCTGATATTTTCTTTGTTACGGCAGCTGCTATAGCTTCTCCTGATAACTGTTGATCAGACTCTGCCATTGTATATTCTTTTATATTCATATCTGTTCTTAAGAAAGAGGTATCTGTAGTTATAATTAAATCTTCCTTAGTTATTCCCATTTGTTCAAGTTCATCATATGACTTGAAGTTTAGTATGCCAGAATTTAAGACTGTTACATCACCATCTGAGTAAATGTATTTAGTAATTTCTGATGAACTACTTACTTTAGGAATTATAATATTTGTGTATCCACTAATCATTCTACTAGTATTTTGTTCAAATATTATTCCATTAGATATTGATGTTCCATATACATCTAATATTGCTTGGAAATTAGGTAAACTGATATTAGTTGTATTTGGATCAGCTAATATCATAACATTTCCACCATTATTGATATATTCTAATATAATATTTTTCTCATATTCAGAAAAATCTTCTTTTAAAGTTGTTATTACTAACACATTGCAATCTTCAGGCACTTTTGCTTCCACTAATAAGTCTAAATCTGTAACAACATTTGATTCGTTTTTTAATAGTTCTTTAGCAATCTGGTAATATTCTGCGTTTTGCGCATGATTTTTAACAAAATAAATTTGTGGCTGTTTTTCTAAGTTTACATTTAGAATTGCATTTGTTATTACTTGTTCTGTTACGTTGTACTGTTCATATGTTACATAATCGTATGTATATAAATCGCTAACAGAAACTACTTTACTTCTGTTTCCTGCCTCTACAATTATTACCCCTGTAGTTATAGATGTTCCTAATCCATAAGTTTCTTGTAAGTCTGGTCGTGAAGTTGCATCTTTTAATTCCTCATATGTTATATGTGGATTTTCTTTCTGGTATAATTTTACATAATCTATAACGTCTTGATATTCACTCATTCCATACAAAGTGATTTTTGTATCTTTGGATACATTTTTAATTTTATCTTTTGATTCTTTTGATAATGAATATAGTTTTTCTTGTGTAAGGTCTATATCTGGAAAATTTTGCTTTTCCACAAATATATTTAGAGCTACAACTACTGCTAATATAACAACTATTAGAAGTATGGTAAGTAATGTATTCCCTAACCATTTACCTTTTTTTATTGTCTCTTTAAAATTTTCTTTCACCTAAAATTCCTCCTACTTTACAAGTTTTCTTCTTTTCATAACAATCATTGTTAAAAGTACAAACATCACTGTTATTGATAATAAACTAATTGTTTCAGTTATTGGGAATACTCCTGTTGCAAAAGGATAAAATTTGTCAATTAGCGATATTGCTATTAAATTTGTAGATATATTTGGTGCAAGCCAAGTTACAACAAATACAGCTATGGTTGATATTCCTGATATTATTTGATTTTCTGTAAGACTTGATATAAACATTCCCAAACTTATATAAGTCATTGATAATAGTAGAAATCCAAACATTGTTGTAAGAACTGTCATTATTGCTGGCGCTTTAAAATAATACATAATTGCTAAGTATACTAATGTAAATAATTCTGTAATTATAATTACTAATAATGCGGCTATAAATTTACCTAAAGTAATGGCTACCATGCTCCTTGGTGAAGTTATTAATAATTGCTCTGTTCCATTTTTTCTTTCCTCTGAGAACATTCTCATTGTTAAAAGAGGAATTATAAATACTACTATGTACATTACAGAATAGAAAAATACATATTGATATGTTATAGCACCTTGGCTTATAGTTGTTATGTAAAATATAATGCTAAACATTGCCAAGAATAATCCAATAAAAACATAACCTATTGGTGAAAAGAAATACGTTTTCAATTCTTTTTTTATTATTGCCCACATTATTTTTTTCCTCCTTCTTGTTTTTTAGTCTCTTCTTTTATTTTTTTACCTACTTTTTCTTTATCTGTTGTTTCCTTTTTCTTTTGTTTATCTTTTTTCTTCTCTTCATTCTTTATTGTTTTTTCTGTTTTATTTTTATCTTCTTTTCCTGTTTCTTTTGTCTTTTTATTTTCTTCTTCTTTCTCTTTTTCTCTTTCTCTTGTATTTGTATCAATTAGAGTTATGAAAGCATCTTCTAAAGATTTTTCTGCATTTTTTAATTCAAATATTGTTATGTCTTTTTTAGGTAATATTTCAAACAATTTCTTACGTAAATCAAATTCTATATTTGAACTTATCATGTATTGCTTTGTTCCATCATCATTGTTTTTAATAAATTTATTTTCCAATATTTCTGGAATATCCTTATTAAGTTTTTCCATATTATTTTTATTATCTTCTACAGTTAATAATATAACATTTTTACTTTCGGTTTTCTTTTCTAAGTTTGCTGGAGTGTCTACAGCAATAATCTTACCTTTATTTATAATTATTACCTTTTCACATATTTGACTTATTTCTGATAAAATATGTGAACTCAATATTACAGTATGTTTTTTTCCAAGTTTTTTTATTAATTGTCTTATTTCTGTTATTTGCTTTGGATCTAATCCAACTGTTGGTTCATCTAGTATTATAACTTCTGGGTCCCCTATTAATGCTCCTGCCATACTTACTCTTTGCTTATAACCTCTTGATAAATTCCTAATAAGTTTGTTGGCTACATCTTCTATACCTACTTCATAAAGAACTTTTGCAACTTTTTCTTTTCTTTCTTTTCTTGGAACTCTCTTTAATTCTGCCATAAATGTAACAAATTCTTTTACAGTTAATTCATTATATAAAGGCACACCTTCTGGCATATAGCCGATTTTCTTTTTAGCTTTTAATGGTTGTTTTAAAATATCGTACCCATTTACTTCTATAGTTCCTTCCGTTGGTTCTATGAAACCGGTTATCATATTCATTGTTGTACTTTTACCTGCACCATTTGGTCCTAAAAAGCCAACAACTTCTCCATCATTTACAGTAAAACTAACATTATCTACTGCAATAAAGTTTCCATACTTTTTGGTGACATTTTTAACTTCTATCACTTGTTTTTCCTCCAATCTATTATTTCCCTAAGTTTTTACTTAATTATATTATCACTAGAAAATTTTTACTGCAATATATTTTTTGTATTTCACATAAAATTCACAAACTCTCGTTATTACTTCAAAATTAATTTTTCTTTTAAAATATTGTGTTTCTTAAACAAATCTGTTATTATATATATATTAAATTAATGATTGGAGATATTAGAATGACTAGTAAACAACGCGCATATTTAAGAGGCTTGGCCAATACTATTCCTGCAATTTTGCAAATTGGAAAAAATGGGATTTCTGAAAATTTAATTAAACAGGTAGATGATGCATTAGAGGCCAGAGAACTTATTAAATTAACTGTATTGGAGACATCACCTGAAGAAACAATTGATATTGCTAATTCTTTAGCTCAAAGTACTAATTCCGAATTGGTACAAACTGTTGGAAATAAAATAACTTTATTTAGGCCTAGAAAAAAAGATTCAAAAATTAATTTGCCAAAATAAACAAATATAACTAATTTAATATTGCCTAAATATGTTAAAAACTATATTTTTCAATTTATATCATAAAAAAAGACATTGAGGAATAATTTTCCCCAATGTCTTTTTTATCAAATTTCTTATAATTTTTTTCTAATTAATTATTTATATTTTTTATTAAAACTAAATTTCCGGCATTATCAACAATTTTTATTCGTGGTAATATTTTTTCCATTATCTCGTTTGCAAAAACTGTATTTTGAAATTTTTCAATTATATTGTTATTGCTTGTGTAGTTCTTTCCGTTCATAACTTCTTTAGCTCTTATTGTATATGTAATTACTCCCCACACTGTTAACATAAGTGTAAAAGTTATAATAGCACTTACAATTATGTCTACTATAATTCTTGTTTTTCCATTGACTTTATTTATTAATTTGTCTATATATTTTTGAACAATATTTATTAAAATTACAGTTATTATTCCAAATACTAATGCAAGCTCAATACATGTTCTGCCATTTATTGAAAATTTACTCCAACCACAGTCCCATAATTTAGCTCCAAATATGGCTTCTAAAATAAAACTCATTGCATATTGTATAGTTGCTACTAAAATTGTTCCTAATAAGAATAGTTTTAGTTTCTTACCTTTAAAACCTTTTAAACAAATTATTATTATAATTGCTCCTAAACCATAGATAAAGCATAACGGTCCTAATATTAATTCCATTTCTTTATTAAATATCTTTGCTTCTACAAAGGCACTTATAGCTTCTAGTGCTAATCCTATTAAGCTAAATATTAGAAAATACCACAAATACTGATGATATTTTGTCCATATTACTGAATGTGTTTTGTTTTCTTTATTCTCTTTACTTCGTTTATTTTCTTTCTTTTGTTTGTTTTTCATATTCTCACTATTACTAATTTTTTCTTCTTTTTTATTTAGTTTTTTCTTGCTTTCTGCTACTTCTTTCTTCTGAATTTCTTTTTTCATATAATAATCTCCCATTGATTTTTAATATAATATATAATATTTTATAACAAAAATTATTTTTTTTCCATATTTTTTTATATATTTTTAATTTTTGATTGACAAATTGTAATTTTGGCATTATAATAATTATTGCATTTGCAAATGGGTCAGTAGCTCAGTTGGATAGAGCACAGGCCTTCTAAGCCTGGGGTCGGGGGTTCGAATCCCTCCTGGCTCACCATAAAAAAGAAACCATAGAAGTTCTATGGTTTCTTTTTTATTTTATATATTAGAATTTATTATATTCTTTAAATAGCTCTGTATCATTCTACTTTAAATATTGTTTCTAGATATTTATCGTTATATTTATTGGGTTCTTCAGATTTAATTTGTTCACAGATAGCATCAAAAATTATTTTATCATGTTTCCATAGAAAAAGTTTAAAAATGTTATATCTAAATAATTCATATAACCAATTTCATTCTCACAGTAAAAACCAGCCTATCTAAGCTGGTTTTAAGTATTTTATTAATATATTTAATGTTTTTTTCTTCATAGGTTACACATATATTCTATCTAATTTTAATTTTCCAAAACATAATTAATATTTAAGAAACGCTTCATATCCTTTATATGCTTGGTATACATCAAATTTACTTGTTACCTCATATGGTGCATGCATTGATAATACTGGAACACCGCAATCTAATACATCTACACCTTTGTTAGCTAAAATATATGCAATTGTTCCGCCACCGCCTAAGTCAACTCTTCCAAGTTCTGCGATTTGGTACAATACATCATTTTCTTCAAATATATTACGAACATATGCAACAAATTCAGCATTGGCATCCGAAGCATTTGCTTTACCTGCAACGCCTGTATATTTGCTTATTCCTACACCTTTATTTAGGAAAGATGCATTATGTGGCTCTGACACAGAAGAATATATTGGATCAAATCCCGCATCAACATCTGCAGACAACATTTTTGAATTGCAGAACATTTTATCTAATAAGTTTGGTTTGTTTATATTTAATTTATTTAATATTTCTGACATGAATGTGCTAAATACATTAGATTCCATACCAGTATTTCCCATACTTCCAATTTCTTCTTTGTCTACGATTAAACATGTTGCTGTTTTCTTTGGTTTTTCTGTGTTTAATATTGCTGTTAATGAAGTATATACAGAGACTTTGTCATCTTGGCCATATCCTGCTATTAGGCTTTCGTCAAATCCTAAACTTCTGCATTTAAAAGCAGGTACTAATTCTAATTCTGCACTTAAAAAATCTTTCTCAACTATTCCGTATTTTTTATTTAATATATTCAATATGTTTAATTTAACTTTTTCTGATATTTTTTCGTCATTGTAAGGAATACTTCCTATTAATAGATTTAAATTTTCTCCTTCAACTCCGTCTTTTAATTTTTTTTGCATTTGTTCTTGAGCTAAATGAGGTAATAAATCTGTAATTGTAAATATTGGTTCATTTTCAGCTTCTCCAATATTAATCTCTATCTTTTCCCCATTAGTTTTTACAATAACACCATGTATTGAAAGCGGAATAGTTGTCCATTGATATTTTTTTATTCCACCATAGTAGTGTGTTTTAAAATATGCAAAACCTTTATCTTCATAAATTGGATTTGGCTTTAAGTCTAATCTAGGAGAGTCTGCATGTGATCCTATTATATTAATTCCATTTTCTATATCTTCTTCACCAATTACAGCTAAAAATAAATTCTTATCTCTGTTTACATAGTAGACTTTGTCACCAGCTTTTAGGCTTTCATATTCATTTATAGACTTGAAACCTTTATCTCTAGCCATTTGCTCTGCATTTTTTACAATTTCTCTTTCGGTTTTAGATTTGTTTAAAAAATC
>CALXBZ010000024.1 GCA_944386665.1 uncultured Clostridia bacterium
ATTAATCTTCAACAAGTCATTAAGCTATTTTAAAATGTAAGTTATAACAATATTATTGGTAATTTTTCAAATTTTATGCATTTCGCTTTTGTTTTTTATTTTTATATGATAAAATTGTATTATTAAATCAATAAATGAGAGGACATATATTTACATGAAAAAAATTTTAATTTTTTATGCATCTTATGGAGGCGGACATTTATCCGCTGCAAATTCAATAAAACAGTATATTGATGATAATTTTTCTGATTGTGAAACAAAATTAGTAGATTGTATGTTATACGTAAATAAACCTATTAATAGAATAACCACAACTGCATATAAAGAAATGGTAAAAAAATTTCCTTGGGCTTGGGGTGAGGTTTATAGTCATTCTCAAAAAGGTCCTATAGCTCATATTAGCTCAACTGCAAATAATTTATTAGCAAAAAAATTACTAAAATTATTAAAAGAATATAACCCTGATATTGTAATTTCAACACACCCTTTTGGAAGTCAAATGGTAAGTTATTTAAAAAGAAAAGCTTTGATAGAGTGTTCTCTTTCAACTATAATTACTGATTTTGCACCACATGAACAATGGCTAGTTGGAAAAGAACAAGTTGATTACTTCTTTGTTTCTCATGAAAAAATGCGAGAAAAAATAATTAATAGTAATATTCCAGAAAACAAAGTGTTTTCAACAGGAATACCTCTTTCTAATAAGTTCTTAATGCACTATAACAAGGTTTCTGTAATGAAGTCTTTTGGTTTAAATCCAAATAAACCAGTTATTTTATTCTTTGGCGGGGGAGAATTTGGTTTAGGAAGAGAACAAACAATAAAAATTTTTAAATCATTTATACAACACATTAACAATAATCAAATTGTAGCAATTGCTGGTAAGAATGAAAAATTGAAGGAAGCTTTTAGTTCTATAGTTCATAATTTACAAGTTGAAGATGTTGTAAAAGTTCTTCCTTATACTAACCAAGTTCCAGAACTTATGAGTATTTCTGATTTGGTTGTAACTAAACCTGGAGGACTCACTACAACAGAAAGTCTAGTTTCCGGTTTACCGATTATTGCTATAAATCCTATTCCTGGTCAGGAGGAAGAAAACGCGAAATTTCTTGAAGATGCCGGAGTTGCTATATGGTTAAAAAAACATAATGACTATGATGAAATCATTAAAAATTTATTGTCCGATACAGATAAGCTTCATAAAATGAAAGTTAACACTAAATTGCTGGCCAAAAAAAATTCTACAAGAGATATTTGTAATATTATTTTAAATAGCAATACATAAATAAATTCCTACTATAATTCTATTTAAGAATATAGTAGGAATATTTTATTATTATATTTTTATAATTGAACTCTTCCTTCTAAGGCTCTACTTAAAGTAACTTCATCAGTATATTCTAAGTCTCCACCTACTGGAATACCATGTGCTATTCTTGTTACTTTAACTCCTAATGGTTTTATTAGTTTTGACAAATACATTGCTGTTGCTTCACCCTCTACTCTAGGATTTGTTGCAAGTATTACCTCTTTTACTGTTCCCCCCATTAATCTTGAAAGTAATTCTTTAATTTTTAAATCATCTGGTCCAATTCCATTCATTGGTGATATTGAGCCATGCAAAACATGGTATAGCCCTTTAAATTCATGTGTTCTTTCCATTGCAACTACATCTCTAACATCTTCCACAACACATATTACAGATTGGTCTCTTGCTTTATTGGAACATATTGGACATGGATCTGTATCTGTAATATTATAACATTTAGAGCAATATTTTAAATTCTTTTTTGCATTTTGGATACTTTCTATAAATTCGTTTGTTTCTTCTTCACTTGCATTTAATATGTAAAACGCTAGTCTTGCTGCTGTTTTATTCCCTATACTTGGAAGTTTTTCAAAACTTTCTATTAGCTTTTCTATTGATGGTGAGTAATATGACATATGTTTCTCCTATTATTTTTACATTAATCCTGGTATATTATATTTTCCTAGAGAAGCTGCCTGCGCATCATCAACTTGTTTTAATGCATTATTAATGCAAGTTGTTATTAAATCTTCTAGCATTTCAACATCATCTGGATCAACTACTTCTGGTTTTATTTTTATTTCTTTTATTTCTTTGTTTCCAGAAACTTTTACTTTTACAGCTTCTCCTCCTGCTGATGCTTCAAATTCCTTAGCAGCTAGTTCCTCTTGTGATTTTGCTACATCTGATTGCATTTTCTTAGCTTCTTTCATTAATTGATTTAGATTCATTCCTCCAAATCCTCCACCCATTCCTGGGAATCCACCTCTTTTTGACATTTTTATTTCCTCCTATTTCATTTACTTAATAATATATATTTTTATTTCGCTTCACAGTTTTAAATATATAATTTTCTGTGAAGTTTATTATTAATCTATAATATTTATAGGTACATCTAACCCTTTAGATAAATCACTGAAACTATCCGTTTTAGCTACAATTTCATCATTGTTATCTACTAATACTACTCTCATTGGTTTACCTAATTCAATAGAGACCTGTTTAACAATTTCACTCATATTTTCTGGTTTTTCTAATATTTCTTTTCTAAATGGTGTTAGCCCTTTTTCAAAATTAATTCCTACAGTCATGTCATTTATTTCATTTGCTGAAGATGTTAACAAAATTGAAGATAACGAAATTTTTCCTTCTTCTTTTATTTGATTAATTATTTTAGGCCAATTTTTAACCTTTTCTCCAAGTTGCACATTTTTAGATTTTTTTACTTCAGTTTTTCCTGCAAATTGAACTCCAGACTCTTTTGATTCACTTCCGTTTGACTTTATATTAGTATTCTTAGCTGAGTTTTGTATTAAATTTAATTGTTTTTCTAATCTATCTATTTTATATTGTAAATCTTCAATCTCTTTTGATTTCGCTGTTTGAATATTATTAACATATTGGTTTGCATTACTAGAAGCGTTACTTTCAGAGTTAGCATTACTCGAAAGATTATAATTACATAGCTTTATTATTTCTACTTGGAACATAATTAACTTTTGAGAAGACCATTTCATGTCATTTTGTAAATTTGATAAATCATATATTATGGAAATTAATCTTTCTTTTGTTGTATTGTCTGCTAATTGTTTTATATTATTTTTTTCTTTTTCACTATATATTTCCAATTGTGTATTTGTCTTAAAAATTAATATATCTTTTATATATTTAATTATTTCCCACAAAAAATTACTAATATCTTTTCCTTCTGCAATTACCTCATTTATAGCTTGCAACGCTGTATCTGTATCTTTTTCTAGTATTCCTTTTGTTAATTTATTTACACTCTCGGTTTTTGGAATACCTACCAATTCTTTTACTAAGTCTTCAGTTATTTCTCTTTGTTCTTGCATGCATCTTTCTAATATACTAAGAGAGTCTCTCATAGCGCCTTCTGCAAGTGTTGCAATCAAACTTTTGGCTTCCTTAGTTATTTCTATTTTGCTTTGTTCACACACAAAATTTAATCTTTTTTCAATATTATCATTTGATATTTTCTTAAAATCAAACCTTTGACATCTTGATAAAATTGTTGCCGGCAACTTTTGAGGTTCTGTTGTAGCTAATATAAATTTTACATGCGCTGGTGGTTCTTCTAACGTTTTTAACAATGCATTAAAAGCACCTGTAGATAGCATATGAACCTCGTCAATAATATATACTCTATATTTAGCTACAGTTGGCAAAAAATTTACTTCATCTCTTATTGCTCTTACATCTTCAACACTATTATTTGATGCAGCATCCATTTCTACGATATCTGTTAGTGATCCATCTAATGCTGCCTTACAAACAGCACACTCGTTACATGGTTCTCCATCCTTTAGATTTAAGCAGTTTACGGCTCTAGCAAGAATTTTAGCTGCAGTGGTTTTTCCTGTTCCTCTTCCTCCATTAAATAAATAAGCGTGGCCAACTCTATCGTTGATTAGAGCATTTTTTAGTGTTTTTACAATATGCTCTTGCCCAACAATTTCATCAAATTTTGTTGGTCTAAATTTTCTATATAAAGCTGTATATTCCAATTTTTCACCCCCGGAAAATGATATTATGAATAATTTACAACTTAAATTATACTAAATTGATTAAAAGGTATGGAATTTTCCAACTTCTCTATGGAGAGTATTCCACATAAAGGTGCTCTGCTTATTGCTGCTTCCTTCCGGACCTGACAAGGTTCACAGTTCTTTATCGAAATACTTTCCATACAAAAGTCAGAAAAACTTCTCATACCTTTTGCATTATATACTATTTTACTTTGTTTATCAAGTAAAATATACTTTATTTTATTCTTTTAAAAACTATATTACTCATATCTGTTATTTCTTTTGCTGTTTTTCCTTCTGTTGATAAATTTTCACATGGTAAATCTAATGTAATATTAGCCTTATATTTTATATTATTTATTTCCATTATAAAGTCAAAATTTACTTGAAACTGTACTTCTTCATCTTGTACTCCAACTTTTGTAAGTAAAGTCCCATTATGTTCTATTTCTACTTCCTCGTTTGAAATGAAATTTCCTACTCCTGTATTTGCAAACCTTATAATTGCAGATCCACCTTGACTACCTATTTCTAAAGTTTTAGGATTGCTCTTTTTTCCTCCTCTATATTCCAATTTTTCGTCTACAATATAAGAATTATCATATGTAAAAGTTGAACTTTCAATGCTACTTGGCATATATGCCTTTATTGTCCCTTTTTTTGGTTGTTTAGTAACATTTACATTTTCAATTGTTACACTTTCAATAAGTTCTCCTTCTTTTGCGCTTTTTTTATCAATAAAGAAATGCACATCATTGCTTTGATTTATTTTTAAATTCCACTTAGCTGTTTCTTCTGTATTCTCTGTGTTTTGTTCTGGTTCTGCTGTGCTTATAATCGTTATTTTTGACAATTCGTATGGCATATTTTTTTCGCCTTCAACTTGATATTGTATAACAATTATTATGACTGCTAGTATTATAATTAAAAGTATACTAATTGCCATACTCATTTTAATTCCATCTTTCATACTAATATTCATTTTTCCTCCATGTTAAAAGTTGGCGGAGACGGTGGGATTCGAACCCACGGGCCGGTCTTCCCGGCTAACTGATTTCGAGTCAGCCTCGTTATGACCACTTCGATACATCTCCATTTATATTTCATAATTATATCAAAACTATTAAAAATGTCAAATTGTATTTTGTACGTTACGGGACAGTCCCCAAACGTACAAACTGTCCCCAAGTGAACATTTTTCTAATTAGTTTCTAATTTAATTGATTTTTTTTTACATTTATACTATATTTATTTATATAATTGGAGGTTTATGTATGAAAGTAGTAATTCAAAGAGTTAAGCACGCAAGTGTTTCAATAGATGGAAAAATTAATCGGAAAAATTGAACAAGGTTTTCTTGTGTTGTTAGGAATACAATCCACAGATAGTAAACAAGATGTGGATTATTTAGTAAAAAAAGTTACTCATTTAAGAATTTTTTCTGACGAAAATGACAAAATGAATTTGTCTTTAAATGATATTAATGGTCAATTATTGATTATTTCTCAATTTACACTATACGGAAATTGCAAAGATGGCAATAGGCCTTCTTTTATAGAAGCAGCTAAACCAAATATAGCAATTCCTTTGTATGAATATTTTGTTTCTGAATGTAAAAAACAAATTCCTATTGTGGAAACAGGAATTTTCGGAGCAGATATGAAAGTAGAACTTTTAAATGATGGACCTGTTACAATTATAATAGATTCAAAAAAGTAAGTTAATTACTTTTTTGATTTTTTCTTTCTAAGCTCTTTAAAAAACTGTTGTAATATTTCTCTACACTCTGTTTCCATAATTCCTGTTTCTATTTCCACTTGATGATTAAATTTGTAATCTTCAAGCAAATTTAAAACAGAACCACAAGCCCCTGTTTTCTTGTCGATTGTTCCAATAACTACTTTTTTAATTCTTGATTGTATCAATGCTCCTGCACACATAGCACATGGTTCTAATGTTACATACAACGTACATCCTTCTAATCTCCAGGCATCCATCTTCTTACTTGCCTTTTGTATTGCTATTATTTCAGCATGTTTTGTTGTATCCTTTTTTAGTTCTTTTATGTTATGTCCCCTTGCAATTATCTTATCATCCCTTACAATCACAGCACCAACTGGAATTTCTTCTTTATCATAAGCTTTTTTGGCTTCTTTTAGTGCTTCTTTCATAAATTTGTTATTTCTATCTTGTTCCAATACATTCACTCCTATTTAACCTCTAAAGTGGTACTTTTATATGCATTTTATCATATTGACCTATATATTTCAATTACTGCTAAAAGCTTTTTACTTCTTTAAATTATTTTTATAATTTATCAGTACATTATATATAAATATTTCTTTTTTTAAATTTTAAAAAGCAAAGAAGGTATCCTCAAATAGGAACCTTCTTTGTTTTTTGGTGCGCCCAAAGGGAATCGAACCCCCGACCTCTCCCTTAGGAGGGGAGCGCTCTATCCAACTGAGCTATAGACGCATATTTTACAAATATAATAATATCATTCTATTAAGCTTATGTCAATCAATTTCTCATTTTCTACTTTATTTAATTACAAGCATGTGTTATAATATTGAAGTTAATAAGCATTACTTTAATATCGATTAACATTTAATATTATGTATACTTATAACCAAATTACGAAAGGAATGAATTTTTTATTATGAAACATATTTTAAGTCCAATGAGAAAAGCTATTGAAGATTATGAAATGATTCAAGATGGCGATAAAATAGCTGTTGCTTTATCCGGTGGTAAGGACTCTATTACCATGTTAAAAGCACTAAAAAGTTTACAATATTTTTATCCTAAAAAGTTTGACTTAGTTGCAATTAGTGTAAATCCTGGTTTCGAATTTTTTGATTCCGAGTTTTTAAAACGTACTTGCGATGAAATTGAAGTTCCTTTTGTTGAAGAAAAATATGATATAAGTAAAATAGTATTTGAAGATAGAAAAGAAAAAAACCCTTGTTCTTTATGTGCTAATTTACGTAGAGGAATTTTAAGTTCTGCTGCAAAACGTGAAAATTGCAACAAAATTGCTTTAGGACATAATTTAGATGATGTTTTAGAAACATTTTTAATGAATTTATTTTTTGCAGGTAGTATTTCAACTTTTGCACCTTTAAGTTATATGAGTAGGTCAGATATTACATTAATTAGACCATTAGTCTACGTTTCTGAAAAAGAAATTAAACGTTATATAAAAAAATCCGATACAAAAATAATGCCTAAAGTTTGTCCAATGGATGGGAATTCTACTAGAGAATATATAAAAAACCTAATAGTATCTCTTTCTTTAAAAAATCCACACGTTAAGGCTGGTATTCTTGGGGCTATACAGCGTAATGAGATTAATGGTTGGAAAGATACTACTAAAAAGATTTCTGAATAACATTTTAATTTTAAAAAAAAGTATATTACATAGTTTGGTCGTTATTTTGACTTTACTTTATAATATACTTTTTTAGCGTTTTATTAATTATTAATTTATATTATTGATTTTTCTTTCATAACTTTAGTAAGTTCTTCCAATTCTTTATTTGCTTCTTCTTCTGTCTTTCCTTTTACTCCTATGTAAAATTTAATTTTAGGTTCTGTGCCTGAAGGTCTTACACAGCACCAAGCATCATTTTCAAGTCCATAATATAGAACATTTGAATTTGGTAGTCCAGTTTTTCCAACTTCGCCAGTTATGTTATTTATTATAGTATCTACTTTATAATCTCTAAATTCTAATACTTTGTATTTTCCTAATGTTTTTGATGGATTTCTTCTCATGTTTTCCATCATTTGTTTTATTTCTTCAGCTCCACTTACACCTTCTCTTGTAACAGAAATTGTTAATTCCTTATAATATCCATATTTTTCGTATATATTTATCATTTGGTCCCATAAAGTATAGCCTTTTTCTTTGTAATATGCTGCTGCTTCGCAAAGCGCCATTACTGCTGCAATTCCATCTTTATCTCTAGCATGTGTACCTACTAAGCAGCCATAACTTTCTTCAAATCCAAACATATATGTATATGATTTATTTTGTTCGAATAATCTCATTTGTTCACCTATATACTTAAATCCTGTAAGGACTTCTATTAATTTTAATTTATATTCTTTTGCAATAGCATCAGCTAGATTTGATGAAACTATAGTTTTTATTAATGCACCATTTGTTGGTATTTCTCCTCTTTCTTTTTTCTGAGATAGTTCATATTCAGCAATTAATAGTCCAGACATATTTCCTGTAAAAGAATGATACTTACCTGTTATCGAGTCTTTTGCATACACTCCTAGTCTATCTGCGTCTGGATCATTTGCAAGTACAATATCAGCATTTACTTTTTCTGCTAATTTTAATGCTAATTTAAAAGCATTTTCATCTTCGGGATTTGGATAGCTTACTGTAGGAAAGTCTCCATTTGGTTTTTCCTGTTCTGGTACTACATATACATTTTCAAAGCCAATTTCCTTTAAGATTCTTTGAACAGGCACATTTCCAGCGCCATGTAATGGTGTATAAACTATTTTTACATCTTTTTGAACTCTTTTTATTGTATCCATATTTAATACTAATTTTTTAAGAGTTTCTATGTATGCATCATCCATCTCTTTGCCTAGCACATTGTACAATCCTTGTGTTTTAGCTTCTTCCATTGTTATATTTTTTATTTTAGAAAAGTCTTCTATATTATTTACTTCTGAGATAATTCCTTTATCATGAGGTGGAACAATCTGTGCTCCGTCTTCCCAATATACCTTATATCCGTTATATTTTGGCGGATTATGGCTAGCTGTAATCATTACTCCTGCTATGCAATTTAATTGCCTTACTGCAAATGACAACTCTGGAACTGGTCTTAATTCGTCAAATACATATGTTTTTATTCCATTAGCGTTTA
Organism: uncultured Clostridia bacterium; assembly: GCA_944386665.1. GTDB lineage: Bacteria > Bacillota > Clostridia > TANB77 > CAG-508 > CAG-245. The sequence continues at coordinate 8,976 of CALXBZ010000024.1, forward strand.
AACATAATGCTGTAAAATCACTGAATTCTTTTGACATATGTCTAGAATCGTATGATATCACAACACCTTTATTTTCTGGGTTGTTTTTATTTATATAATTTGCTAGTCCCTGAGTAGCTTTTGTAACAGTATATTTATTCATTCTGTTACTACCATTTCCTATTACTCCTCTTAATCCTGCTGTTCCAAACTCTAAGTCTTTGTAAAATCTGTCTTGAATTTCACTTTCATTGTCTTTTATTGTCATCAATTCTTTTTTAGTTTCTTCATCAATAGCAGAATCATTTAACCATTTATTGTATTTTTCTAAATAATCCATATATTTTTCCTTCTTTCTTTTGATATATATTTTTTAGATAGTCTCAAAGTATACATTTTTAATGTATAAAAAATTTGAGTTCTTTGTATAACAAAAAACTCAAACTTTAATATTTTAATTATACAATTTATTTTATTTTATGAAATTCTTTGTATAATTTTCTTGCTGTTTCTGGGCTATCTTCCCCTTCTGCATTTTTTACTGGTGCAAATTCTTCTTCTCTTTTAACTCTTAAAATTGCCATGTCATTTAGTGTTTCGAATGCATCAAATAAGAAAGCTTCAAATTTGTAAGCGTTTGGTTTATCGCTACTTATTAAATTTCCATTTTCATCAATATATTCAGCTTTTTTAAAAGCACTATGATATGGTAATGTGTTTTTGCTTATTTTTTCTATAGCTTCTATATGAAATAAATTGCAAAGTATGTGTGATTCCCCATATATCAATTCTCCATTTTTATCTGTTGCTTCAGCCATTTCTGGTGATATTTCGCTATATTCTACAACACTTGGTTTTCCATTTCTCTTGCAAAATACTCCAACTTTTTCTTGAGGTCCTGCCTTGACAACACTTTTACCTGCTGCTAACATTTTTTTATCTGTAGCAAGTCCCAATAGTACAGGGTCTACCATGTTTACCAAAACATTATCAACTCCACCTATAAATACCCACTCTACTCCTCTTGTCTTCATATCGTATATAATTCCATTTTTTTTCATAGATAAGAAAATTCCGCCATGTCCATCTGCAGCTTGCTTTATTAATCCATCTTTTCCAATTAATATTTTGCCATTTGGATTAATCATTGGTAATTTTCCTTGTATAAAGAATATAACTTTATCCTTTGGATATCCAAAATAATTATGTTCTTCAAAAAATTTTACTGTATCACCATTATTTTCTGCACTTGTCATTATATACCATGTAACATATATTCCATATTTTTTTTGAGCATTTTTTAATGTGTCACATAGTATCTCAAATATTGGTTTATGTGAATCTAGCCCTATATCAAAAGTCCCTTTAGGTCCATTATGTCCTAGTCTAGTACCTTGTCCTCCTGCCATTGTTACAACGGCTAATTTTCCTTCTTTTATTTGTTTTAATCCAATTTCTTCATATTTTTTTAATTCTTGCTCGCTTAGAGAGCTTTTATCTGTATAGTTTATTGGTTCTATTTTGGAATTATTAAAATCTACTGTTGTATTAATTCTTTTATATAACTCCTCAATTTGTTGGAAATCTAATGTTAATATTTCATTAAGTAATTGTGCTTTTTTTTCTTCTGTCAATTTGTTATATTGGCTTAGAAGATGATCTTGTCCATATTTTTTTACTTTTTCCTCTGCTGCCAAATACTTTTCTTCCATGTTTTTCTCCTTTCAAACTGCATATTTTATTTTATATGTTTGCTTGTTTCTTAATATTATACCAATATAATCAAATAGTCAACATTTTGATCGAATTTTAAACTTTCTGGTGTAATGGATATTATTTATGCTTTAGAATATTACTTTTCTAATACATACTAATTTTCCATTCTTATAGTTGTTATATATTTTTCTTTTTCACTTTCTCCTGCTGTATTTAAAACACTTTCATGCTTATCTAAAATTTGTTTAATATTTGGCTCACATTCATTAATATCATAACAGTCTATTATTGTAATAATTTTATCGTTACTTATTACTTCTTCTATTAATGCATTAACATGTTTTATGTATTCAACTGTTCCAGCAATGATAATACAATCGTTATTTTCAACTAATTTTTCTATATTTTTTAAATTACTTTTTCCCCATTTTATATTTAAAATTTCTTGTTCATTTTCTAAATTCAACTTTTGTAACAATGTTTCTATATTGTTTTCCAAGTTCATTTCTAGTATTGTGGTAATTTTATTTCCTTTATTAATTCTTCTGTCTATGTTTGGTAATAGCATTGTGACTAAATGCCACTCGCTTGCATAAAAACTACAAACTGTTTTTACATTATTATTAATATCAGTCATTTTTTACCTCCACTTTCTTTTCTCTGTTATGGTAAATTTTACCATTTTTACATTTTTATGTCAATATTATTACAATCACAATCGTGTTTCATAATTCGACAACGTCCATATTTTTCGTCTTTGTGCTACGTTTTTCCTTTTAGTTCTATTTATTTTTTTGCATTTATATTACATTTTTGTTACATTATAATATTTTTTAATAATAATTTTTTTCCAAATATGTATATTATTATTTTTTTTAGTAAATACTTTTATTAAATATTAAGTATAACATAGGAGTGATGTATAATGTTAAAAAAAATACTTACAAAAAATAACATATTTAGGTTTATTATTTTAACAAATCTTTTCGCACTTTTTATTTTCTTTACAGCGTTTTCTTATGTAAAAGCTGTGTCAAATGACATTTCTAATAGTGTTTTTAGACTGCATGTAATCGCAAATAGCGATTCTGAAGAAGATCAAAATTTAAAATATAAGGTTAGGGATTCTCTACTTGAATATATGAATTCTTTATGTACTAACGTTTCGTCCAAGAAAGAAGTTATTACACTAGCTCAAAATCACATTCATGATTTTGAAAACATAGCCAAAAAGGTAATAACTGATAATGGCTACGATTATAATGTGACTGTTGAAATCGGTCAATGCGATTTTCCTACTAAAGAATATGGTGATGTTTCCTTACCTGCTGGAATATATGATGCCTTAAGAGTAAAAATCGGATCTGCTAGTGGTTGTAACTGGTGGTGTGTAATGTTCCCTCCACTTTGTTTTGTTGATGTTTCTTCTGGAGTAGTACCCGATTCTTCAAAAGAATTATTACAAGAAAATTTAAACAAAGAAGAATATACTTTAGTAACTGATTCTTCTGAAAATCCAAATATGGATTTTAAATTTAAATTAGTAGAATTATTTCAAAATATCAAACTAAAATTAGCAAATAATTAGTAATTATTTTAATTTTTGTTGTAAATCCTTCTTATTTATGGTATATATATATTTAGCTTTTTAATTTTTAACAATTTATATAATAAATAAGGGGGATTTAATCTTGGAAAAATTAGTAATAAATGGACCTACAAGACTTCATGGAGATGTAACCATAAGCGGTGCAAAAAATGCAGCAGTTGCCATACTTCCAGCCACATTATTGATTGATGGTATTTGTACTTTAGAAAACGTACCAAATATAAGTGATGTAAAAATCTCCTGTACAATTTTAGAGAAATTAGGTGCAAAAATAACTTGGCTTTCAAATAATTCTATACAAGTCGATACAAGACATATTTTCTCGACAACTGCACCTTTTGATATGACTAGTAAATTTAGAGCTTCTTATTATCTTATAGGTTCTTTACTCAGCCGTTGCGGAAAAGCTGAGGTTGGTCTTCCTGGTGGTTGCAACTTAGGAGCTCGCCCAATAGATCAACACGTAAAGGGTTTTGAAGCTCTTGGAGCAACAACAACTGTTTCCCAAGGGAAAATATCTGCAGAAGCAAAAAAACTTGTTGGTACATCAATATATATGGATACAGTATCAGTAGGCGCAACTATTAACGTTATGCTTGCAGCAGTTCTTGCTGAAGGAATAACTACTATAGATAATGCTGCAAAAGAGCCTCATGTTGTTGATGTTGCAAACTTTTTAAATACCATGGGAGCTGATATTCGTGGTGCAGGTACAGATATGATAAAAATAACTGGTGTGAAAAAATTACATGGAAACGCTTCATATTCTATAGTACCAGATCAAATAGAAGCTGGAACTTTTATGCTTGCAGCAGTTGCTTCTAAAGGAGATATTGTTATTCATAATTGTATACCAAAACATTTGGAATGTTTAACTGCAAAAATACTAGAAATTGGTGGTAATGTTGAAGAAAATGGTGATTCTCTGCACGTTTGGTGTGATAATAAAACATCTAAGGCTAATATAAAAACTCTTCCTTATCCAGGTTTTCCTACAGATTTACAACCACAGATGGGAGTTGTTCTTTCGGTTGCAAATGGTACAAGCATTATAAATGAAAGTATTTGGGAATCTCGTTTTCAATATACTGCTGAATTAAATAAAATGGGGGCAAATATTACGGCACAGGGAAAAACTGCCGTTTTCGAAGGTGTAGATACCCTATCAGGAGCACCAGTATATGCTTCAGATTTAAGAGCAGGAGCAGCTTTAATTATAGCAGGTATAATCGCTAATGGTGAAACCGACTTATATAATCTAAACCATATTGATAGAGGCTATGAATGCATTGAAGACAAATTTAGAAAACTTGGAGCAAATATCAAAAGAGTAGTTGCAGAATAGGATAAAAAATGTTTAATTTTTGTAGTTTATTTAGTGGAAGTACAGGAAATAGTCTATTAATACAATCAGATAATACAAAAGTATTAGTTGATGCTGGAGAGAGTGCAAAAAAAATAGTTTCTGCACTTTCTCTTCTTGATGTTGATATTTCTGATATTGATGCAATTTTAGTAACTCATGAACATTCTGATCACGTAAAAAGTTTAGGAACGCTTTCAAAAAAATATAGTATTCCTGTTTATGCAAATAAAAAAACTTGGGATGCTATGTCTGATCAAAGAGAAAAAATTTTGAACGAAAACCAAAAAACATTTGATACTAACAAGGAATTTGAAGTTAAGGATTTATCATTTAGGCCATTTCAAATTCCCCATGATGCTGCAGACCCTTGCGGTTTTAACATTTTTAATAAGGATAAAAAAATTAGCATTGCAACAGATTTAGGTCATATCACTCCTGAAATATTAAATAGTCTTGAAAAAAGTTCTTTTATATTACTTGAATCAAACTATGACTCAAATATATTAAAATACTCTAAATATCCTTATTCACTAAAACAGAGAATTGCTGGTCCAAATGGTCACTTATCTAATAATATGTCTGGTATACTTATTTCTAAGTTAATAAATACAGGACTTTCTTCTGTTATGTTAGGACATTTGAGTAAAGAAAATAATTTTCCTGAACTAGCTTATAAAACTGTTGTCGAGGAAATTATTAATAATCATCATGATGAATCTGATATAAAAATTAAAGTTGCAAGGCGTGATGCCCCTAGTTCTATAATAAATATTGCATAACACATTTCAGAAAAGTGATTTAATTTTTATCTGCTAACTTAATTTAGGATAGGAAGGAAAATATTTTAATGTTACATATAAATATAATATGCGTTGGAAAAATAAAAGAAACTTTCTTTAAAGATGCTATTCAAGAGTATTCAAAAAGATTATCTAGATTTTGCAATCTTAGTATTACAGAAATTGCTGATGAAAAAATTCCTGATAAAACTAATGAAAAAATTGAAAATGATATAAAAGAAA
>CALXBZ010000025.1 GCA_944386665.1 uncultured Clostridia bacterium
TCATTTATTATATTAGAAACTTTTACTGTAACATCTTTTGTTTTGCCATATTCATCTACTAAATGAACAGTTTCTGTTGTATTGGCTGTATATATTTTTATTAAAGTCATTCCATCGTCTAATAACGTCCAACCACTAACGCTCTTTATTTTCTTATTAGTTTTTATAATTGTTGTTACACTTCCAGTTGTATCTGTGGCTGGAATAGATAATACAGTTGCTGTTAATTCTTTATTTTTTTCTTGTTCTTCATCATTTGTATCATCTTTTATTATATTAGAAATTTTTACAGTGACTGTTCTTGTTTTACCGTATTCGTCTACTAGCTGAACAGTTTCAGTTACATTATCCGAATATGTTTTTATTAAAGTCATTCCATCGTCCAATAATTTCCAACCATTAACGCCCTTTACTTTTTTATTAGTTTTTATGATTGCTGTTACATTTTCTGTGGTGTCTGCAGATATGGTATATAATACAGTTGCTGTTAATTCCTTATTTTGTTCGTTTTCTATATTAGAAATTTCTATTGTAATATCTACTGTTTTGCCATATGTATCCTCTAACTTGATAGTTTCAGTTGCATTATCTCTATATTTTTTGGTTAAAGTCATTTGATCTTCTGATAAAGTCCAACCATTAACGCTCTTTATTTTTTTATTAGCTGTTATTGTTACTGTTACTTCTTCTTCGGTATTCATAGATGGGGCATATGTTACAGTTGCTGCTAATTCTTTATTTTTTTCTTTAAGTTCTAATAACTGGTTTTCTAAATATTGGATAGAACTTGTTTTAAGTGAGAATACACAACCTAATAGCTCTTTATTAGTTTCGGACTGAGGAACTTTAATCCATAGAAAATACAATCCTTCTTCTGATGGCTTAGTACTTGTCACTCCGTCAGTTAATTGTTCCCAACCATCTTGTGGACATTTGCCGTCCATATCTAAAGTATCAATCACATTATCCATATAATATCCCCAATATACACCTTCAATATATTGAGCATCTTCAATACTTTTAAAACTGTCTAAATACTTTTCTAAAGTTTCTTCATCATTTACTTTTTCATATTTATAATAAATATCATCTAAATCATATATACAATTTATGATATTATATCCATCTTCAGGATGCCCAACCTTAAATGATTTAGATAATGGTAATTTTATATCTACTTTCTGTTTATCTATAATAGTATTTGTTTCCTCATTAATTATTTCTTGTACAGTTAAATATGCTTCGTCGGTTATTTTTAAAATATTAAAGATGTCTGTTTTGCTTTTTTCCAACATTATAGTCATTTTGTGAACATCTATATTATCCTGTGAAATATCATACCATTGGGTAACTAGTTCATTGAATTCTAATTTAAATTTATAATTTGCATCTTTCTTTGGAGTAAAATTATTAATGTTTATAATAATTTCGCCTCCTCCGTCTTCCAAAGTTACATCTTTATAAGGAGTAACTGTCTTATTTATTACAATTTTCTCATTTGCGGCATTTACAGTTATCCCACTTATTTCTATTAATAGCAATAATATTATTAATGATACTAAAACTTTTTTTAACATATGTACCTCCATTACCCTTTTAGGTTCTTTTTCTAAAAATTTTTTGTGTTTTTCTATAATTGGTATAGAATTACCAATTTTCTTGCGCTATAAGTAGAATACCATATTGCATTTTAATTTTCAACATATATTATATTAAATTTTTTAGTTTGTACCTTTTTTGAAAATAGTATTTTAATATATTGCAATTCTCATTTCTTGAAACTTACTAGAAGTTCACTCTTTTCTGAAATTCGAGTTTTTTCTTAAAAATAAATGATGTTTTTTACTCATCCTTTATGTGGCATTTTGCTATTGTTAGCATTACTGTATTAGTTATTTTCAACTAGTGAAATTATTCGTAAAGTATTGATTTTAAAGACATCTTGTAGTATTATTATATAGTAAAATTAATAAAAAGGAAATAAATATATGGAATATAGATATAGACCACATGGAGTTTGTTCGACAGAAATAATTGTGGAAATTGAAAATAACATAATTAAAAATTTACAAGTGATGAACGGATGTAATGGAAATTTAAAAGGAATTGCAATGTTAGCAAAAGGAATGACTTTAGATGAAGTTATACAAAGACTAAAGGGGATAAAGTGTGGAATAAAGCAAACTTCATGCCCTGACCAAATAGCAATAGCTTTAGAAAAAATAAAAAGAGGAGAAATATAATTAAAATTTATCATGAAGCAGATATCAATTATAGATAATGACAAAAGAACAGAAATAAGCAAAAGAAAAAAAGAAACAAAATTTGTTGCTATTGATGTTGAAACAACAGGATTGTCTCCGTTATATAATGAACTTATAGAAATTAGTGCTATAAAATATGAAGGCGCAAAAAAGCTTGATACATTTTCTACATTAATAAAACCAAAAAAAGAAGTATCAAGTACAATAACTAATTTAACGGGAATAACAAATAAAATGTTAGAAGATGCACCAACAATAGAAAAGGTAATGCCTGAGTTAATAGAATTTATAGGAGATAACCCAATCGTAGCACATAATGCAAATTTTGATTATAGTTTCTTACAAAATAACTCTAATAAAAGTTTTACAAATAATAAGGTGATAGACACAGTAGCAATTAGTAGAAAGATGCTACCAAACCTTCCAAACCATAAGTTAAATACAGTGGCAAGGTATATTGGAATACAAGAAGAAGGGTATCATCGAGCAGAATTTGATTGTGAGTGTTGTGCCAAAATTTATATGAAATATTTAGAAAATATATAATATAGTTGCTATGTACATAATATCTAATTATTCTATACACGGCAGCTAAATTAATAAATGACGAGGAGTATGAATGAATATTCTAATTGAAGAACTTGAGGGTTTACCAAAATTTCAAGAATATGTGTCAAATATATCAAAAAAAATAAGTCCGATAGTATTATCGGGCTTATCTAGTGTTGGCAAAATACAATTAATAGAAGCTACGAAAACATATGCAAATAGAGACATTTGCATAATTACATATAATGAATTACAAGCTAGCAGAATAGTAAAAGACTTAAAATATTTTTCTAATAATGTTGTGTATTTTCCTAAAAGAGAAATTGTACCATACGATTATGTTGCAGAAAGTAAAGACTTACCATATGAAAGAATGGAAACTCTAAATAAGATTTTTGAGCAAGAAAAGTCTAAAAAAAGTGACAATAGATTAATAATAGTAACAACAATAGAAGCTTTAATGCAAAAAATGCTGGCAAAGTCAGAAGTTTTTAAAACTATATTAGAATTTAAAGTTGGTAAAAGTTTTAATTTAGAAGAGCTAAAACAAAATCTAGTACATCTAGGATATGAAAGATCTGAGATAGTTGATGGGAAAGGACAATTTAGTGTTAGAGGCGGAATAATAGATATTGGTACAACTAAAACACAAGGAATAAGAATTGAGTTTTGGGGAGATGAAGTTGATTCAATAAGAAGCTTTAGCATTACATCACAAAGATCAAATAAAATGCTAGAAGAGGCAAGAATATATGCATTACACGAATTAATAGTAACAAAAAACATAAACGATATTTGCAAACAAATAGAAAAGAAGAAAGAACAAGTAAATCAGCAATCAGCTCAAAATATTGATGAAGATATAGAACTTATAAAAAACGGTGATTATATTAGTAAAGTAGATAAATATTTTAACAGTTTTTATGAGAAACAATCAACTTTCTTAGACTATATAAATGAAAATTATTTAATATGTTTAGATGATACGGATAAAATAAATGTAAGAAAAGAAAACATTATTAAAGATAATAATCAATTAATTGAAACTTTAGTAGAAAAAGAAAAATTGGTGCCTGATTCAATAAATAATATATCAGACATAAATATAGAAAGTCTATTAAAGAATCAATTCATATATTTATATGAAACAGATGTGCTAGATAATAAGAAAACAACTAAATTTTCAACAAATGTTATTAACTTTAAATATAGAGATATGCACTTCTTTAAAAGTGAACTTAATATTTTAACAAATGAAATCAAAAAATCTCTAGACGAAAATAAAAAAGTAATAGTACTAGCTGGAAATGAAGTAGGAGCAAAGAAAATTGAATCTTTGTTAGAGCAAGAAGAAATAAAGTTTAAATATTTCGAAAAATTAGAGGATTCAGAAGAAAAAATATATATAAATTCAATTAAAGAATATATAAATAATAAAACTGTAGTAATATCAAATGGTAATTTATCTTCAGGGTTTGAAAATTACGATTTAAACATGCTTATAATTACTGGTGATGAGTTCATAACAAATGAACAAAAAAAGAAAAAACATACAGATAGCTTTAAACAAGGAGAAAAAGTAGTTTTTGCTGATTTAAGAGCAGGAGATTATATTGTACATAAAACACAAGGAATTGGTATATATATTGGTGTAAATACTATTACAACAGCTGATGGAGTAACAAAAGATTATATAAAAGTAAAGTATAAAAATGATGATGTTTTATATGTCCCAACAGATATGCTAGATAACATTAGAAAATTTGTTGGTGGTGGAGAAGCAGAACCAAAACTAAACAGATTGGGAAGTAAAGAATGGGAAAATACTAAAGCAAGAGTAAAAAATAATTTAAAAGAAGTTGCAAGAGACTTAATAGAATTATATGCAGTAAGGCAAAAAGCTAGAGGTTTTATGTTTTCACAAGATACACCATGGCAGAAACAATTCGAAGATAGTTTTCCATATCAAGAAACCGAAGACCAACTAAGATGTATATCAGAAGTAAAAAAAGATATGGAGTCTGAAAAACCAATGGATAGACTTTTGTGTGGAGATGTTGGATATGGAAAAACAGAAGTTGCAATACGTGCAGCATTTAAAGCTGTTATGGACCAAAAACAAGTTGCATATTTGGTTCCAACTACAATTCTTGCTAACCAGCAATATGCAGAATTTAAGGCCAGAATGGAAGATTTTGCAATTAGAGTTGAGTTGCTAAATAGATTTAGGACTAAAAAAGAGCAAGAAGAAGTTATTAAAAGATTGAAACTAGGAGAAATAGATGTTATTGTTGGTACTCACAGAATACTTAGCAAAGATGTTGAATTTAAAGACTTAGGTCTTTTAATAATAGATGAGGAACATAGATTTGGAGTTAAAGACAAAGAAAAGATAAAAAAATTAAAAGAAAATATAGATGTATTAACAATGACAGCAACTCCAATTCCAAGAACACTTCATATGTCTATAGTTGGAATAAGAGACATGTCTGTTATTTATGAGCCACCATTAAATAGAAAGCCTGTTCAAACTTATGTCTTAGAATATGATAATGAAGTGGTAAAAGAAGCAATTACAAAAGAGTTAGAAAGAAATGGTCAAGTATTTTACTTATTCAACAATGTTGAGAAAATAATAAGAAAAGCAGATGAAATTTCTAAATTAGTTCCAGAAGCTAGAGTCGAATTTGCACATGGAAAAATGACTGGTAGTGAAATAGAAAGTATTATGCAGGACTTTATTGAACATAAAATTGATGTTTTAGTATGTACTACAATATTAGAATCTGGAATAGATATACCAAATGCAAACACAATAATTGTAGAAAATGCAGACAGATTAGGACTAGCACAATTGTATCAAATTAGGGGAAGAGTAGGACGTTCAGATAAACAAGGATATGCCTATGTAACATATAGAAGAGATAAATTACTATCAGAGATTGCAGATAAAAGATTAAAAGCAATTAAAGAATTTACGGAATTTGGTTCTGGTTTTAAAATTGCAATGAGAGATTTAGAAATAAGAGGAGCAGGAAGCTTGCTTGGAGAAATACAATCAGGACATATGGAACAAGTTGGATATGATACGTATTGCAAATTATTAGATGAAGTTATTAAAGAAATGCAAGGAGGACTTCCAATAAAAGAAGAAAAAGATATTCAAATAGATATTAATTTATCAAGTTATATACCAGAAACATATATAGAGGATAGTGCTCAAAAAATTGAAATTTATCAAGATATTGCATTATGCAGAAATGATAAAGACATAGAAGATGTAATTGATGAAATAATCGATAGATATGGAAGCATGCCAATAGAAGTAGAAAATTTAATAGAAATAGCCAGAATAAAAATATTAGCAAGGAAAGCAAGTATTATAAAAGTAATACAAAAAGAGAAATCTATAATTATAAACTTGGATAAAGATAATATACAAATTAATGGAGAGATTGTTAATAATTTAGTAAAAAAATACGGTTCAAAAATAAGATTTTCGCAAGGTGTAGATCCATACATAACTTTAAAAACAGAACAAAAAGATGAGAAACTAATAATAAACGAAATTAAAAATTTATTAAATTTTATTAAAATAAATTAAGTAGTGTTGAAATTTAATTAGATAATAAAGTTAAAATAAATATTTTAAATAATTTTGCTAAAAATAATATAAGAAATAATGTAAAAAGGAGAAATTTAATGCAAGTTATTACAAGTAAAGAAAACGAAACAATAAAAAATATAAAAAAGCTAAAAGATAAAAAATTCCGAGATGAAGCGGGCTTATATATTATTGAAGGAATAAAAATGATAGAAGAAGCAATTGAGGAAAAAGCTAGTATTAAAAAAATTCTTATTTGCGAAGAATGCCTTACAACAGGAGATTTGGAGCAAAAAATATTGTATGAAATTGCAAAATATAATTGTATATATGTAAATTCAAAAGTATATAATTTTCTAACTGATGTAGTAGCTCCTCAAGGAATAATGGCTGTTGTAGCCAAACCAAGTAAAGACACAGAAATAGACTACTCTGAAGATATAATACTTGCACTAGATGGAATTCAAGATCCAGGAAACTTAGGAACTATTTTAAGAACAGCAGATAGCGTTAAATTGAAACAAATTATTGTAACAAAAAATACAGCAGATAGTTATAACCCAAAAGTAGTAAGGTCTACAATGGGAGCAATATTACGAATAAAAATAATTGAAACAGAAGACTTAGCCAAAACATTAAAAGAAGCAAAGAAAAATAAGTTTAAGATTGTAGCAACATCTTTAGATACAAATGAAAGCATATATGATATTTCGTATAATAAAAAAGTAATAGTTATAGGGAATGAAGCAAATGGTGTTTCTAAAGAAATACAAGAACTTGCAGATAATAGAGTTAAAATTCCAATGCTAGGGAAAACAGAGAGTTTAAACGCATCTGTTGCAACGGGTATAATGCTATATGAATATGTAAGACAAAAATTAAAGAGTTAAAATAAAAATCGAATAAAGCTAGCAAATTAATAAAAAACTTATTGTAAATAAACCTCCAAAAGTATTTAACTTTTGAAGGTTTATTAAAATTATAATATTTTACAAATCTAAAAATCACAATTATTAGGTGTTCTTGGATAAGGTATAACATCTCTAATATTTTCCATACCTGTAATGTACATAAGCAATCTTTCAAAACCAAGGCCAAATCCAGAATGAATAACAGAACCATATCTACGTAAATCAAGATACCAATATAAAGGTTCAGTTTCTATATTCATTTCCTTCATACGAGCAAATAGTCTGTCATAATTTTCTTCTCTTTGAGATCCGCCCATAATTTCACCAGCGCCAGGAACTTCTAAGTCAACTGCAGCAACTGTTTTTCCATCAGAATTTACTTTCATGTAATAAGATTTTATATCTTTAGGCCAATTTTTAACAAATACGGGACCATTAAAATATTCTGTAATATATTTCTCGTGTTCTTTTGCTAAATCTTCACCATATTCTGGCTCAAACTCCCATTTTCTATCAGCTTTTTTCAATATATCAATTACTTCTTTATGATCAATTTTAGTGAAGTTGGAATTAATTAATTTTGTTAATTTTTCAATTAGTCCATTTTCTATAAATTTATCACAAAATGCTATTTCTTCAGGACATCTTTCTAATACTTTACGTACAATATATTTTAAACAATCTTCTTCGATATTCATTAATTCTTCTAAATCGCAAAATGCTATTTCTGGCTCTATCATCCAAAATTCATTTGCATGAGTTTTTGTATTAGAATTTTCACTTCTTAAAGTTGGACCAAATGTATAAATTTTTCCAAAAGCCTGTGCAAAAGTTTCTCCATGCAATTGGCCAGAACCAGTTATATAAGCTTTTTTTCCAAAAAGGTCATTAGAAAAATCTGTTTTACCATCTTTTTGAGGTAGAGGTTTGTCTAAATCTAATGTAGTTAATTTAAACATTTCTGCAGAACCTTCACAATCTGCACATGTAATAATTGGAGTATTAACATATACATAACCATTTGATTGAAAATATTCATGAATGGCAAAAGCTGCAACACTTCTTATTTTAAAAATAGCATTAAAAGTATTTGTTCTAGGACGTAAATGTGCAACTGTTCTTAAATATTCAAAAGAATGTCTTTTCTTTTGCAAAGGGTAGTCTGCATCAGATAAGTTAAATATTTCTACATTGTCTGCATGAATTTCAAATGGTTGTTTAGTTCCTTCCGTTTTTATAACTTTACCAGTAACTATAATTGAAGAACTAATAGTTAACTTACAAATTTCATTAAAGTTGTTAAGAGAATCATTAAAAACAATCTGTAAATTATTAAAAAATGACCCGTCATTTAATTCAATAAAGCCAAATGTTTTAGAATCCCTTAAAGTTTTTATCCAACCAGAAACTTCAACAGTCTTATCAATATAATTTTCTAAATCATGGTATAAATCTTTTATTGATACTTTTTCCATAAAAAAATCTCCAATCTATAAACAATATTAACAAGATTATAACTACATAATGAAAAAAAATCAAGGATAATTTGCTTAAAAGATTGAAAAAACAGCAGTATTAAGTTAAAATATGTGTGTGAATTATAAAAGAACAAAATGGAGAAGTGATGAAAAAATATAAAAAGCTTTATATAGTATGTACGATTTTAATTATTATAGTTACAGTACTTTCTATTACAAAAGAGATGCAAAATGATACTTTTTTTACTATTGCTACAGGAAATTATATGATAGAAAATGGATATGATAACTTAGATCATTTAACATGGCATAATAATTTAGAATTTTATAAATTAAGATGGCTATTTGATATAATAATTGCTGTAATATATAACATTTTTAAATTTACTGGAATATATGTATTTGTTTTACTAATCGCATGTATTACAGAGATATCGTTATTTAATATTTTAATTAAACAAAAAAATAATATAGTATTATCTTTTATCATCACTATAGGTTCAACACTTTTAATAGCGAATTTACAAGCTTTTACAGGAAGAGCACAAATTATATCGTATTTATTACTTTTATTGGAAGTTTATTTTATTGAAAAATTAATTAATACAAAAAGTAAAAAATATTATTTATTTTTATTTATTATATCTGTTTTAATTGTAAATTTTCATGCTTCTGTGTGGCTTATGACAGTAATATTAGTATTACCATATTTGGCTGAAGCTGTTATATACAAATTACTAAAAAATAAAAGTAATGAAAAGAGAAAATTTATAATAGAACCAATAAATATAAAAACTCTAATTATTGCATTATTATGCATAATTTTGGGAAGTACAATTTCACCTATTGGAACATATACATATACATACATGTTCAAAAATATAGGAGGATTATCTTCCGAATTTATTGGAGAACTTTTACCTACAGACGTTATAAATTCTGTAGGAATGATGGTTGGAATAACAATAATTGATGTATTAATACTTGCAACTAAGACAAAAATAAAGTTAAGTGATCTTTTATTATATTTTGGATTGTTTTTTATGGCTATTCTAGCAAAAAGAAACCAAGCATTTTTATATTTAATTGGAATGATAGTAATAGCAAGGATAATATCTGACTTTTTCGAGCTATATGATAAAGAAAATATATTGGAAAGAACTAATAAATTTTGTAGCAGAAATAGGGTACTATTTTATATAAGCATTACATTAATACTAGTACTTTCTGGAAATATTGGTATAAGATTACACGAAAAATATATAAATGAGAAACAGTATCCCGTTGGTGCTGTTAATTATGTAAAGAAAAATTTAGATTATAAAAATTTAAGAGTTTATAATAACTTTGATTATGGAAGTTATTTAGAATTTTGTGGCATTCCTGCATTTGTAGATTCAAGAAGTGAAATTTTTTGTAAAGAATTTAACAATACAGAAATATTGCAAGATTGGTTAGAAACAAGAAAAGGATACAAAAACTACAATGAAACTTTCGAAAAGTATAAAATAGATTATGCAATTATAGAAAATAACGAAATAATAAATACATATTTAAGTGTAGACGAAAAGTATGAAAGAGTTTATGAAGATGAAGAGTTTTCTGTATATTGTAAAAAAATGTAGATAAAAGCTAGGAAGTATGGACTTTTAAGCAAAAATGTTATAAAATCTATATGCAAAAGGTTTATAGATAAAACCAAAAATCTAAATACAAAAAAGGATGTAATGAAAATGGCAAATGAATATAGAGATCATAATTGTGGAGAATTAAATATTAGTAATGTTGAACAAAACGTTAAGTTAGCAGGTTGGATTCAAAGAATAAGAAATCTAGGAGGAATGACTTTCGTAGATTTAAGAGATCAATATGGAATTACACAAATAGTTGTGTCTGACGAAAAATTAAAAGATCAAATGGCTAAGTTATGCACAGAATGTGTTATTTCAGTGGAAGGAAAGGTTGTAGAAAGATCAAATAAAAATCTTAAAATACCAACTGGAGAAATAGAAATAAACGCAACAAAGATTATATTATTAGGAGAATGTGAATCTACCTTACCTTTTGAAATTAATTCAGAAAAAGCAGATATAGAATCTGTAAGAGAAGATTTACGTTTAGAATACAGATTTTTAGATTTGCGTAATGATAAAATACATAATAGCATATTACTTCGTTCAAAAATAATGAAAACTATTAGGGATAAAATGGACAAAATGGGATTTACAGAAATTCAAACCCCAATACTTGCAAATTCATCACCAGAAGGTGCAAGAGACTTTTTAGTTCCTAGTAGATTGCATCCAGGAGAATTCTATGCACTACCACAAGCACCACAACAATTCAAACAACTATTAATGATATCAGGATTTGATAAATATTATCAAATAGCACCTTGCTTTAGAGATGAAGATCCAAGAGCCGATAGAGCACCAGGAGAATTCTATCAAATAGACTTTGAAATGGCATTTGCAACTCAAGAAGACGTATTAGGTGTAATTGAAGAATTAATTCCAACAGTATTTAAAACACATACAAATTGGAAAGTTGATGAAGGTCCATTTATACGAATTCCATATAAAGAAGCAATGGAGAAATATGGAATTGATAAGCCAGACTTAAGAAACCCTCTAATTATTCAAGATGCAACTGAAATATTTAAAGGAACAGAATTTAATGCATTTAAAGACAAAACAATAAAAGCTATAGTTGTACCAAATGGTGCTGCTCAAGGAAGAAAGTTCTTTGATAATATGACAGAATTTGCAGTAGAAGAACAGGGGGCAAAGGGATTAGCTTGGACAAAAATAGACGAAAATAATACTCCTCAAGGTGGAATTTCAAAATTTGTAACTGAAGATGTATTAAAAGGATTAGAAGAAAAACTTGGAGCAAAACAAGGAGATAGTATATTCTTTATAGCTGACAAATTAGAAATAGCACAAAAAATAGCTGGACAAGTTAGAATAGAACTAGGCAACAGATTAGATTTATTAGAGAAAAATACATATAAATTCTGTTTTATAGTAGATTTTCCAATGTACGAATATAATGAAGATGAGCAGAGAATAGATTTTAATCACAATCCATTTTCTATGCCTCAAGGTGGAATGGAAGCTTTAGAAAATAAAAATCCACTAGAAATACTTGCATATCAATACGATTTAGTATGTAATGGATATGAAATGGCTTCAGGAGCTGTTAGAAACCATGATCCTAAATTAATGGTAAAAGCTTTTGAAATAGCAGGTTATTCAGAAAAAACTGTTGAAGAAAAATTTGGCGCATTATATAAAGCATTTAAATATGGAACTCCACCACATGCAGGTGCTGCTCCTGGTCTAGACAGAATGGTAATGCTAATTGCAAATACTCAAAATATAAGAGAAGTAATAGCATTTCCAAAGAACAAAAAAGCAAGAGATATTATGATGAATGCTCCAAGTAGAGTTGAAAACAAGCAACTTAAAGATGTACATATAAAAATAGATACAAAAGACTAAGCAGATATAAAGTAGAACTCAAAAAGAAAGCAGGTGGGTTAGATGAAAGAAGATAAACAAACACTTGCAGTAACAGTTGAAGTATTAAATAAAAAACTAGATGAAATAATTAACAAACAAAAGTATTTAGAAAAAGAATTGCAAAAAAACAATAAAGCAATAATGCAAAGAATAAATAAGGTTCAAGAATATAATGAAATTGATGACATGAGATGTAAAATTATAAGCAATCAGCTAAATGCTATATTGAAAAAATTATCAGAAATCAATCAAAAAATGTATTAAATGTTCACTCGGGGACAGTCCCAAAACGTACAAACTGTCCCCAGGTGAACATTTTTTATAAAAAATAAATTAAATTTTTAACTTAAAATTTTGTAATAAATCTATTGAAAAAATTTTTATATAAATGTACAATATAGACAAAATTAATTTTTAGTAGAGGAAAAAGGTTAAATAAAATGAAGAAAACATTTGATTTTTATGTAGCAATGTTCTTAGCAAAATGTGCTAACAAATCATTAAAATTATTAAAAAGGAATGCTTCATACTTTCCAGGAAATCTAGCATTAAAAATATGTCCTAAATTTTTAGCACAGGTAGATAAACCAGGAATTATTATTGGAGTTACTGGAACTAATGGAAAAACTACAGTATCCAATATGATTAATGATATTCTAATAGATAATGGATATAAAGTGATAAATAACAGATACGGATCTAATATGAATACAGGAATAGCAGCAAGCTTTGTAGAAAATAATACTTTATCTGGCAAAAATAAAAATGACATAGCAGTATTTGAAATGGATGAAAGAAGTACGGTTCATATATTTAAGTATATAACACCAACATACTTAATTTGTAATAATATTTCAAGAGACTCAATAAAAAGAAATGCTAATACAGCTTTTATAGCAGATATTATAAACAATGCAATTCCAAGAAATACTACATTAATAACAAACGGTGATGACCCAATTTGTGTTGATTTAGCTAGAGAAAACAATAAAATCTATTATGGAATAGATAAATTAGATACAGATACAGAAAAATGTGAAAATATAGTACAAGATATGGTTTTGTGCCCAGAATGTGGAACAAAACTAGAGTACGAATATTATAGATACCATCATGTAGGCAAAATGCATTGCCAAAATTGTGATTTTAAAACACCAAATATGAACTATGAAATTACAAAAATTAATTATGAAGACAAAAAGATTACAATAAAAGATAATTCAAATAAGACAGAGTATGAATATTCAATGATAACAGATGGTATAATTAATATTTACAATATGTTAGCTGCAATAACAGTATTAAAACAAATAGGACTTTCTGATGAGAAAATAAGCCAATCGTTGAAAAAAACAAAAATTGTTGATACAAGATTTATGGTTGATGAAGCGGGTGGTAAAAAAATAGTGTTACATCTTGCAAAAGGACAAAACCCTATTGCTTGTTCAAGAGCATTTGATTATGTAAGAAAACAACCAGAAAGAAAAACAATAATATTACTGCTAGATGACTTGCATGAAGAAAATGAAGTTATAACTTGGCTATACGATGCTGACTATGAATTTTTAAACGGAGAAAATGTAGAACAAATAATAGTAAGCGGAAGAAGAGCAAAAGATACAGTTGTAAGATTACTGATGGCAGGAGTTCCAAAAGAAAAAATTTCTTTAGAAAGAAATGAAGCAGAGTCTGTAAGAAAACACTTTAGCCCACAAGATATTGAAAGTGTTTACATTCTATATGACTTATATTCAATAAAAGAAAGAGATGATGTTCTTAAAGAAGTAAAGACAATATTGGAGAAACAATAATAATATTAAATTGAAATTTAAGAAATTAACGGGTTATAGGAAAACCTTATAAAACCTAAATATATTATGTGAGGAACATTACAAAATGAAGATAGAAATGTTATATCCTGAGGTATGCAATTTATTTGGAGATATTAGTAACATTAAATATTTACAACAATGTATACCAGATGTGGAAATAATAAAAACCGATATAAATTCAGAGCCGGCTTTTGTTAAACAAGAAGTAAATATGATTTATATGGGACCAATGCCAGAAAATATACAAGAAATAGCCATAGAAAAACTAAGACCATATAAAGAAAAAATTATAGAATTAATACAAAAAGATGTTGTGTTTTTAGTAACAGGAAATGCTATAGAAATCTTTGGACAATACATTGAAAATGAAGATAAAAGCAAAATAGAAGGATTATCTATAT
>CALXBZ010000026.1 GCA_944386665.1 uncultured Clostridia bacterium
TACCGCTATTGGTCTTTTTCAAAGGTTTATTGTTTACTTTTCAATGTGCTCTTCATTCCTCACTTTTTATTATTGTGCGGAACGTTTTTTATTGTACCATCTTCCATTTTGTTTGTCAACATATTTTTAAAATATTTTTTAATATTTTTTGCTTTATTTTTTTGAGCAAAATAATAAATTAGTAATTTACTTGTTTTTTCTTAAGATTGTCTATTCTTTTTACTAATTTATATATAAAATATATATTATTTTCACTTGTTAATTGGTACATTCTTATATTACCACATAGCCAATTTAAAGTCAATACTTTTTTGTCTTTTTTTCTAAATTTTTTGATATTTTTTACTATTTACTGTAATGGCTTTATAATCTTCTTTATAAATATATTTATATTCACTTTATATATCTACTAATATTACATCCTCACCAATACAACGAATTTTTTCCCATGGAATAACAATGTCGTTTTTATTTGAAAACATACTGGCGAATCTATTTTCTCCTGGAACTATTATAGAAGTTATTGCACCATTTTTTAAATTAGCACAAACATCTTGAACATAACCCATTCTTTTTCCTGTGTTTATGTTTATTACTTCTTTATGTTTAAAATCTAGTCCCTTACTATCCATAATTTTTCCTCCGCTTTTTTACTTGTTATATATTTTGCTTTATTTTATTCCGTCTCTTTATACATTTATTATATGCATTAAAATACAAACAATGATTATAATTAATATTTTTTGCTTTATAGTTTAAAGAAGTATATTATTTTAGAAAATAATATACTTCTTTAGCAAATGTTAATTACTAATTAGTTATGAATTATGGTATTTCTATTTATATATTCTTTTTATATGATTAATTGCACTTTTTTCAAGTCTTGATACTTGTGCTTGAGATATGCCTATTTCTTCAGCAACTTCCATCTGTGTTCTTCCTTCAAAAAATCTTTTATTTATAATATTTCTTTCCTTGTCTTTTAGTTTTTTCATGGCTTCTGAAATAGTTATGTCATCTGCCCATCTATCGTCACTATTTTTCTTATCTCTTATTTGGTCTTCTAAATAGATATTATCTGTTTCATCACCATATACTGGTTCTTGAAGTGAAATTGGTTCTTGAATGGCATCTAAGCAAAAAGCTATTTCTTCTTTATCAACGCAAAGTTCTTTTGCAATTTCTTCTACTGTTAATTCTTTTTGTTGTTCTTTTAATGTTTTCTCTCTTATTGCAAGTACCTTGTAGGCTAAATCTCTGACAGATCTGCTTACTCTTACCATATTATTATCTCTTAAATATCTTTTTATTTCTCCGTATAATCATAGGTACTGCATAGGTACTAAACTGCACATTTTGATTTAGATCAAAATTGTCCATTGCTTTTATTAAACCAATACATCCAACTTGAAACAAATCGTCTAAATTTTCTCCTCTACCATAAAATCTTTTTATAACGCTCAGGACTAATTTTAAATTTCCATTTACAAATTTTTCTCTTGCTTCTTTATTTCCATTTTTTATTTCTTTTAGTAATTCACTTTTTTCTTCGTTTGATAGTACAGGCAATTTTGCAGTATTTACTCCGCAGATTTCTACCTTATTTATCAAAATAAAAACCTCCTTTAGAATTACTTACTTTAAGTATTTCCAAAGAAAGTTAAATTTATTCTTTATATTCTCTTATTATAAGTTATTAAATATTATAATTGTATAATATCATCAGTTATGTATTATCCAGTTTTACTTAATATCTCTTTTCTCATTTTATTTATTATTTTCTTTTCTAATCTTGATATGTAACTTTGTGATATTCCCAGCATATCAGCTACCTCTTTTTGTGTTTTTTCTTTACCTGTTATAAATCCAAATCTTAATTCCATTATATTTTTTTCTCTTGAATTTAATTTTGCTATTGCTGCCTTTAATAATTTTTTATCTACTTCATCTTCTAATCCTCTTGATATTGAATCTGTATCGCTTCCTAATATATCAGATAACAATAATTCATTACCATCTCCGTCTTGATTTAATGGTTCGTCTATCGATATTTCTCCTTTAATTTTATTTGTTCTTCTTAAATACATTAATATTTCATTTTCTATGCATCTAGATGCATAAGTTGCAAGTTTAATATTTTTGCTTGTATCATATGTATTAATTGCTTTCATTAATCCTATCGTTCCTATTGATATTAAGTCTTCAATCCCGCGTACCTGTATTTTCAAATTTCTTTGCTATATATACGACTAATCTTAAATTTCTTTCTACTAATAATTGTCTTGTATTCTTATCTCCTTCTGACAGTTTATTAAGAGCTTCTTCCTCCTCTTCCGGTGTAAGTGGTGGTGGAAGTGTTTGACTTCCTCCAATATAAAATATTGGCAAGTTTTCAATTTCATTATTTTTTATACATTTTGCATACAATATATTTGCACTATTCTTTAAAATTTTTAACAAATTCATATTTTTTCTTTCCTTTCTTAAGTTTTTATTCTTCCTCTAATAAATTTAACCCAATTAATGCATTATATTTATTATCCTTTGTTAATTTTTGATTATATATTCCGGCAATTACATTATCCTTTTCTATATTAATTTCCTCTGTCTCTATTTTTACTTTGTCAATTCTTATTCCAAGCAACATTCCATTTTCTTTTCCTATGGACATAAATGGCACCATTCTAATTTTGGATAAATATTTTTTTACCTCAGTCTTTTCTCGCTGTTCCTCACCTCCAACTATATTTTCTATATAATTCAGAATTTCTTCTGGGATTATTTTATGTAAGATTTCTTTTTCTATAATAATTACAGGCATCCCGCTAATTGGATCTTTCAACATATTTCCAGAATCTAATAGAGCTTTTACTTCTAATATTTTTTCTTCATAATATATTTTTATGTTTATAAAAGTGTTTTTACTATCTAATCTAATTTTATTTATTTTGAATGCTATTTGAGTTATTATAAAAGCAATTATCCCTGCAATTAGCGTTACCTTTATAGGGTATGTTCCTACAAATACTCCATTATTCATTTTGACTCTTTCAGGTTTTATAAAGTATATTAGTGCAAATGCACATCCTCCAAATACGAAAGATGTTAAATAGAATATTAGCAACTGTTTCAACAATTGTTTTACATTTTGTGGATTAAATGCTACGTATATCATAACTATTGATAATATAATTTTAGTTATAATATTTGAATATATAGGAATTATGTTTAAATATACTATTATTGCATAACTGCTTCCTATTACACTGGATGCAAGTAATCTTATTTGCTGTCCCTTGTTTTTCACTTTTAAAATGATAAGGGTAGCAAACAATATAATGTAATTCATAAGTATATTTTCTACAAATATAATATCTAAATAAACTGTCAATTATATCACCTTCTAAATTTTCACTTGTTTACTGCTGTTTACGATAGATAATCTAAATGTTTTTCTAGATTTTCTCATTTTCTACCCCTTGTTGCCCTATTATATAACTTGTTTTTTTAAAAAGTTGTCATATCTTGCATACGAAAAAAAGAAATAATCTACATGAATAGATTATTTCTTTTCTTATATTTCATTTACTATTTCAATAATACAAATTGCATTATTTATGTTTTAATTTTACTATAATCATACAAATTAATTTAAATTATTTTGCTTTATTTTTTCTTAAGAAGGTAGGAATGTCTAAATCTCCTGATGCATTTGTTGTCTCTGAACTAGTTGTAGTTGTTTTTGGAGACCAGCTTTTGCTTGTTATATCACTTAAACTTGGAACTTTTTCTTCTTCTTTTTCAAAACCAGTAGCAATAACTGTTATTACTATATCTTCATCTAAACTTTCGTCTATAACAGCACCAAATATGATATTTGCTTCTGGGTCAACACTTCTTTGTACAAGTTCAGCTGCAGTGTTTACTTCATGTAGTCCCAAATTGCTTCCACCAGTGATATTAATAATTACTCCTCTAGCTCCTTCTATAGAAGTTTCTAGTAGTGGACTTTGAATAGCTTGTTTTGCAGCATCTTCTGCTCTATTTTCTCCTGATGCTCTACCTATTCCCATGTGTGCCATACCTGTATTTAACATTATTGTTTTAACATCTGCAAAGTCTAGATTTACAAGTCCTGGTATAGCTATCAAGTCAGATATACCTTGTACACCTTGTCTTAATATATCATCTGCCATTTTAAAGGCTTCAACTATTGATGTTTTTCTATCTATTATCTGCAACAATTTGTCGTTTGGTATAACAACTAATGTGTCAACTTTTCCTTTTAGACTTTCAATACCTCTTTCAGCTTGAGTTAATCTTTTCTTTCCTTCAAATGTGAATGGTTTTGTAACAACTCCTATTGTTAATATTCCCATTTCTTTAGCACATGATGCTACTATAGGGGCTGCCCCTGTTCCAGTTCCGCCTCCCATGCCTGCTGTAACAAATACCATATCAGCTCCTCTTAGAGCTTCTGTAATTTCAGCTTTGCTTTCTTCTGCTGCTTGAGCACCAATGTCAGGATTTGCTCCTGCACCTAATCCTCTTGTTATTTTTTCTCCAATTTGAATTTTTGATGTAGCTTTTGATAAAAGTAAAGCTTGTCTATCTGTATTAACTGCTATAAATTCTACTCCCTTTATTCCTGAGTCAACCATTCTATTTACTGCGTTTGTTCCACCGCCACCAACTCCAATTACTTTAATTGTCGCTGTTCCATCTGCTACTATGTTTTCATCCACACTACTATCCATCATCATAAAGTTCATTCCTCCCTATTTTATTGTTTTTTATTCTATACTATTATTGTTCCTTTGTATTATTTTAATTTTACGAATAGAAAAATTCTTTTATTCTATCTAAAATTTTCGTAAAAAAGTTTTCATTTGAGTTTGAGTCTATACTGCTTGAGACACTTTTTGCAAATGGTCTTGCCGCAATATACCTTACTAACGCATATGCTGTTCTGTATTCAGGTCTTACTGTACTAATTAATCTTCCAGTAGCGAATTTAACAGGTATGTTTAACATAACTTTTCCTGCAACATCGCTCTTACTTATGTTTGTGATTCCTTGACCTGTAAGAATTACATTATTTATTTTAGGTTTTATTCCCTGATTAGATATGTCTTTATTGATTAATGTAAATATTTCTTCTATTCTAGCTTCTATTATTTCTATCAAATCTGAACTTTTTATCACTTTATTCTTAGAATCTTCCACTGAATTTAGCACAATCTCATTATCATTATCGATATAAGATCTCATTGCTAAACCATATTGTCTTTTTAATTTTTCAGCTTCTTCTTCTGAAATATTTAATACCATTTGAACGTCTTTTGTAATATTGTCTCCTCCTAGTGGTATTGTATTTGTATATTTAAAAGCCATTCCCTCAAATATGCCTATTTCAGTATTTCCAGCTCCTATGTCTATAATCATAACATTATCATTTAATTCATTTGTATCTAATATTAAATTTCTTTCAGCTAATGTAATTGGTATAATTCCATCTATATCTATATCTGCTTTTTTACATATATTAGATAATTGCCTTATGTAATCTCTATCTCCTAAAATAACTTGTGCATTAATTGTAAAAGCAGACACTAGGTTGCCAACTGGATCGTCAACACTTCGTCCGTCTTCTAATATAAATCTATCAGTTACAATATCAATTATACTTTTCCCATCTGGTATGTCTATGTCTTTAACTTGTAGCAAAGCAGAAGATACATCTTTGGCAGAGATGCCTGAATATTTGTCTTTTATTGTTTTTGTTATACTATTTTGTACTATAGTTACATATTTACCTGCTATTGTTAAATATGCTGAATTAATTTTGATTTCTGCTTCTCTTTCTGCATCTTGTATTGATTTTATTATAGCATTTGCTATTTCATCTTCATCTATTATTTTTGTTTTCTTAATTCCTTTACACTTATGTTCCACCGTATAGATAAGTTCTACTTGATTAAAACTGTTTACTTCTCCTACAACTAAGCTAACTTTCGAGGATCCTATATCTATACCTACTATTATATCTCCGATTGCCAAAATTAACTCCTCCAATTTTTCTGCTTTTATTGACTCTAACTTTATTATATTTCACAAAAAAAGTCAATAGTTTTGTTATAATTTTGTAATATTTTTGTAATAAATTTATCTCTAATAATTATTTCATTTTGTTTTCTATTTTACTGTTTTTTTCTTTTTATTTCCTATTTTTTTTACTACTATATCAATATAATACCTACGTATTATTGCTAAATTTGTAAACATTCTACCAACAAAAACTACAATTGCTGCTAGGTATATATCTACGTTTAGTTTTTGTCCAAGTATTGTTAATAGTATTGCAAGAATTGCATTTCCAAAAAACCCTGTTACAAAAATTGTAAGATTAAAATTCTTTTTTAAGGTTGCAACTATTCCTCCAAATACAGAATCTAATGATGCAATTATTGCTATTGCTAAATATCCTGAATATGTATACGATACCATTGGTGCATATATTCCTATTAAAGCTCCTATCAAACAACCTACTATTATTGCTATTATTATCATTTATCTGTAACCTCCTTCATATATTTTATATTCATTGTTCCTGAATATTTTGGAATTTTTATATTCCTTTGTTTATCAAGTTTTACAGATTTTCCGCTGTTATTATACTTGTCCACAAATCCACTATTTTTTAGACATAGAGTACTAACTAAATATGTTTGATTGCCAATTGCTTTCACTACATATGGTGAAACCAGCCTTTGAGAAGGTTTTATAATTATGTATGAATCTATATCTACAATATCTGTCATATTTACAATTCGCACTCCATTTATAGATATTGCTTCTGCCCCTGCAAATCTTAATTCATTAATTAAATCTACTAAATCTGCCGCTTCTATTGGACTCTCTTCTGTATCTGTTAATGTTATGACAACGCCATCTCCCACAACATCTGTTGTTCCCAGTATTAATTGTGATTTTCTTAGTTCTTCATCTAATAGTTCAGAAGCTTCTTCATTTGATTCTAGTTTTTCATTATATTCATTAATTTTAGAATTTGTTTCTTCTAACTTTTCATTTGCCTCTTCCCATTTACTTTTCCATAGCGATATTTGTTCTCTTAATTCTTCATCTCTCATTGTTTCAATATCTGTTTCATTTACTTGCTCTACTGTTTTAAATTGAACCAAAGATACTGATACTAAAATAACGCATACAATTGCAATACTAATTGACATTGTTATATTGGCTTTATCAAAATTAATCTTCAAATTTTATCTCATTCCTTTCCAAATTTCATATTGATTGAGAAAAAATTTTGTTTAAAATCTTTCTCTTTATTCTGCATATTTCATGTATTTAGGATTTATAATTCCTGTATATTTCTTAATTGTTATATTATTTGATTGCTTTACAGAAGCTTGTATATATTGGTTTAAATTTTCTATTGTTCCTCCCGGTCTTGTAAGTGCTGAATGCATGTATATAGAGCTTCCAATTGCTTTTATAACAAATGGTGAACTTATTTTTTCTCCATTTACATTAATTACATTTCCTTCACATGTGATTGATGTTGTTGAAACTACTCTTTGGTCATTGATTGATATTGCTTCTGCTCCTGCATTTTTTAATTCATTTACAATTCCAAGTATATCTCCAAAATGGACTATGACCATACTAGGATCTAAAATAGTACTATCTAATGAAACATTTGGATTGTCCTTTAACGTTACTATAACTCCCTCTCCGGATACATCAGTTAGTCCAATTAATATATTGTTCTTCTTTAATTCTTCTTCCTTCTCTGTGGATCCTTCTGTATTTTCGCTTGCTTTTTGTCTTACTATCTCTATCTTTTTTTCGGCCAGTTCTAGTTCAGAATATGTATAATCATATCTTTCTTTCCATTTTAATACTTGATCTCTTAAATTATTGCTACTAAATGTTTGTTTCACTATTTGATTAGCACTATTAGTTGTTCTAATTTGAATTACCAAAATTAGAGTAAGTATCATACACATTATTCCTAATGCAATTGCAATTTCTTTTTTATTCAATATTTTTCTCTCCTATCTTTGTAAGTAATATTTATATTCGTTAGAGTTTTATTTGTTAAACACTTTCTCTAAAATATGCATTATCTGTGTTTAAATTCATATTAATGAATATCTCTCCTGCATGGTCTTTTTCTTTTTCAAGGATTCCTACTAAGAATAACATTCTTGTTTCTATATTGCTACAATCTCCTAAATAAGCAACTTTTCTTTCAGATTCAAGGTGTAATGTATAATTGTTAGAATTATTTATATCTATTTTTGTTATTAAATTTGATATTCCATTTGTTTTTGCTGAATCAATTATTTTAATAACTGTTCCTAATTTAATAAGATCCTCTTCATTTAGTCTATTTCCCGCTTTATAGTCTTCTTTAGATGTAGATGTACCTATAAGAATTGGTAGTTCTTTTTTTATACTTGATATTTCTAACATATATCCTTGATTACTGACATATACGTATCCATTGCCATATTCTAGCATATAACTTGGTTCTCTTTCTATAACCTTTATTTGTACTGTACTAGGTAAAATCTTATGTACTTTTACTTCACTTATGTACGCATTTTGTTTAATATTATTAGCCACCTTTATATTTTGGACTTTAAAAATATTATCATCTAATTGAATCTTTGATAAACTTGTTAGTTCTTCTTTTGTTATCTGCTTATTGCCTAATATTTCTATTTTTCTTATATTAAATATTGGTGATATTAATGCAAATACTATTGCTCCACTAATTAATAATATTAATAGTAGAATTTTAATTATTTTTTTCTTTCTTTTTTCATTTTTGATAATCTTCTTATTTGCTTGTTCATCTATTTTTATACTTTTGTCTACATTATATTGTTCTTTGTTTATCGCATTCTTCCTTCTTTTTATGTTTTTTTCTTTTGTTTTTTTTGTGTTACTATTTCGTTCGGTTTTATTTTTGCTCTTTTTATTTTCTATTTTTTTCTTTTCAGGGTATCTAGTAACCCCTATGATGATTTCACCATCATATTTTTTTCTTTTATGTTCTTGTCCAATTTGATTACTTGCATAATTAATATTATCCTTAGATTTTGAGGCAGATTTTGCATCTGCCTTTTTCTTCTTTGATTTTCTTTTTTTCTTATCTTGGGTTTCGTAATCAAAATCATATAGTTTATTATCTTTCTTTTGTTCCTTTTTCATTTACTCACCTTCTTTTATATATATATTAGCTCCAAGTTTATTTAATTTTTTATCTATATCTTCGTATCCTCTTAAAATGTATTCTATGTTGCTAACTTTTGTAATTCCTTTTGCTTCTAATCCTGCAAGCACCATGGCAGCTCCGCCTCTCAAATCTGTACTTTGTACGGCTGTTCCAGATAATCTTTTTACTCCTGATATAATTGCCACATTATTCTCTTGTTTAATTTTTGCTCCCATTCTTTTTAATTCTGCAAGATATCTAAATCTATTCTCAAATATATTTTCCGTTATAATTGATGTTCCTTTTGCAACAGATAGTACTGTTCCAAAAATTGATTGCAAATCCGTTGGAAATCCAGGATATGGCATGGTTTTTATTTCTATGGCTTTTAATCTTTGCGGTGCATCTATTATAATAATATTATTTTCAATCTTAATTTTACAATTAGCTTCCTCTAATTTTGATATTATTGGCACAAGATGTTCTGGAATAGCATTAATTATTTTTATATTGCCTCCTGTAATTGCTCCGGCACATAAAAACGTCCCCGCTTCTATTCTATCTGGCATAATTCTATATTTTACATCTTCTAATTTTTTCACGCCATTTATTTCGATAATATTCGTTCCTTCTCCTGAAATCTTTGCACCCATTTTTTTTAGCATTTTAACTAAATCTACTATTTCCGGTTCTCTAGCTGCATTTGTAATAGTTGTTTTTCCCTCTGCCAATACTGATGCAAGAATAATATTTTCAGTTGCTCCTACACTTGGAAAGTCCAAGTCTATATTTGTCCCTATTATTTTATCACAACTACACCTAATAAATCCATACTCTTCTTCAATATTTATTCCTAATTTTTTGAATGCTTTTAAATGTAAATCTATTGGTCTTGCACCAATATCACATCCACCCGGATACGAGAAAGTTGCCTCCTTAAATCTTCCAATAAGTGCTCCTGCTAATATTACGGTAGATCTCATCTCTCTCATTAAATCCTCTGATATTTCTTTTTGTGTTATGTACGTTGAATTGATTTCTATCTTTTCCTTGTTTTTTTTTATTTTGCACCCTAGCTTTTTTAGTATCTTTAATGTTATCTGTGTGTCGTGAATATTTGGTACATTGTATAATGTTGTTTCTCCACCATTTAATATGCTTGCAGCAATTATTGGCAATGAAGCATTTTTAGATCCTGATATTCTAACTTCTCCATTTAGTTTTGTTCCTCCCTCTATTATAAAACTTGACATTTAATTTCACCATTTTGCCTTTCTTATTTTAATATATTATGTTATATATTATGTTGGCTATTTATAAATGGTGTATAGATTCTCTTTATCCTTATCTATTTAAGCTTAGTCTGTTATTTTGATTTATTAAAATTTTACTTTAACATAGCTTTTATTTTGCTCATATTTTCTATCGCTGCTATGTATCCTTGATTATAACAATAGTCAATCTTTTTGATGTTAAATACACTTGCTTCTGTTAAATCTAATGTTATTGAATAATCACTACTTGCTATTTCACTATCTGTTCTTTGTTCAAATAATAAATCAACTGATTTTAGAGCTACCTCTATTACATTTTTAGGATCCACATTATTTTTCGAGCTAAATCTTATTGATAAAACTTTTTCGGCTCCCAATTTTCTTACTTCTTGTGCAGGCAAATTATCTATTATTCCGCCATCTACAAATTTGTGTTCTTTGTATATTGTAGGTGCAAACATTCCAGGATAACTACTACTAGCCCTTACTGCTTTTCCTAAACTTATCTCTCTTATGTATGTATCTTCTGGAAAGTTATCATCGTATTGATGATTTGTAAAAACATATTTTTTATTATTTCTGATATCTACTGTTGGCATTACTATAGGTATTTTTATATCTTCTATATTTTTTATTTGTTTTAGTTCTGCACACGCATCTATGGCCATTTCTATTTTGTCTCCTGATAATAAACCATATCCCATAAAGCTTTTCGTGCTTTTGACATTTGTCCAATAATATTTTGGATCAACTTTCATTATAAATTTTGAAAAGTATTTGAATAATTTTAGCATTTCTCCTGGTTCATAATCCATTGCATATAGTGCAGTTACTATACTTCCAATACTTGTTCCTCCAATGTATCCAATCTCTATTCCATTTTCTTGTAGAGCTTTTATTACACCTATATGACTTGCTCCTTTAACGCCTCCACCTGCTAAAGCTAAACCTATTTTCATAGTAGATCCTCCTTTATTAATATTTTACTACCAATCTATTGAATTTTGAATGTATATACTTTTGAAGTTTTTCCATAAATTCATCAGGTTTTATTTCTTTATTCGCCACCATGTCTAAGCCTTTTTCCCAACTTGCAGTTAACTTTGGATTTAACATATCTGGCATTGAATTATTAACAATATCATAAATTATTTCGCCTTTTTGTGTTGGTGTAATTATTTGTGTTTTATCGTTTATTTGAATATATTGTATTTTTTCTAATTTTTTTATAATTTCTGCTCTTGTAGCGCTTGTGCCAATTCCTGCTCCTTTTATTTGTTCTCTTAATTCTTCATCTTCGATTAATTTTCCCGCATTTTCCATTGCTAGAATCATTGAACCAGAATTATATCTAGTAGGCGGATTAGTTTGCGCTTCTTTTGTTTCATAATTAATAACATCTATTTCTTGTCCTTTTTTTAGCTCTGCTAAGATTGATAGATTATCTATTTCTTCTTGGCTTTCATTTGTGTCGTTTTCCACATTTTGTACGTTTTCTGTGGATTGTTTGTTTGTTTCTTGTGCTTTTTTGTCTATTCCTTTTAGAACTTCTAAATATCCTTGCTTTAAACAAACTTTTCCACTGCTACTTAGTTCTTCTTTATGCTCTCTGTTTTGAACTTCTATTGTTACAGATACTTTACTGTATTCTGCTGGTGGATAAAATATTGCTAAAAATCTTTTTACAATAAGTTTATATACATTTTTTTGTAGTTCAGGGATTTTATCATAGTTCTCATATCCTTGTCCTGTTGGTATAATTGCATAATGGTCTGTAATTTTACTATCATTAACATATTTTGTTTTTATTAAATCTGTAGAATATTTTTCTTGAACCATTTTGTTTAAATATTTTTGTATTTCTTCATCTTTAAATCCTTTAGCAATACCATTTAAATTTTTAGTAATTACTTTTGCTACTGCTGTTGATATAACCCTAGCATCAGTTCTAGGATATGTTACTAGTTTTTTCTCATACAAATTTTGAATTATGTCTAAGGTTTCATCTGGTTTAATTTTAAATCTTTTGGTACATTCATTTTGTATTTCTGCTAAGTTAAATAATAGTGGTGCATTTTCTTTTTGTTTTGATTTCTTTATTTCTTTAATTACGGCTTTTTTGTCACTTATGTCCATAATAAATTTTTTTGCATTTTCTTCTTTTTTAAATCCAGTTTCATTATATAATTCTATTGAGTCTTTTTTACAAGAATTCTCAGTAACTTTCCACTCTGCTAAAAATGATTTGCTCTCCTCTTTTTTCCCGAAGCTTCCAATTATTTTATAATATGGAACTTTTACAAAATTTCTTATTTCTCTTTCTCTTGATACTACCATTCCTAGAACACAAGTCATTACTCTACCAACTGAAATTGATATTTTATCTTGTTCTAATTCCTTAGCCACCCTTCTACCATATATTATTGTTAATAATCTTGAAAAATTAATTCCTATTAGATAGTCTTCTTTTGCTCTTAAATATGCACTATCTGCCAAACTATCATATTCATTTAATTCTTTTGCTTCTCTTATTCCTCTTTTTATTTCTTCTTCTGTTTGTGAATCTATCCATACTCTTTTTCTGTTTTTACCATTAATGCCTATCATTTGCTCGACTAATCTATATATATATTCTCCTTCTCTTCCAGAGTCGGTTGCTACATATATTGTTGATACGTCTTCTCTTCTTATTAATGATTGTATTGTATTAAATTGCTTTTGTACATTTGGTATAACTTCATACTTATATTCTTTAGGTATGAATGGTAATGTGTCTAATCTCCAGAATTTAAGCTTTTCATCATATTTTTCTGGATATGACATTGTCACTAAATGACCAACACACCAAGTTATTATCCATTCATCCGCTTCTAAGTATCCATCTTTTTTTGAAGTATTAATGTTTAATACTTTTGCAAATTCCATTGCAACAGAAGGTTTCTCTGTTATTAATATATTTTTCGACATATTCTATTTGCTCTTTTCCATAATTTTTTGTATATAGAATTTTGTTAAATTTCTATTATATCCATCTCTGATGTAAAATTGTTGTTACCATAGGCGAATACTATCTCTAATTTTCCATCTGCTCCAATAAAGAAATTGGTAATATTATCAACTTGATATATATCACTATTTATATCTCTTGTATATGTTTCAAATCCTGCTAATTGAATTTTATTTGCTTCTTTTATTGCATTTGTTATTTCAATATTAATTTTTTCCTTTAGTTTCTCTGTAGTAATACCTCTTTCATTAATTACATCATATATGCTAACTTCTTTTTCAGTTGTCAAGTTATAGTTATATGTTTCTACAATAGTCCTTTGTGCATTATTTCCTTCCTTTAGTGTAGATTTTATTATAACTGATAAAATGTCTCCATTAATATAGCCCGTATAGTTAATATTGTAAATAGTATAAAATTTAGTCCCTTGTAATATTTCTGTAGTCTTATCTGCAAAAATTTGTTGGGTAGTTTGGTTAAACTTTGCTGCTATTTGACCATCTATATTAATTGCAGGAATATGGACATCCAATTCATATTTGTTATTTTCTTCTGAATTATTTTCGTAAGCTGTATAAACAATTTCTTTACTTTGGTCTAATCTTTTTATTTTGCTTGTATCATAATTATTAAGTTCTATGACATTATTAAATAACTGATCAAACTCTTTTTTTCGTTCTTCTTGTGTCTTTTCTTGTTCTTGTAAATTATTATTATTT